>JACPIM010000003.1 GCA_016188045.1 Candidatus Woesearchaeota archaeon | reverse complement strand
CATTACATACAAAGTCATATTGGCATCACCAGGATATGGAAATGAAGATGTGATATTTATTGATTCATTTGTTAAAGCTGTTATATTCTTGTATAATTCTACTCCTGTTGAATTTCTAAGATATAAAGTTAGATTAGCATGGGGTAAAGTGCTACTAGATGTACTTGATGATGATGTACTAGTTGTAGTAGTAGCCATATTTGGAGTAATCACATAGGAACCAACTAGATTATACCTAAGCCCTATTGCTCTGTTTGTAGTACTACCACCATCACCAAATCCTAATTCAATAAATAGCCATTGTCCTTCACTAAATTGATGGCTACTGGTATCATTAGCAGTAACATTAACATATGTATTGTTAATAATATTAACACCAGGATGTTGTATTCTTGCACCTTCATTAGCCCTCCATCCACCTTGACCACCACCACAAGAACCACCAGTACACCCTGTGGTAAATAAATCTTTAACATGAGTAAAAGCCCCACCGCTACAAGTTACAATACTAGCTCTTGCAAAGATTCTTTCAGCAATAACAGTCTCAACCATTGCTCCACCAACTATTGACAAGTTAAACGTAAAGTTTCCATCACTAAGAACCCATCCAGTCAAATTACCATCATAAAGCCATCCAGAGCCAAAGCTATCGCTTGTTCTTGAAGTCTGTGTAGTGGTATTTATTTCAAATGAATTAGTCGTATTTCCCCTATTTGGTTTTCCAGGTGCCCATTGTCCAGCATCTGCACCACCAGGCAAGCCGCTATCAAAATCACCAGGCCAAGTTATCGCAGTAGCTCCTGAAACAGATGTATACATTAATTTACTGTTAGTAGGGCAAGATCCTCCTGATGCTGTATTGTTAAAATATAAAGTCCATAATCCTTCTGCTTGTTGTACTGTAAATGCTTGCTCACCGAATCCAGATAAAATGCTTGTACTAGTTGTTGAGGTTGTAGTGGTTTCTGGTAAAGTTATTTCTATTGTTGAAGTTGTTGTTAATATAATATCTGTAGTAGTAGATGTTCCTTCTAACAATGTTGTTGTACTTGTAGTCGTTACCTCTTCACCAGGAATTTCAGTAACATTTTCTAAAATAAATAAGTTGAAAAAGTCACTTTCTGCCTTTCCAAGTTCATTTGTGGAAATAATTTTCATTGTTCTCGTTCCAATAAACCCTACATCAGGTTGTATCTTTACTGTATGATCATAAATAGAGGTTGTTATGTTTGTCGTTTGAAGTAAGAAAAATTGATCTGCATTGAGGAAATATTCCAAGATATTTAGTTCAATAAAACTGTTTTTATTAATACTAATATCAGGAATTTTTTTAACTAGTTCTGGTGCTCTCACTTCCAAAACAGATACATTAAAAAAGTTACTCTCTATCTTAGCCAGATCATTGATAGCCATTATCCCTAATGTTCTTATCCCTACAAATTCTTTATCGGGCAGTATTTTAATATTGTAGCCAGAACTGCTAGTGGATATATTTTCTATCTGAAGTATAAACACAGTTTCTGCATTTTCAAAGTATTCCAAAACACTCAACTCAGCAAAACTATTCTTTTGTATTTCAATATTCGGAATGTTTTTAATTAATACTGGAGCAGTTATATTTTTAATCGGTATAGTATAATTTTCAATTGGCAATATTATTGTTGTAGACGTTGTTGCTTCAAAAGGTGTAGTGGTGTTTATAACTTCTTCATCCACTTCTAATGGAACTCCAAAGCCATAAATTTGTTCAACAGCACTACCTGTAATCTCCATTAAACCATTAAAATCCCCTAAAATAATCAATGGCAATAGACCTAAAGTTAATATTATAAGTAATAAACTCAAAGAAAGGCCTTTATCATAATCATTTACATGTTTTTCATATAATTTTTGTAACTTTTCTCTATTCTCTTTCCATTGACTTAAGGTCTTACCATTATACCTATCGGCTAATAATATTATATATTGCTCATAACCTATCTTATTAGTCTCATAAGACTTATGTACGCGGTTAATTTGCTTCTTAATCTCTTTAATGTTTTTCTCGCATCTCTTTATTTCTCTAAGTAACCAATTCCTCCTATTCCTATATTCCGTTAACGTTCTATTTTGCATTCTTCTTTCTAGCCCTGCTCCAAATTGTCCAAATTGTTCTAGCATCTCTTCCGAGTAACGTTGCAATTTCGCTAAATCTAAGTCCAAGATCTGTCTTTAGGTAGGAAACTAAATTTTCAAAGGCAGATAATTTCCTATTTTCAAAAATAGAAACAGGAATAAAAATCTCAGAAATCTCAGATTTTAAGCGATTAGGACGTTTTTTATTAACATTATCATAAGTATGCCAGATATTTCTTTCATCTCTTTTTAATAAAATAGAAATATTTCTCAAAGAGAGATTTTCTTCTTCTTTAAGATATTTAACAATTGTTTCTAATATAGTAAGTTCATTAATAAAAATAGCAATAGGAATTTTAATTTCCCTAGCTTCTAAATCAATGGCTTCATATTTCTCAAGAATGGGAGAAAGTATATTTTTTATATTTTCAAGATCTTTTCTTTCTTTTTTGCTTAGATTATTCAACAAAGAAATAGCATTCTTAAGAGCCTCTTGAGTAGGTATTTCTCTCTCTTTAACATACATTATACGTTTCCTACCCATAAATTACGTTTATTGTAAGTTAATTAATATATAAACTTTATTATAGTACGTATTATGTAAGTTATTTATACGTATTATGTAAGTATAAAAGAATTAAAAGCAAAAATCATAAAAAGCCATAAGAATATGTTTCCTTAGGCCGTGAATCTACAGAAACTGTAAATAAAACAGAATAGTAAAAGCTTGTTTAAAATATTTGCCAAAGTCCTTTAAGACAAAAGAACTAAGAAGATTAAATCCCTAATTTGCTTCTTTCATTCTCATAATATTTGTGTTTGTCCAAAAACAAAGCAATAAAATATTCATTCTTTTTTTAGTCAAAATTGCTCTAAGATTAGTATCTCTAAATCTCAAAATAAATCCCAATAACCCCCTTATCTTATCAGAACTTAATGCAATATGTTTTCCTTCTTTACATTCTTTAACCCATTCAACAAGTTGTCTCTGTTTATTATCTTTTAAACTATCAAAAACAAGATCAAAATGTCCTTCAAAGTTAATATTATCTCCTAAAATTGTTTTTATTATCCTCCTGGCCTCTTCATGTAACAATTTTTAATACCTCTCTATAAGTCTTATTATATATTTTCCAATTTTCATACAGTTTCTGTCCTTTTTCAGGTTTGCTATTTTTTTCTATGAATTGTTTTAAAGCTTTTTTCAATACTGCAAAATCATAAGAACCAACAATTTTAATAAGCATATAATTATTAATTACTTCTATTGGATCTTTACTATTAATTATTTTATCTGTTACTGTTTTTAATTGCATGGAATTAAGCACCACTTTGTTAGAGACGTATTCTGCCATTATTATTAAATTTCTTAATTCGTGAATATAATTATCTTTCTGGATTAAAAGCAGAACAACAAGTTCATAATAATGGAGGATATCCTCAACCATAAATTTTTCTTTTATTTCTTCTTCAGATTTAAAATTAGCAACACTTAATGAATATATTGATTTAAAGAAAATAGTTTTTTCAATATCTGCAGGAAGATAGTTTATATGTATCAATCCATCCCGATAATCTTCTTTATTATGCTTTGATATTATAAAAATATCTATGTCATTATATTCTTTATTGTATAAAAAAGAGCCGGATATCAGAATTTTCATATTTTTATGTTTTCTAGAATATTTCTTTAACAAGCCGATTGCTTTTTTAAGTCTCTCTTTTCTTATAAATTCCTTACCTTGTATTTTATTAGTTATATCAAATAGTTTTAACATTCCTTGTAGTTTCTTTTTGATAAAATGATTATAATAATAGCGTTCGTTATAGGATAATTTCTTATTCTGAATCCTAGCCTTTAATATATCAAAATACCTCTCAGTAAATACATATGGAACCAAGTAAGGCCTCGCTTTAATTAAATTATTTAAAGATAATTGATTTTCTAATTCTCCCATTTAGTATATTAAAATATACCAATATAAAAAACTTTCGCTTTTAGTTATAATCAAAACAGTAGAGCAATAAGAAATAAGGTCATATTAGATTAATTTTCTGAAAATAACGCTTCCTTTTAAATTACATTCTAAACGCTTATTTCCTAACTAACCCCAACATTTTTTCAAGAAATTCTCTTGCTATTTCCAAATTGTACTCTGCTGTTTCTCTAGAATAAACATAATGGTAATCAGCATCCTCTCTTGAAGAGATTGCTGCATTAAAATAATTAATATATTTTATTTCAAGTTTTCCTTTTTTATTTAAATCTTCTAAAATAATTCCAATAGCGAAATGTCTTTTTTCTCTATAACCTAATTTAAACAAAACTGCTCTGGCAGAATGAAATATACAATAATAAGATTTGATAATGCCCCACTTATAATCTTCATTCTCAAATGCCTTTTCCGCCTTTTCTAAATCATATCTTGCTTCATTAAATTCTTTTTCAATTAAATCAGTGGCAGGTTTAATTTTTATTAAATAATTTTTTTCCAAACATTCATTTATGTCCATATTCATAATTCTATTTTATCTTTTTCTACTCTTTCGTAGAAAGCTTTATCTTTTTTGCTTAAAACATACCATTCTAATGGGGTAAATATTTTGATTTGAATTTTTTTATTTATTTTATCTGATAATTTATTTATATCCGTTATAATGTCTTCTTTTTTGATATTACCTATTAATAAAAGATCAATATCGCTTTCTTCTGTATCTTCCCCTCTAGCAACACTACCATATAACCATATTTTTATATTGTGTTTTTTGCTTAATCTTACCACTTCTTTTAACTTTGTTATATTATTTATTATTTTTATATGTTTTATAATAAGATTATCATTATCTAATTTATATAATTTAGAAACACCCTCTTTTTTAACTTTAATAAATTCATCTTTCTCAAGTTTACATAACCACTTGGTTAAGGTTGCTTTTGATAATTTAGTTTTATTTTTTATCTTTACTTGGGAGAATTCTTTTTTAGGATTAGAAATAAAAAAGTCTAATAATTTAACTATACTCCTATTACCTAATAGTTCAATTAAATGTACCATTTAGTTCATTTATTTATCCAATAGTATAAATATTTAAACCTTTTGGTTCAAATTCTTCTCACAATAACGCTGCCTTTCAAATTATCCTCAAGATATTTCTGCGTTTTCTTGCTTAATTCACCATTAGTTAAAAAAAGAATGTGCATTTTATGCTTCCTTCCTTTATCATTAGCCAAGCTTAAATCAGCTTCATTTATTTTTTTCTTATTTTTGGCTATAAAATAAAAATCCAAAATCCCAAGTTCAGATTTTACTCTAACATTACCTTCAACTTCTCTGTTTTTTCTTGTATTATTAATGTTTAAAAGTTCAATATTTTTAATTTTAAAATAACTATTAATAATTTTAAAGAATAAATCTTCTCTATTATCGACAAATTCCTTCTTCTTTATTTCAACTTTATCAGATATTGCCGGTTTTTCAATTTTAGGTCTTTCCAATAAATCTTTTTGGGATTTTAACGATTTCCCTAAAAGAGTCAAAGCTTCTTCTTCATTAATCAAATACCATCTCCAATAAACTTCATTATTGATATCTAATGGTTTAGCAAAATCTCTAATACTTCTTAAAGCAACCCTGATTCCAGGTTCGCATTCACTATCTTTTAAAATCTGTCTTGTTCTTAATAATTCATAAGCTTCTTTTTCTTTTCCGGGCAAATAGCCGTATAATATGCTTAATTTGCTCTCCTGTCCTGAAACATAATAGACCGGGCTTCCACCAATCTTGGCACTGCTTATAAAAATTAATTTATTATTCACTAATTCGCTTAATACCGCTCCAGCAAAAATCGTATCTTTGTCTAATTTTCTAGAAATCTGAACAGGCAAAACCGGTCCTTCACTCTTAACAATACTTAATATCCTTTCTTTAACTAAAGATAAATCAACCATATCAAATAAGAAGTCTATAAACTATTTAAAGATTGTTAAGGTTTAATCCAAGTCACGGTATAATACGTTACATCTTGCTCTGCATCAACAACAGCAAGCAATAAATTCTTCCTAGTACTATGAGCAACTCTGTTTTTAGCACTAAATTCATACATACTCATGACTTCAGTTTCATGAACAGGATAAACAATCCACTTTGCATGATCATCTCCAGGTTTAATTCCCCTATCATAGACCCTAAAATCAGCCCCAAATTTCAAAGCAGTTTTTACAATATAGCCCCTGTTCCTTAAATCCTTAAAAACACTATATCTAACCCCGAAATTAGGTTCAATTTTCCTAGCCTTCCTATTAAAACCGTCAATACTAATTTTTTTACCCTTATCGTCAATAATACTTATCTTTTTTTTCTCTAACAAATACATAGCTTCAACTAAGGAATATATTATCTCTTCTTCTTTTATTTCTCCAAATCTGCTCTGGCTATAAACATCCTTAGCTTCTTTTGTTTTAGAAACTACATTTTCTCTTAAAAATGCTGCCTTAATCTTTTTTTCAGCCATACAATAACCTAAGCACAAACTATTTAAAAAGCTTTTTAATTGATATATAGTTATGAAAATAACCTTTCTGGGAACTAGTGCGATGGTTCCAACTAAAGAACGCAACCATCCTGGCATCCTAATAAATTATGATAGAGAAAACATTTTATTAGACTGTGGAGAAAACACTCAGAGGCAATTAAAATTTATTAATTTCTCACCTAGTAAAATCACCAGATTACTTATCTCGCATTGGCACGGAGACCATATACTAGGCATTCCAGGATTAATCCAAACTCTGGGAGCGAACAACTATGAAAAAACATTAGAGATATATGGCCCTAAAAACTCGAAAATATTCATAAAAAAAATAATGAACTCTTTTTTATTAAAAGATAAGATAAAATACAAAGTTCATGAAGTTAATGGCAAGTTCTTTGAAAATGAAGATTTCTATTTAGAAGCAGCTTACTTAAAACATTCAGCCCCCTGCTTATCTTTCTCTTTAATAGAAAAACCAAAAAGGAGAATGAACTTAAAGTATCTAAAAAAATTTAATTTAACTAAACATCCTTTATTGGGAGAATTACAAAAAGGAAAAGATATTGTTTACAATAACAAAAAGATAAAAGCCAAAGATTCAACTTTCTTAATAAAAGGAAAAAAAATAACCTACTTATCAGATACAATTTTGGATAATTCGTGCATAAAAGCAGCTAAAGATTCAGATTTATTAATTGCAGAATCAACATTTGCAAATGATTTAAAAGAAAAAGCAAAAAAATACCAGCATTTAACAGCAGAGCAAGCGGCCTTAATAGCAAAAAAATCAAAATCTAAAAAATTAATTTTAACTCATTTTTCACAAAGATATAAAAATTTAGATATTTTAGAAAAAGAAGCAAAAAAAATATTTAAAAACACGATTTTAGCTAAAGATTTTATGAATATTATTTTATAGTTATGCAACCGAAAACTCTTTTCCAACAACATGTAATAAATCTGGTGGAGTCTTTCTTCCTGAAAAAAGTTCTATCCCCTTCTTGTATTGCGATTCAAAATATATAGGAACGTGAACTCTAATACCATACGTCCTTTCTAGACCATCTACTGCAATTCTAACCTTTTCTCTAGTATCAAACGGTATGCCCTCCATATCGCAATTAGCTGCTCTCATTTCATTCAACAAAATTACAGCAAGATCTATATCACTATCAGCTCTATGACTACCATCAGCCACAGAACCATAAAGAACTAGTGCTGAAACCCCCGGCAAATCAGTTAATAGTTCAATTGCCTTATCCGCTACAGTCTGATGATTCATCTTTTAAAACTCCAAACAAAATAAGAAAAATTACCAACGACCATCTTCTTCAGGCCAATAACCACTAAGCATCACCTTTTGTGTATGTACCGGCATTTTAGCTAGACTCCCAAGGCCCCCATCAATATCAACAGCGCAAACATCCTCAAGTAAAACATTTCCTTCTTTATCTCCATCAAATAATACTGTAGTCTGTCCAGGAACTTGTTTTGCGCAGGGAAATGCCTCACTCAATCCCAAATCATCTTGAGATGCTAAACGAATATATTCCGGACAAGTGCATATATAATGCTTTTTTGCGGTTTGCGGCATCACACACTTCATCTTCAAACTTAATACTACATTCATTCCTTTTCGGACAAGCATATTCATTTGTCATTTTTTACCCCCAACCTTCTAAGCATTCTCCGCCATCATTCTTTGTCTAATATTGACTTTTGGTATTGTATCAACAACTTTAATTTCCAATACTCCATGAACTTCAAGAACAGCAACTGAACCTGCCTTTGCACAAAGATAATCTACAAAAGCTTGCCTTAGTCTTAAATATGAAGGATCTTCAGTCATCTCTCTGTTATTTTGTCCTTTAGTCCTAAAACTATGCGGTCTTCCACTGTATTCAATAAGTATAGTTCTTTGCATTTTTTTCCTAACACTCCTTTAAGCAGCTATTTTTTTAACTTTCTTAACTTTATCTTTCAAGTTTAATTTTTTCAATAGTTCTTTATATCTGTTTCTTATAGTAACTTCTGTAACACCCGCAATGTCAGCAACTTCTCTTTGTGTTTTTTTCTCATTATTAATCAAAGCAGCAACATATAAACTTGCAGCAGCAATTCCCGTTGGCCCTCTTCCAGAAGTTAATTCTGAATCTTCAGCCATCTCTAATATTTCAACAGCTTTGCTCTGCGTTTCAGGAGTTAATTTCAAAGCACTTGCAAATCTAGGAATATAATCAATAGGATTACTTGGTAAGATTCTTATTCCCAATTCTCTTGTAACAAATCTGTAAGTTCTTCCAATTTCTTTTTTATCAATTCCGCTAGCTTCAGATAGCTCATCCAAAGTTCTAGGAACCTCGTGTCTTCTGCAAGCAGCATATAGTGCGCCTGCAACCACACTCTCCATTGATCTTCCTCTAACTAATCCCCTCTGCACAGCCATAGTATAAATTCTAGAGGCCTCTTCTTCAACGGATTTAGGTAATTTCAAATAACTAGCAACTCTTTTTAATTCAGCTAAAGCTAATTTTAAGTTTCTCTCAATAGCGGTAGAAATCCTATATTGCCATTTTCTTAATCTAAAAAACTTGTTTCTTCCTTTTCCACTTAGTCTAAAAATATCTCCTTTTTGTCCAACATCAGTTCCTAATCCCCTATCAAACTTAGTATAAGTCATAGGAGCACCAGTTCTTCTTTTCTTATCAGCTTGATCAGAATCAAATTCTCTCCATTCCTGCCCAAAGTCAACCATCTTTTCTTCAATAACCAAACCACAATCTCTACAAATTACTTCTCCTTTTTCTTTATTTAGAACTAGATTAATCCCACCGCATTCTGGGCACTTCTTAATATATGTCGGCATAAAACCCCCCACCTAAAATATTTATTTCCAATCACAATAAAGTTTATAAATAGAACAAAGTAGTTATTTATAAAGCTTTCGGTATTAATTTAATAACTAAGAAGTAACAGTTACTTATTCTCAATTAAAACAGCATTAATCGCCCCTTCTTGACCAGGCCTAGAAGTAATTCTAGCATTTCCCTTATCAGTTCTTATTACACTTCCTTTAGTCATAATATTTCTCCTGATAAAATTTCTATCACTAGGACTACCTACCACAGTCTCAATTTTAGCTTGGATATATTTTTTTGATTTTGGATCATAAAGATTGACTGTATTAACTTGCAATAATCTAGACTTAGAACCACCATTTCTAATCCTTACTTTTAATTTTCTTTTTTCGCCAATGATAGTCAAACTAGGTAAATTTCCTTTATTTTTTATTTTTTTACCTTTGCTAAAACTAACATATCTTCCACCAGATCTCTTTCTTCTTGATCTAAATTGTGAAATTGCCATAAACTAAATTCTAAAAAAATGATTTATATACTTTTCTAATAAACAACCACAATAAAAAGCTTTATAAACTACTGTAAATCATCCTAAAACAGAAAGATGATAAGAAACTGAGGAGTTGATAATAACCTTGGTTCTTATTAAGGAAGTTGATAAGAAACGTAGTTTCTTATGTAGGGGGTTTTAGTGATGGAATCTGACAGACCTTTAGACGCATTAAATGCTTCAAGAAACAAAAAAGTTTTAGTTGAACTAAAAAACGGAAAACAAGTTATAGGAACTTTAAAGGCATTCGATATTCATATTAATACTGTTTTAGATAATGCAGAAGAACTAGAAGAAAATCAAGTTAAGAGAAAAATAGGCAAAGTATTTTTGAGAGGAGATACAATCATATTAATATCCCCTGCAGAATAAAATGACAAAAGGAACTCCTTCTAAAGGATTAAAAGCGAGGGCAAAATTACATTTCCCTTGTAGAAGATGTGGAAATCCCACATATCATAAAAAGAAGGGCGTTTGTTCATACTGCGGTTATGGAAAGACTAAAAGAATAAGAAAATATGCCTGGCAAAAGAAACATTTCTTTAAAAGACTAAATCAATAGGAAATCAATAAAAATAATGTTATTATAAAAGGAAGATGATAAGAAACGTAGTTTCTTATGAATAAATAATTTTTTAAATCGCTATTTCTTTAAGGTTTTAGGTAATTAATAAGAAACGCGGCAATAAATAAGAAAGTGATGGGAAACGCAGTTTCTTATATGCGGGGATGCCGGAGTGGTCAAACGGGCTAGAAATTTAAACTCTATGGAGTTGATAAGAACCATAGTTCTTATTGGCCAAGCTTAGGACCATATCTAGTAAGATACCTAGTGGCTTAGTGCCTACGCAGGTTCGAATCCTGTTCCCCGCAAATCTCTATTGAAGGGGTTGATGGGGGTTTACCCTTATATTTCAACTAACCCAAAGAACAATATACGGCAGTGGAGAACAAACAAGAAGTTTTTGCTATGTGGATGATTTAGTTAAGGCTTTGATTAAATTCATGAATTTAGAAGAGCCTTATTTTGGCCCAATAAATTTAGGAAATCCTGGAGAATTTACAATAAAAGAGCTTGCAACTCAAATTTTACGGCTCATTGAATCAAAAAACAAACTTATTTTCAAAGAGCTTCCTATAGACGATCCTGAAAAAAGAAAACCAGATATTTCTCTTGCTTTAAAGAAACTAGATTGGAAACCTGAAATTTCACTTAAGGACGGGCTTATAAAAACAATAGATTATTTTAAAAACAAGATTT
Source organism: Candidatus Woesearchaeota archaeon (assembly GCA_016188045.1). Lineage (GTDB taxonomy): Archaea > Nanobdellota > Nanobdellia > SCGC-AAA011-G17 > JACPIM01 > JACPIM01. The sequence continues at coordinate 64,031 of JACPIM010000003.1, read as the reverse complement.
AATTTTAGGTCTCAGCACATTTCTTTTCCAATGTTTTCTTACTAAGAAAAGCTTAAGGGGCTAATTTCTTAGCTAAATATATCCTATACCAAATAAAAACGATTAAAATTAAAAAAAACCGTAAAAAAGAACTATAAATTGATTGGCTAATTAAATTCCCAATTCTAATTATTAAAAAACTAGCTAAAAACATCGCTAAAAACACCAAAAATAACCAAAATTTATTAAACGAAAATATTTCTTTTAGGCTGTTTATAAAACTTAGATTATTAGTATACACATAGCCTGTAGCTAATAAATATAATATAAAAGTTAATAGTAAAAAGTAAAATATGGAATACATAAATTGACTCCATAAGAAATTTTCTCCAAACATAAATTCCAATAAAAACTCTCTGCTGTTTACTAAAATAAAATAACTTAGAGGCAATATCAACAAAGAAGCAATAAAAGCCAACCCTAAAAACTTAAAAAAGTATTTTTTATAATTTTTTAGTTTATCATTGCAAATCAAATTCCACATTAAGCTTTTAATAACTACATATATTAAAAATAAGATTATCACTAAAACTATAACATAAATAAATAATTTAGAGAAATATGAATTTAATATTTCTAAAGAATTTTGTAAAACCATAGGATTAAAATTAGATTGATTTGTTTCTAAAACGCTGTTTATATCGCCAAATTGATACCCTAAATCTTGCATAGCATATAAAATTCCTCTTGATTTATCAATAAAAAATTTAGAAATATAATAAAATAAAAATATAATTAATAAATCCAATACAATTACTTTCAATATTGTTTCTTTGCTTAATTTTTTCATTTAGGCACCAATACGATTATGAGACGGAGCAGCCACTATTAACGGATTCTGAGGTTGTTGGGAAGAAGAAACTTTTAAACTTGATATTTTACCACCTAAATTTTGAAGAGGAATTTGTAACATATTTAACATCTCATTTGATATTAGATTATTTACAAAGGTTTTACCCTTTTCTTTATCTATAGTGCTACGAAGATTTCTAGCTACCTCCTCTAATTTTGTTCGAATATCAGAAAAACTACCCACTTTATTTTTAATTTCATCAATTCCTTTTGCTGCCTCTTCATACTTGTTTTGTTCTATTAATGATTTTACTATTTCGAGATTACCAATTATTTCGTTATATTTATTATCATTTGCTATTTTTATTTCATTAATAAACTTTACTGCATTTTCCACAGCACTATTGTAGTTAGGGCTAATTTGAGCAGCTTCAGCTTGATTTAATATAATCTCCGTAAATTGTGTTTTGGCATTATTTAAGTTTTTAACAACACTATCAAACCCAGAATATTGAATGATTAAAAGATTTATTTCTTGATTGATTAAATTAGCATTATTTTTTCTTGCTTCATCCTCAGCTTTCTTCCTTTCTTCTTGTGGCCTTTTCTCTAATTCATTCTTAATTTCATCAATTCTCTTTTTAATAATCTCAACTTTATCCCTAATCAATTCAGTATTAACTCCTTGTTTAATGGAGTTTTCATATTCTTCTTTGGCTTTTTTTAGATTACCTTCTTTTTTATCATCATAAATTGTAGCCAACATATAATGTGCTGGAGCATAATACGGACCAGCAGGACTTATTTTATTTACAGTATCTAAACACTCGCTAGTTCTAACCACCATAGTATTAACATAACTAGGAACTACTTCACCACTACAAATCCTAGTAGCGACATAAAATCTGGCCTCATCCTCTTTAGGATTATTTACAAAGAAGGACCTACCCACGCTACCTACTTGACCAACTTGAGTTACGCCACCCCCCTGCCAATCTCTTCTTATTGTTTCATCCAATGCTGCTTTATCACCATCACTTAATCCCCCAGACAACCCAGTTAAACTATTAATCTCACCAACATAGGCCTTATCAACACAACTTCCTCTTTCACAACACATCTTTCCTTGGCTAGTTATAAATGTCCTTTGACCATTGCATTGTTGATTCGCTTCACATATGTTTCCATCGCAACTCAAGTCCAAAACTTGATTTTCAATTCCCGGATATCTTTGCCAATCAGCATATTCATAACAATCACCCAAGCTTACTCCTTGTTTATCACTACCACAACCACCAATTTTTCTCCAGAATTTTTCCTGACCTATTCCAATTCCAGGATTACTTGCAAAACATCCTCTTCTTACACTAGGTCCACCAGGTAATATTCCTCTATTTCCAACAGTACTAACAACAGAAGTTGGATCGGCTTTGCATTGCACGGCAGTCTCAATATTAGCACCTAATTCCTGACTAGTTATATAATCATTTAAAGTATTCAAAAACATATCACTGCTTACAATCTTTCCAAACCCACATTGCTCTACTCCATTCAATACAACACATACTTGCTGATAGCCTTTATCACCAATAACATCAATAGTCTCATCCGCACTTTCACCAGGAGGCAAACTTCCAGCTCCAACTCTTAATATAGGACTACTTCCAAAACTCTTCAAGTAAACCATCCAGTTTAAGCCTTGTTCTCTCTGTGGAGTTCCTGCATAAATATGGAAATAAACTTGATACTTAGACTTCCCTAAAGTAGGAGCATAGGGGGTTTCTTCAAAATGAGCAGTAAATTGTGGTGGATCAGGAGGTGTAGCCGCATCTCCCAATAAAGCATCCATAAATGGAATTCTCTGTGCAATTGAAGCTTTACAAATTTCAGCTCCAATTTCTGGAAGTCCTTTTCCTTTATAAGCAGCTAAAACATCATCAGCATAATCATTTACAATAAAACTAACAACTTCATTGGCTTCCTGTATACTGCCACCAACACCTTGAGTAAAGTACTCTCCTCCACCACCAGCTTGAGCGCCTGCTAAATTTATTAATCCGGCCTTAGCATTCAAAAGCATTAATCCTTCTTTCCATATAAACTCACAAATAAATATACTTTTTACCTTATCACAAACACCAACAGAAACTTGTCCTGTTCTTGCAGCTTCCAAGCATTTTACATAGCTTTGCAAATGACTTCTTATTCCTTTCAAAGAAGCTAAAATTCCAGATAAACAAATTGGAACTATAACTCCATCTTTAATATTGGGCAGACATAACAATAAACTGCCAACTAAACCACTACCAATAACGCCACCAGGACCAGTTGCATAATATTGCCCGCCTAAATTGCATCTGCTTCTTGGACAAACAACAGGATCACAAGCATTAAACAATAGTTTACATTTACTCTCTCCTAAAATATCCTCACATTTAGCTTTAGTCTTATCTAATCTACCTCTATCATTTATTTGATAGGGCTTACCGCAAAACATTGCTCTTGACTGTCCTCTTATCTGTGCTTCCCTTATTACTCCTAAATTTTGTTCGGCTCCTCTGTAAACAATGCTTTGTAATGCACCAGTACCTGTCTTTGGATATTCTGTAACAACTTGATCTCTTAACTCATTTTGCCCCAATTGTAAATTATTAAAGTCTATATTATTCCCACTTTTATGCCATAACTGTAAAGTGTCTCCTTCTTCAAAAACCATATAATACCCTTTATCGCCATACTTTTGTTTATACTGACTTAAATCAACAGCCCTTGAACCACTATAGTATCTTAAACAACTTGAAGTATCTTCCAAGCTATCAGTAGTTATTATTAATCTTTTTTTACCATCTCCTCCTGTAAATACTTGCACTTGATTTCTATCCTTGCCACTTATCCCCGTAACAGGAACCATCTGTTTCTTGAAATAGTCATATTCATATTGGTTTCCTTTATCATCGTACAATACACCAACCTCTTTCAAAGGTATTTTTTTAGGCAACCCCGTAGTTTTATCCTTTTCAATGTTTCCACTCTTATCTCTTTCATAATAATAAAATCCTCCATCATCAACGCCATCAATTTTATTGCCGGGCTTTCCAGTCATAGTTGGTGGTTGTGTACTTGGTCTTGTAGAAGGTTGTGTAGTTGCACCTTTTTGAATAGTTTGTGAAGTATAAGAATCATAGAATCCAGCATTAGGATCTTTATTATCATATTTAAACTCAGTACTATACCCTGCTTGTGGTCCAGCAGAAGTATCTTTATTATATTTAGGCAACCCAACTAAAAATGCTTCAATTGTAAACCAGGCACTTATAGCTAAACAAATTTTCATCCAAACACTTACAAATTTCTCTAACTTATCTATAACTTTATTCAAACTTTCAATCATTTTTTTAGTAGAATTAATTTGCTCATCTAGCTTATCAACACTCAAGTTAATTGCTCTTTTTTCAATTGGAATATGTAAATTAAATACCGCTTCAGCATAGCCTCTCGGAGGACCAGCTAAAACAGTAACTTCAACACTTCTACCAGAAGAAATTTCCATTAGTTCAATATAACCACCACACTTATTAGTCCCAGTTTGATAATTTACTCCAGGAGTTGGAGGTATATTAAAAGAACCACCCAAAGGATTAGTATATGTATCGAACCTTTGCCCTAAAGTATTCGCATTTAAATATAAAGTTTCATCTACACTAACACAATTACCGCCTAAAGTACTTGGTTCATAATGAGTTATAACAACCTTATCATCTTGAATAGTTTTAACTTTACAAGAATAGTCATTCGTTTTTGAATTTGCATCATTACAAGTCTGACTTGAAGGAAGTTTATCTCCCTCAGCAAAGGGTATTACACTTCCGCCAACTCTTAAGCTAGCTTTAATACCGGCACCTTTTTCTAATACAAAACTAGGTAAATCTCCTATATCAAAATCAACTTTAATAGTACTAACTAATTCTGTTATTTTTCTTATTATTTCATCATTATTTTTTCCTAAATTAGGATTACTCAAAATTTTTTGGCTAACAAACCTACAAGCAGCTACATCATTGATACCTAAAGAACCCAACCGATTAAAAGAGGTGCAACTTTTTAGCTCATCCAAAACACCTTGGTCTAAAATAATTCCTTTATACCAATCAATAAGCTGCTGACCGTTAAGAGACGCACCTAGTTGACTATTATAAACTAATAATAACTCATCGCCTTGTCCATAACTACTGCTAGAATATCCAGTACCAACATTAGGTATAACTCCCCCAAAACTAGGAATAAAATTAGCACTCCCATAACTAGGCAATAAAGCCCCCTGTCTTAAAGCTAAAAAACCATAACTCCCTTGTTTTGATGGTTCTAGTACAACCATACCTGACGGAACAACTGGACGCCTTGTATTATCTATGTTTAGATCTGAAGTAGGACCGATGGTTGGTTGCCCACCAACCTTTACTAAAGTAGGTTGGTTAATGTTAGAAAAGACAATTATCCTTCTAGCATCTGGATCTATAACATCAGAATTTGCGTCTTGAATAATATACCACTGCCCACCATATCTTTTATAAAAATTGTTAGTACTATCCTTAATTACAGAACCATCAGAAAGTTGTTTTTCATTATCTAAGGTTACTAGTCCGCCCACAGTTATCGCTACTGGTTGTCCAGACCCACTTGAAGAACTAGGAGAAGTACCACTATTTTGTTGATTAGCATTGAGAAAATTTGGTCCAGTACTAGAACCAGGGACAAAAATATCCTGCACCAACCAACCAGTTGGTTTTATTCTTTTATCTTCTCCAGGAACTTCTTTTTCAACTTGAATTTCTTGTCCTCTATTAAAAATATAATCTTTTCCTTTAAGATTATTAAATTTAACACTATCCTGATTTCCACCAAATATTCTTTCAACTCTAACTCTTAATTGATCGCCTATAAAATTGCTTCCTGGAACTATTGAAATTGGATAAGTCTCTTGTCCAGGACTGGCACTTAATTCCCCAATGTAAACTCCATCTCCAGTATAAACATCAAAAGAAGCCCTATTATCACTAATATATTTGGCCCTCAAATAAGCTCTTCCTCCAAAAATTCTCAAATCTTGATTTGCAAAACCGCCACTAATGAAAATATCTCTTTTTCTGTTTTCTTGTAAAATTTTCCTCTCTTCCCCACCAAATATTGGCACAGTACTATCGCCTTCAAATTGAACTCTTGCTTGTAAGGTCAAATCAATTTTATTTGGAACTTGAGTTTCTTTTGGAATTCTATTTAACCAAGTTTCAACATAACCCAAATCTTCCAAAGTATAAGCTATTGGTGGATTAAATCTTGGCTTTCCAGCAACATATTGTACATCTCCTCCTATAACATTAACATCCATATAACTTATTTTAGGAGCAATTCCAGGAGCAGTAGCAATGCTTCCAGATAAAAAAGCATAAACAGGAACACTCTGCTCTTCAATTAAATTAGCAGTTAAAACCATTGGTTCATATCTATTAACATTCAATAATAAATTACCAGTACTTGTACCTAAACTTAATCCACTGCCATTAGTTGGCCCTATATAATTAAAGTTAATTTCACCCGCTCCAACCCTAAGCGAAGCACCGATTCTATCAGCTTCGTCTTTTGTAGCAATAATTCTTCCATTTTGATCTCTTATCTCTCCTGTATTAGAATCTCTTGTATAGCCCGGCAATAAATTTCCACCTCTATCCATATAACTTGGTATAAAACTTGGCCCCGTATTAAATTGCACTTGTCCAGAAGGAATCTGTCCAGAATAAGGGTAACTTGAATAAGGATAGACTTGTGCTTGATATACTGGCCTACCAGTTGATTTATCTATTATATTTCCATTAGCATCTTTATAATATACTTGAGAATATTGAGGAAGAACATTCCCATTTTGATCAATATAAGGATTAACTTGACCAGCATAAATATTTGGTTGACTAGCAGCAGAATAACCGGGAGGATAACTACCATATCTTGAGTAATAATCTCTTACATAGTTGGGATCATTCACACCACCAGCATAATTTCTAGGGTCTATATTTGGTAAATTGCTACCAGAACTAATAGTCTGTGCAAAAGCGATAGGTAAACTAACTATCAAAAAAATACAAAATATCCCGATTAATTTAATTTTGTTCATTCGAAAGTAGGATTTTTTCCCTCTTGCTCCATTAATTTTCCAATATCAGTAACGTCTTTCACAACACCATAATACGGAGCGTAAAATATTAATTTGTTTTTCTTAAGATCATTCTCAGTTACTAAAAAAGTAAAGTCTTTTGTTCCAGTCATCATTTGATCTACAGTAGTACTTGGTATTGTTACATCCTCGCATTTTTCTTCATTTATCCCAAATAAAGCCCCAAACGCTCCCCTAGGAACAGTAGCACAGTTATTAATTGTTTTTTCAGGCACAGTTAATCCACCAGTAACAGGACTAGTCATAAATATTTTAGCAGTATAAACTCCAGGTATTAATTCAATTTCATTTTGCTCTGGATAAATTATAAATCTGCTAAACTTCTTATTCTTTTCTTCTAAATCAATAAATACTTTTTCACCTTCTCTCACTTCACCGCTTCCAGCTCTTATTGCTATAACATCAACTTTGATTTTCTTCAATTTCTCTAATACCAATAAAGCACTTCCAGGCTCATTGGTGCTAATCTGTGCCCTACCAAAATGATATCCTTCTTTTTCACCAACAAATTCCCCATTAATGCATAAAGGAACTTGTCCTTTCCACAAACCATTATCACTTTGTCCTAATTTGCACGAGTGCGTTATACATTTATATTTAACATCTGCCTTATCAATAACATTGAATTTTTCATCAACAACATCTACATTAAAATCAATTTGTTTTTGGCAGAATCTTTGGTCATATTCCTTATCAACTGTGAAAAATTCATCTTTATTTACTCTGGGGGTATTCTTGTCTATAACAACCATATTGCTGAACTGGAAAGTATAATCGTTTTTATTTAATATTATCAAAACAGGATATTGCACATTGTAAATAAACTCATAAGTGCTCATACAAACAAAGGCCTCTGCTAATCCCCTCGCCTCTCCTAAATTTTCAGTTACGCTATGTCCTTTCAATAATCCATTTTCTTCTGGAAATACTTCTAATGTAAATGGCCATGTTTCAGAAAACAAGAAACCACCATGAACATCTTTCGCATTTCCAACACCAGCATCAATTTCATAATAAGAATTTTTATCTCTGCTTAAGACATAATCAGTTCCTTTTATTTTATAAAATAAAGTATTATCCCTTATTATTCTCTTGAAATCTTTAATCACTGTATATTTGACCCATACAGGAGCAACACAACTGTCAACTTCACCAACATAGGGTATTTCATCGTAAACACTCATCATATCTAATGTTTTTTTCTCTAAAAAATAATCTCCTTGCTCTTTATCGTAAACTTTCTCAGCAATTTCAAATAATTCGCCTAAAGGAGCATTATATTCCCCGTAAAAAGTATCAAAATCAAAGCTAAAATCTCCTTTTTCAATTCTTACCGGAAAATCAACTCTTGTAACAACTTTAGATTTCTGTATATCAACTAAGACACTTATTTTCCCTTTCCTAACATTAAATCCTTGATATTCGTTAAATCCCCCTAAGCAGTTCATTAAATTATTATCAATATAATTAGTAACTTCTTGCTCCATACTCTCTATGCTTGGTTTCTGTATAAAATCAACATTATTATCCGCTTTGTAATACCAATAAACAACTTTGTTATTTATGGATAGAGGCAAATAGTTCTTAAATTCTCCAACGCCAACTGGATCTTGAGGAATTTCAATATAACCTCCTTGTCTTCCAATTATATTAACTCCGCTTTCTAAAACTGTATTTACACACTGTTTTATATATAAATTAACAGTTTGAGCTTGGCTTGGAACTTCTGTTTCTTTCGGTTCTAGAGTCTGATTTTGTCTTGACACAGTATAGTATATTCCACCAGCTATTACAACTATTAAAATTCCTAATAATATAAAAACAGTTACTTGCCCTCTTTTTCCAAATAGTTTTTCCGTTAACGCTTTTTTTAAAAGGGTTATCATGGCTTTCCCTCTATTTTTTTCTTGATTAACTCCATAATCTCAGTATTAATATCTTTTTTAATAGTAGATTTAAATCTACTCCAGAGTTTCTCATCCTCTACAAGAAGCAAGTATTTTTTCATCCTTTTTTTAATTTTTAATAAATTTGATACTATATAAACTTTACTTATTAAGTTACTAAGTAAGTTAATTACTAAGAAAAGGATTAAAAAATGTAAACTAAAATTCTTAGTTTAGGGGCCCATGGTCTAGTAGCTATGACGCCACCTTGACGAAAGTATATTCAAACTGGTGGAATTCGCAGGTGCAATTCCTGCTGGGCCCATTAAAAACATGAATCAAAAACAAATCTGGGATAAACTAGCATTTCAATGGCACAATTTTAGGCAAAAGCCAACAGAAGAAGTAATTTGGTTTCTAAATAAGTATTACAAAAACAAAGGAAAACTCCTTGATATTGGTTGCGGAAATGGAAGAAACTTGATCCACTTTGCAAAATTAAATTTTGAATGCTATGGCATAGATTTCTCAGAAAATATGTTAAAAAACGCAAAAACCTTAGCTGATAAGAATAAAGTAAAAATTAGTTTAGAATTAGCAAACATTACAAAAATACCTTATCCAAATAATTCATTTGATTATTGTTTACATATAGCTTCTTTACATCATTTAAATCTAAAAGAAGAACAACTCAAATCATTGCAAGAAACATATCGCGTTTTAAAACAAAACGGCCTAGTTTTATTAACAGTATGGAATAAATTACAGTTAAAGTTTTTATTTAAACCTAAAGATACTTATGTTTCATGGAAGATAAATAATAAAAGATACAAAAGATACTACCATTTATTCACTTATTTTGAATTAAAAAGATTGATTAAAAAAACTAAATTCAAAATTATAGAAGCAAAACCATTTGGAAAAAATCTGGTTTTTGTATTGGAGAAATAAAAGCCACCGATCGGACTCGAACCGATAACCTTCTGCTTACAAGGCAGCTAAGCTCTTATAAAGATATGCTCTGCCATTGAGCTACGGCGGCTTATAATAAGAATTACAAAAGAATTCTTTAAAAATTTAACTATTTCATTAATTCAATGCTTTTAATTTCAAAAACACTCAAAGGGTAAATCTTTTTTAACTGTCCTTTCAAATTCCTAACAAGCTCGCCACCAATAGCCCTGTTCAATATATCATAAAAATTAGATATTTTGCCTAATTCATCAAAATAATTATTTGTTCCTTTCCTAATAGAAGTTAAAACAGAGTTTTTAGTTTTCGTTTTAGTTAAAACTAAAACCTTAACCCTCACTTTTTTATTATCTTTTATAGCAGAAACAAATGAATACTCAAACTTCTCTTTCCCAGCCCGAATCATTCTCCTAATGTGCGCATTTGAAACAACATACAAAATTGCTTCAGCTTTGGCTTGATTCCCGCTAACTTCTGTGATTAAAAAACCAAGTGAAACGCTCTGTCTCCTAAAATCTCCTGTTAAGTGAGATAGATCAATTTTTAGTTTTTTGCCCATCAAAAAGTTAGCATCATTAACATAGCTTTCACCAAGCTCAGTATTTTTAAATTCTTTTGGTCCAACTATTCTAACCCAGACTTTTCTCTTTTTCTTTGTTTCTTCTTCAGCCATTTTTAGTTACCACATATTTTCTTTTCCGAAGTTTTATTTATTTTCCGTGAACGCCTTTTTAAAGGGTTCAAAGAAAAGCTCATTTTAAAAGCTTTCCGTTTGCATTTTCTTCCAGCACCAGCTTATTCAATTCAAGTTTAGTTATTTTAATGAATTCTTCCTCTTTCTCTTGGTCTATTAACGCTCCGGCAGCTTGCCTATGACCCCCGCAAACACCGCCAACTTTATTAATAATATTATTAATAACCTCTCTTAAATCAATTTCTTTCTTTCCAACTAATCTAAGGCTTATCTTTATGCTTCCGTCTATAGTATACGCCATTGTAATCACAATAGTTCCGTCTCCGTATAAATTGCTCCTGCATAATATGCTGCCTAAAGTCCCTATTAAAGTATCCCTGATATTATTGCTAGCATCTATTATTACATATCCGTTTTCCTCAATAAACTTATCTTTATTTAAGTTATACCAGTTCAGTGCATTAATTATCTCCCTCTTATAATTATTCAGCAACATAAGTGCTTCATTCTTGCTTTTTTTATCACCCAAGCAGCAACCAATACCTAAACTGGCTTTGTTCATTCTTCCGCAAGAATTTAATAATGTACTGAATTCTTTTGCATCTTTCATAGGACTTTCGTCTTCCTCTTCAGTCAATAAATAAATAGAACCAAGAATATCATCAGGATTTTCCTCAACACCAATTCTTTTTAATATTATTCCAGCCACTAATTTTTTCATATCTTCTTTATCAAGTTGAACTAATTTTTTATATCTTCCATCAATTGTGGCATTTATTTCTAGTTCTTCAATAAATCTATTAGCCAAACCTTCATTTCCCGTAACACCCGGTATATAAGGATCAATGCTGTATTCAAGTACTTTATTTATCGGTCTGGTCTGCATCCCAAACATTCTCAATCCAACCTTAACTTCTATCTTGCCTTCATTTATTGCATCCTGTAAAATATAATCATTAAGTTCAGACTTAAAGCCATTATTTTCCTGCATATCACCTATAGCGCCAAGTAAGGCAATGTGCGCTAAATCCTGGTTTTTTGAATTTAGATACTTAGCAAAAAAATAACATATACCCGAACTTGATATTTCAACACCGCCATCTAAGTTAAACTTATGTGGATTAATCAAGAATATTTTCTTAGAATCATAATCTTCAAGTTTATGATGATCCAATATGAAAACTTCTCTGTCTCCTAATTTTTCATCAATCTTACTTAAGCTACCGCTTCCAAGATCCAAAAATAAAAAAATATCACAATTCTCCCTGCTCATCTCATCAATAACGTTCTCATCTATTAATCTAACTGAAGAAAAAGAAAAATTTATTCCTTCTCTTTGCAAGGCTTTTATTATTATGGCACCAGAGCTCAATCCATCAGCATCAATATGAGTTATGATTTTTACAACACCACTTAGTTTTTTTAATTTATTAACCCCCTCTTTTATTTTATTAAGAAAAAACTCCATTTTACTCTATCAATAACTTAGCTTTACTTCTATCATAAGTCCAGTCAACCGGCAGTTTATTACTTCTTTTGTAATATTTTGCCAATCTGTTAATTTTGCTTTCAGTCAGTATTAATCCCCTTTTAACAGTCATGTCTTTTTTATTATTTTCAATATGTTTCATTAATTTTATGTCTTTTTTAATCAAAGCAATTAAATCATCTGGTAGTTTTTTATTTAATTTGTTTTCCTCTAATATCTGAGTTATCTTTTTATTTGTAACAAGTTTAACATCTGGAATACCATAGCTATCCCTTAAAGTTAAGCCGATACCTGAAGAATTATTTCCTGCTTTTGCTAGTTTAATAACTAATTGCTCTACTTCTTTTGCAGAGTGAATATTCCATGATCTCTTAATCTTCGCACTAGGCTTATTGCTACCTGATTTTCCTTTCTTCCTACTATGCATTTTTGCCATTTTTGAAATTAACCAGAATAATTTTCTTTTTTTCCGCAAGCGCTTTTTTCAAAGGGCTCTTCTTAAGAAAGCTATCTGGTATAAGTAAGTTTTGTTTTCCGAATTTTCCGCCAACGCTTTTTTTCCAAAAAGGGTTGTACCAACTTATCCTATTCGTTTATCCTTAATTTTCCCTTTATAAACCTTTTTCTAGGCCACCTTGTAAATTTTATCGTTTTTTCTTGCTTTATCCATTACTTTTATTCCGACTTGTGTTCCTTTTTTAGCTTCCTTTACTACCTCATGTTCTACTTGCATACTCTCAACTATCTGTTCAAAATCAGTAGTACTTCCCTTTATTCTGATTTTATCACCTGCCTTTAGTTTATCTTTTAATTTTACAGCTATTACCCCTATATTATTATAATACGAAAAAACCTCCCCGATTTCCTTTTCTTGTTCCATTTTACAGAACACCCCCTTAAAAACTAAAACTTAGAACTATATAAAAATTATTATAATGGAAGCCCAAACACTTTTGGCAAGTATTCATCAACATACGAATGAAAAGTTCCTTTTTCTTTTTGGAAATACTCTTCTACCGTAATAATCCTAGCTCCTGAAATAGTTCTATCAAAATCTAATTCTAAAGTAGGATTAACTAACCTTAGAGCATAAACCGTGTTAGTCGTATCAGTGCCTTCACCATGATTTAACCATTCGGGTTCAGTATCGAACAAAGTGTCTTCAACACCTAATTTTGCTACTATCTCAACATCTAAACCAGTCTCTCTTCTTGCGATCACTTTTATAGCATCATCGCTCTTTGAACCTCTTGGCCTTCTTCCACCTAAAGGCCACCACAAATCTTTAGCAGGTTCTTCTTTCCTTTTAACTAATAAAACACCATTTTTAGTCATAACATATCCATCAACACAAACTAGAGGCATTAGTCTATGAATTTCACTATATAATTCACGAGAAATTCTTTGATACTTTTTAGGATCTTCTTGATACAACCTTTCAGGCAAACTTAATTCTGACATGGGATAAAAATCAACATAAAACAGTATAAAAAGTTATTGTTATTACTGTCAGTAATAAAATCATAGCCCCGCCAGGACTTTCCGTAAAGTACCAATAAGATGCCTTTATATTTGAACCTGGGTTACAGGCTTACTTCTTAACTAGTAAACCAAAGGCCTGTGTCGTTGGCCACTGGACCACGGGGCTGTATAGAAATAGAACAGAATACAATATTTTTAAACCTTCCTTTTATATCTTCCTCTTTTTTCAACTTTTTCTTCAAGCCATTTTAAAACTTCTTTGCTATTTTCACTTTTTTTATATCCATTTAAAACAGCCTTATAACTTTTTTCAAAGACAGTATAATGCTTGCTCTCCAGAGCCTGCCTAAGTAATCTTAAGTCAGTAGCCTTGTCCTCAATTTTTTTAGAAAAAAATCCCAAACCAAAATCAATAAAAACAATTTCTTTTTCTTTAATATCTGTTTCTCCACCAACTTTTTTCGCGAACGCTTTTTTAAATGGTTGTTCTAAAGAAGGTTGCCTTATAATCATATTGCTAGTAGTCAAATCACCATGTATAATTCCTAAATCATGCATTTCTCCAATTTGTTCACCAATTTTTTCACAAATTTCTCTTCTTTCTTTTTCAGTTAACTCATCTAAAACATTCTTAACTAAATTACCATTAATAAATTCCATAATTATCTTCATATCTTTATCATCAGAACTAAAAACCTTAGGAACAAAACTTAATTTTTCAAGTATTTTACTCTCTCTTCTGGTCCTAAATTTTCTTAATTTTTCATCAATTTCTTTTAATCTATATCCTTTAGAAACCCGATATTTTATTAATTTATTATCTTCTTTAGTTAAAACCGCTTCAGCCCCGATTTGTACTAATTCCATATTTTAATGAAAAGGATAATGTATTTAAACCTATTCAAAGTAAAACAGCAAACAGTGTTATTGAAAAATGGCAACAAGCGAAAAAGAAAATCAACCACCAGAAAGAATAGAAGATGTATTAAGGAAGATGGAATTCAAAATAACAGCAATTCCGACAACCGAAGAAACATTATCTTCACTTAGACAAGTATATGATTTGGGGCAGAGAAGAGTAATCTACATAACATCTCTAACTGAAGCAAAAAAAGAAAAAAGAACAGAAGATAAACCGCCATATCACGCTAAATAAAAGAAATGCAATTTAGAGCCCAGGAAATTTTCCTTTAAATTTCTTCATTAATTTACTAGGATCTTTTCCTTTCATAACTTTCATTAATTTTTTAGCTTGTCTATATTGTTTTAATAATTCCCTAACATCATGAGCGGTAGTTCCAGACCCCTTTGCAATCCTCTCAATTCTATCACTATCAATTATTTCTGGATCTTCTAATTCTTTTTTGTTCATAGATTGCATAATATATTTCCACTTCTCTAATTTTTCTTCCTGTACATCCAACATTTCTTTTGGAATATTCAAATTGCCCATTCCAGGAATCATATCTAAAATTTTATTTAACGGTCCAAGTTTACTCATTGCCTGCATCTGTTCATATAAATCTAAAAAGTTAAACTCCCCTTTCAATAATTTCTTTCCCAAATCTTCAGCTTTTTCTTCATCAATAGCAACTTTGGCTTTTTCCAATAAAGCCTCTAAATCACCCAGTCCCAATAATCTTCCAACAAAACCTTTAGGATTAAATTCTTCTAAGTCATCAACTTTTTCACCAACACCAATAAACTTTATGGGTGCTTTAGAAACAGCACATGCAACTAAAGCCCCTCCAGCCTTAGCAGTTCCATCCATCTTGCTTGCAATTACTCCCGTAATATTCACAGACTCATGAAACTGTTTAGCTTGTTTTTCAGCAGCTTGCCCTATATCTGCACTTATCACGAGTATTCTTTCATCAGGCTTTATCTCTTTATTCAAATCTTCAATTTCCTTGATCAATTCCTTGCTTAAGGCATCTCTTCCAGCAGTATCTATAAAAACAAGATCAAATTTGTTTAATTCTTCTTTAAACTTCTTATAAACTTTAACAGGATCTTTTTCTTTTCTATCTGAAAAAACCTTAATCTTTAATTTATTACCTAATTGCTCTAACTGATCTATCGCAGCGGGCCTATGAACATCTAAAGCTAAAAAAGCAACTTTTTTTCCTCTGTTTTGATAGTATTTCCCCAATTTTGAAATTGTAGTTGTTTTACCACTACCGTATAAACCAACAAACATTATTTTGCTGGGTTTGTTTTTTAAATTCAATTCTTTTTTCTCTTCACCAAGGAATCTAACCAATTCCTCATAAACAATGTTAATCAAATATTCTTTTTGTGTTACCGCACTAGGAACTTTTTCATTTAATGCTCTTTCTTTAATTTTATTTGTTAACTCAAAAACTAATTTTACATTAACATCAGCATATAATAGGGCTTTTTGAATTTCTTTGACTAGCTCGTCTATTAATTTTTTATCAATCGACCCGGCTCTAGCTATCTTTTTTAATATGCTTTTTAATGAATCTCCTAATTTGTCTAAAACCATAATAAAATCCTAGAAAACTACATTTATAAAGCTTAACAAATTTAAAAATTATGAAAAGATGAAAACCTGTCCATCATGTGAAAAAGGAGAATTAATTAAAGTAGATAATGTTATAATGGAAATAGAAAATTACGTTTTTGTGGTAAAGGGCGAAAGATGCACCAAATGTGATGAAGAATTTCCTTTTGAAGATGAAACACAAAAAATGATTGAGGCATCCAAGAATAAATATTAACCAAAAATGAATTTACTTATTCTTAACATCCTTTTCTTTGTTTTTATCTTTGTCTTTATCTCCTGATTTAGAAAATGCATAAGCAGCAACAGCACCAACACCACCTATTACTAGTAGCCAAGTTAATCCATTACCGGATTTTTCAGTTGCACCTGAACCTATCTTACTAGGAGCACTCTTACTAGAAACATCACCAATAAGTTCTTTTTTGCCAGTAAACAAATTACGGATTTCCTCTTTTCTAACATCAGTTTTAACAAGAGTCTCCTTTAAATCTCTAATTTGTCCTGTTTGTGGATTAATATCATATGTCCTGAGAACACCATTGTTTTCCACATGTGCAATCTGCGATAATGGAGACCCTCTTAAGTCTCTTCCTATCTCAAAGACACCATCCTGCACATTAGCCAAGGACTTAGTATTCCCAAGTATATTCATATTGGTAACCTTATCATTCATAATTAAACCAGTTTCACCATTTTTTGTTACAAATTGTATTGCTGGATTTCTAATTTTACCAATATGATTAGGATCACCAGAAGTGATAAGATTTATTCTCTCCTTTGCTATATCCAAAGGAGTATTAACTGCAGGTCGTGTAGCTGGCGCAGTAGCGGACATTTTAGTTAATTTGGATACTTCAACTAGTTCTTTTTTAACCAAAAAACTATGCCCCTGTGTGTTATCCAAGGAAGCAGAAGTTACTTCCTTTCCATTAGTATTAACAAGTAAATCTCCTTCATTATTACTTAACAGATATTTAACATCCGCATTATTTTTATCAAATTGCCAAGAAGTACTATATTCCTTACTAGCAAAAAGTCTATATTGCCCACCTTGATCATTATATGCTGCCGGTTTTAAGTTAACAAAACTATTTGTATCAATATCAATTCCTTTAATGCCATCATAACCAAAGCCATTAACATCGCCACCGACAGCATTTATTCTCATTTCAGTAAGCAAACCCTTCTCATTAAAATTAGCCCCTAAATTTGTATTTTTTGTTAAATCTGCAAATCTACCGTTTAAATCTATTGTCCTATATGGATTTTTATTATCAAACAGGCTATCATCTAGTTTTGCATTGAAATAATTAACATAATTCCCATTCTTATCTAATGTGGCTTTAAAACTTTTAACATTAAGTGGATTATTCTCCCAACCATTTGCCCCTTTAATATTAATTAACCCTCCCCCTTCAATATTTATACTATTATCCCCATTTTGAAGGTACCAATTACCTTTACCTAATTTATTTAATTTAGTGTTTACTTTACCAAAAGCGTTTTCATCAAACTTAAAACTACCACCATTATCAAGAACAAGATTATTTATATCTTCAGCGGTATTTATCCCACCATCGCCTTTTATTTCCCCAAATCCGCCTATCTTCAATGGCTTATCCAATTTTTCAAATTGGAAATTTTTAAACTCTTTTAACTCTCCTTTTTCAAAATTAATTTTACCACTAAAACTATCTGGCTTATTACTTACTTGTTTAGCTAAATTAAAAACATTCTCATGACATCTTGTTTTAATAGCCTCTTCGGTCGCTTTATCTATACCATTAAAACCAGGATTCATTGCAAGATGTATATCTTTAGTTTTATCTTTAACCTTATCAAAAGAATTTACTAATCCATTGCCACCGTTTTCTACATCTGCTTCATATTTTGCGAACTCTTCTTCCTTACCAACCTCAATCCCGCATTTCTGTCCTTGCTGCATATTTATAACAACCAGATTATTTGGAGACTTACTAACCGCAGCACTCACATCCCAACTAAAACCAATGATAGAAAAAACTAAAACAATTATTAAAAACAGTGAAATTTCTCTTATTCCTCTAATCTTATTTTTCATTTTACACATTAACTAAATTTATTCGCAAATTCAAAAACATAAGGCACCCCGTTTATATTTGATTTTTCATCATAAATTACATAAACATTCAAATCAGTATTTCCATCAATATCAATAATATCAACTAAAACTCCATTTTCATCAATAAAGTTCTCAATAAAATCAAAAGGAATAAAATCGGGATCATCAATCTCTTTGTTAGTAATATCCAGAGCAAATTTATGTAATCTTCCTAATCTTATATCATAACTTGAATCATATATATTATCATAAGTGTATTTAACCCCTTCTTTACTTACAACTAGATTATAACTTAATTTAGCTTCAACTTTATTATCATAAATATTAACCCTGGTACTAGGAACAGAGCTATTAACAATTGTAAATTCTTTAATTTCAATAGAGTTCAAACAATCAGGAACAGCAAAATTCAAAAAGTCACTAATCTCAAGCTCAACTTCTTCCCTATTAGGTAATTCGTTTCCTCCTAAAAAATAGCCATAACCAACATCTAACCCTCTAGCTAAGTTTAATCTAGGATTAGGAGTAGCTAAATGCCCTCCGGTTAATCCAACCATGTAAACCGCTTGTAAGAACTTATCTTTAAAACATTGTCCTAATACAACTTTAACATCTTCAGCTTGACCTTTTAATACCGTACTTTTAGGAACTTCCGAAAGTCTAGAAAAATATCCTTGTTGATACAAAACAACCAACATCCCAATTAAAATTAATAACACCACACCAATAACTACAGAAATACTTACTTGTCCTTTTTTAAACATATAAATATTGATATTTCAACAAAATATAAGCTTTTCTAGACATACTTTACATAAACTCCAAAGAATTTATTATATGTTTCTTTAAATCGCTCCAAAATAAACCTCTCTAAATTATCATAATAACCATTATCAAGATCACTTAGTGTTTTTAAATAAGCTATTCTTTGGCTTTTTCTTATTACCAAAGGGGGATATTTATTCTTTAGTAATATGATATTAATCAAAAACCTACCAACTCTTCCATTTCCATCTTCGAAAGGATGAATCTGTTCAAATTTTCCATGAAACAAAGCAGCCAACCTAATAGGATGAACATTTTCCTTATTCCCATCATACCATTTTATCAAATCATCCATTGCGCTATAGACTTTTTCAGGCGCAACAGTTTTCACTTTACTGCCGAGAATAATGTTTGGAATTTTTTTATAAGAGACCCTAGTATCAATATCATTCATAAGAATCTTATGCATCCTGATTATATCTTTGTGAGAAATATTAAAACTATTTTTAAATAATAAATCAACGACCTTTCTTGAATTACTTGTTTCATATATCTCCCTTAAATCTTTTCCTTCAATAGATAATTTTTCAAACAGTATAATAGCAACATCTTTTAAAGTTAAAGAATTTCCTTCTAAAGCGTTGCTTTCATAAGTGAAATTACAGGTAAATCTATCTAATAAATCTTTAATATTTTCTTTTGATAGTTTTCTTAAAAGTTTTCTATAATCTAATCTTATTCTCTCTATTTTTTCTAATTGTTCTTTTGTAATGATATGATCAATTTTAAATTTCTCCAAAGCATATTTTATATTCTCTAGCTTTTCTTTTTCCTCAAAGAAGGTATTTAACTCTTCTTTAGTTTCATTCTTATATATTTTTTCTAGAGTTTTTACTTTTCCATTTGGTAATCTAACTGATTCTACAACATACTTGTACTTCTTACCGTTTATGGTCTTATTTGTAAAAAACATAAAACTATTTTACCATTACAGATTTATAAATTTTTCTTTTTTGTAATGATAAATTTAACTATATCAAAATTGCCTCTTTAAAACCTTTAAAATGCTTATCTCCTGTAATAACTTTTGCATTTAATTTTCTAGCAGTTAATAAGATAAAAGCATCTATTAAACCAAAATCTTTTATTTTTTTCTTTATCTCTGCATGTAATAAGCCGCCTTCTTTTGAGAATTCTTTATCTAAACCATAAACAGTAGATAAATCAATAATCTTTAAATATATCTGTTCAGCATCTCTATTTTCTCTTTTGGTAATACTAGTTATTTCTGCTATAGTTACAATAGACGTGAAGATTTCATTTTCAGATGTCTCAACAAATTGTTTAACTCTCTCCCCCTTTTCACTACCTATAAAATATTCAACCCAAGCATATGTATCAATAACATATTTATTCATGGGCATCAAGCTCATCCTCTTTAGTAAAGGACCTCATACCCCTAAGTAATCCAAATCCACTTTTCTTAATTTTTTCAACTTCTATCTTAACCATTTGATCTTCTATAAGTCCTTCTCCTTCAACTATAATTTTGGGTATGGTAACTACCAAAGACCCCCCAATTTTCCTAGTTTTTGTTAAAGCTTCCATTATTACACCTTTAGTTATATAAAATATAACATCAAGTTATATTTAAATTTTTCGATATTCCAAAAACGCCCCTCTTCCAATACCCCTAATATCGCCCAATAAACTTAGAACATCAGCAACATTTTCATCATTAGAAACCCCATCATCTAATTTAGTTTTGACAATTTTACCAGAACTTATCTCTTTCCAGCCATTTCCTTCATAAACTTGTTCAATCTTTTTATTCCCATTATAAAAAACAACCCTATTAACAAAAGAAGTAGTCCCAACATCAAAACTAATTCTCGAAGGATAGGGTTTTCCATTTTCAATCTTTCCATATCCAATAATATCTGCAGCGCTAAAATCCTTAAAAACCAAGTTTAATTTATCATCTTTGTCTTCTCCAAATTGAACAGCCGCGCCTTCAATGTCTCTAATGCTTTGTCCAGGATCAACAACTTTAACATCACCTCTGGCAAAAGGCTTAACTTCTTTTACTCCTCTAACATCACTTTCAAGTTTATTTATCAAAACTTCCCTGTTTCCACTTTTCAAAGTAATGATTTTTTCCTCAACACCAGGAACAGAAATTTTTCCAGAACTATCAACAGTCAACTTTTGTTCTTCTTTTAATTCGTACAATTCTCCTATACTAGCTCCTTCACCAGTTAATTCATATCCTACTTTTCCATCAGAATTGATTTTAATATAATTCTCATTTCCTTCTTTAATCCTAATATCTTTTATTTTGTCAACATCAATTTTGCTAATATCTTTATCTAACTTATTCCTTAAAGTAAAGCTCTTAACAACATTACCAACGATTTTAACATCATTAAAAACAACGCCTTCTGGTATATACAAATTTATTCCATTAAACTCAAAACTAGAATCTCCGTTTATTTCTAAACTTTTAATCTCAGAAAAGACACCATTTTTCAAAGTCAGATTCATATTGCTTCCTTTGATTATATATCCTCTAATAGCCGGCAAGGTTAAACTTCCATCTCCAGTAATAACAGCTTTCTCTCCATTTTCTAATAAATTAACTTTAACTAAAGTTCTAAAATTAATAATTCCAAAAATATTGTTCACATATTTTTTTTCAGGAACAAATTTCTCTCCTTCCAATAATT
Source organism: Candidatus Woesearchaeota archaeon (assembly GCA_016188045.1). Classification (GTDB taxonomy): domain Archaea; phylum Nanobdellota; class Nanobdellia; order SCGC-AAA011-G17; family JACPIM01; genus JACPIM01. The sequence goes on along the minus strand of JACPIM010000003.1, from coordinate 42,329 downwards.
CAATAATATATTCATTTCCTACTTTAGTTACATTTCCGTTTATTACGCTGCTTTCAGGTAAATTGCTTTCAAAACTTCCCAGTCCATTTACATTTAATCCATTTTTAATTTGAAAAAAATCATTTTCAGCACTAGCAAAAACCAGACTAATTAAAACAAAGATAAAAGCCAAAATAATCTTCTTGTTTATCATTCTGCTTATTTTTTATTTTCTTTCCCGAAGCTTTCTTTTTCTAAAAGAAAGGCTCTAAAACTTATTCGCAAATTCAAATACATATTGAACTCCATTTACAACAGATTGATCATCTGTAATTATATATAAGTTAGTATTAACATCAATATCATATATCCTAATATTCAAATCAGCTTCTTTCAAAAAATCTATATCTATAAAATCAGGATTTATTTTCTCATTTTCAATTATACCTTTAGCAGTTTTTAGCATTTTTCCCAACCTTATTCCATATTCAGCAATATACAATTCATCATAATTAATTATCTCATCTCCTTTACTTACAGAAACAGGATAGCTTAATCTTCCAACTACCTTATCATCAAATATATCAATTCTAGATCTTGCTTCTCCTAATTTTTTAATATCAAAACTATTAAATCTTGAAAAATCAGCACATCTAGAAACGGCAAAGTTCAGATAGTTAGTAACTTCATTAACAATTTCATTATTTGTTACTAAGACATCTTCTCCTTCATAATAACCATAACCAACGCTTAATTCACTATTAATAGCAACGCTTTTTTCATTTCCTTTTATATGCCCTCCTTGTACACCCACCAAATATAAGGCTTGTAGCAAGTTTTCCTCAAAACAGGTTTTTATTAAATTTTTAACATCTTCACTTTGTTGCCTTAAACTAGAAATTGGCGGTGTTTGATTCTGCCTAGACAAGAAGTAAACTAAGCCACCAATTACCATAATCAAAACTAACCCTAATGCAACATATATTGTTGTTTGCCCTTTTTTCATTAAATAATATCAAGAAACCGTTAGAATATAAATTTATTTATAAGAGAATTTATCGCCTTTTCACTAGTTTCCTATCAATTATTTCTTTCCTGAATTTAATTCTGTTTATTAAGGAACCCGGTATTTCTTCTAAATCGACTTGTTTTATTTTATCAAATTCAACATATATCTCTAAAAACTTCTTTTCAAATTCCTGTAGTTCAGAATAGTTAGTTAAGTAATTTTCACTAGTTTTTAACTTTCTCTCAGCATCATCAATTCTCTTAAGTAAATTTTCTAGTTTTTGTAATAGTTTTTTAGTATTTTCATCGATAAACTCTTCTTCTTTGACTTGAATTTTTGGTTTAAACTCCTCTAATGGTGGTAAATTGCTTTTTATAGGATTACTTCTAACTCTTGTTATGGCTTCAAGGACTCTAGACATAGAAAAGTAATTGTTTATTTAATTTAAAATGTTTTCTATATTAAACAACTATAACAAACGGGAGAAACTATTTAAATAAATAGAAGGTTTATATTTCTTAATGAAAAGAGGTACTTTACTATTTTTAGTATGTTTACTTTTATTAATTTGTTTAGAATCAAGTATTGTTTTTCCACAAGAAGATAATAATATTTTGATAGATAAATGCAACGGTCCTGTTCAAATATCAGTTAATAACATACCAGGAATTACTTCTATAAGATATAGTCCTTCTCCAGCAGATACTGAAATCAATTTTGAAAATTTATTAGTTTATGGAGAAATCACAGAACAATATACAGGAACATCTAATATATTAAGCTATGAAAAAATACCAAATGAAAATGCAATTCTAGTCCATACTGAAAATAATGGCGATAAAGTTATTTATTTAAGCTTAGATCCTAATACCGATTGTGGTAATATTATTAGCGCAATTCAAAATAATAAAGTAGGACAGAGAGAAAGTGCACAAGAAGTTGTACATATTGAAGGAAGGTGTACTTGGGCATCAGCTAATATTGCTGGAGATCCTAGCGCGGGTCAATGTAGCTGCACAGTTGATAATAATCTTGATGACCTAAGAATTTTGACTAACTCTATTTATTTAAATGAAATATCTCCTTTTCTCATGACTAGCCGAGTTTATGGACCTTGCCCAGGACCAAAAAGCTGGGATATACCAATTTCAACAACCACTTCTAATACTAATCCTCAAGATACTTCTGGTACGCCAAGTTCTCCAAGCACGCCAGATTTATCAGGTCTGGGAACTGCAATAAATGATGCTTTACCTGTAATAGCAAGCTCTATCAGAAACCTATTTAATTCAATCTTAGGAATGAAAGGCTGTATATCACAGCATACTCAAGCAACTGAAACTTCGCCTCTCAATCCACCACAAGAATTATTTGAATGTACGGAAGTTAAGGAAAGAGGCGTAGTTGAAGTAACCTATAGACCAACCGGAAGTCAAAATATTTATACAAATAAATGTAGTGACGACAAAAAGAGTATAATCACTTTTAGTTGCGAATCAAATACCAAAATGACAGGACAACCTAAAGAAGAAAATATTTTTTGTGGAGGAATGAAATTTTGTAAGGATCAGAATCCACCCGTTTGTCTTGATATTGAATGGAGTTGTGTTCAGGGTAATTGGAAGGCATTTACAACTGTTAGAGAGATGAATAATCCAACTCAATTTGAATGTGGTTTATTAAAATGTGGAGATGTTAGTCATACTCAACCATATAGTTGGGTTGATATTGTTGGTGGTATAAGTAAGATCTGTAATGACCATTCTGATTCTTTTTTTGGTCCTAACGATGGGCAATGGAACGGGTGTGCCAAAACAGGTACTCAGACTTCAAGTGGAACTAAAATAATTGATAGTATTGATCAAAGCGCTAGTATTTGGCCAACCTATTGGTATGAAAAAAGCAATCAAGATAGTTATCCCTCTGATAAGTTAATGGACCTATTTCAACAACATGAAGAAAATATTGATTATCTCCATATGGAGATTCAAGATTTAGATAATTGTGTAGCTATGCAGTACATAGGTCTTATTGATTATAAAGATCTTAAGGTAAAATCTTATCTTTCTAGTGGTAGTCCCTATAGTCCTAATCAAGATGTCACTTTTCTTATTGATGGTAAGATTGATAAAAAATGTTCAAAAAAGCGTGATGAATGTGAGAATATTGTATGTTCTGATTTGAATATTAGGAATGAGATAAATTGTCATATGGTTTGGGTTCTTCCACCCGCATATTTAGGTTAATAAAAATTAATCTTAGTTTTTCAAAACAAAAACTATATTTTTCCCAAATGGTCTTGATTCTAAAATTTTAAAAATTCATCCTAACTACTCTCGTTTCTGGAGAAACAACATACATATTTTTATGAACAATCTCAGGAAAAACTCTTTCATATAGTCTTTTAAGAAATAAAGAATTATCTTCAGCTGCTTTTACAAGTTCTCTATGAATAGATTCTGGACTTGTAATTGCAAAATGACAATCCGCAACTCTTCCGGTTTTAGTGGCGAGTGAATAAGTTCTGTTCATCATAACAAATGCTGGCTCTTCATTTCCATTAGCTAGAACTTCATTTGCTTTAGGTCTTAACTCAACTCTAACTTCTCTATAAACCGGATCTCTCTTGAAAAATCCAAGAAAACCTTTTCTTCCTTGTTTGACAAGTTCTCTTTTACGAGAATTAATAACTAAAGGTGTACTTATTAATACATTTGTATCGTATGAAGGAAATCCTTGCAATTGCTCTACATATCTAGAACCAACTTCTGCAGACGGACTAAATCTAAACCCGTCTTTAAAACCCTTTCTTCCCAAACTTTCATAACCATCATGCGGTCTATCAGGATGTACAGAATAAAGATCAAATCCAGCGGTTTTTAATAATAATTCGTCAAGTTCCATATAATTTTTATGTAAGAACTAATATTTAAACCTTACTATTTATAACTACTTATAAGTAATTAAAATAAAACCAACAACTATTTAAATTAAGGAAACTAATCTGGAATGGAGAAAAAAATGGAAAAAATAATGTTAGAAAAACAAGGTAGAATACTCATTCCTAAAAGTATTAGAAATAATCTAAAACTAAGAACAGGAGAAGATATGATTATTGAAGTCAGAAACGATGAAATAATACTAAAACCACTAAAATCAATTTCAGATTTTTCTTTAGAGTTTAAAGGATGTATAAAAGAAAGTAAAACAAACCCGTTGGAATTAAAAAAAATATGGAGTACATAAATTATGCTATTTATAGATAGCAATATATGGTGCTACTATTTTGATGAATCTTCAAAAGAGCATATAGTAGTTTCTAAATATATAGAAAAAATATTAGACAAAGAGGAAATCGTAATTAATAATTTAATAATCATAGAGCTTTCACATTATTTAATAAAAAATTTAGGGTCAATCAAGGGCCAAGAAAAGATAAAAAAACTATTAGCTTTTCCGTTTATAATAGAAGATTTTAATTATGATCTCCTTATCACTTCAATAGATCTATTAGCACAATACAATCATACAGGAATAGGCGGCAGGGATGCTACAATATTGGCCACAATGAAAAGGTTAGATATAAAAAAACTGTTAACACATGATAAATCATTTAAAAAAATAGATTTCATCGAAGTTATTGATCCCTTAGAGTAATTCTTTAATATCCTTTAAATTTTGCCCGTTTCCTACTAATAAAATGGGTTTTTTAGTAACAAAAGTAGCAGAAATAAAAGCCCCGCCTTTCTCATCAACATCCATCTTAGTTAATATTATTCCATCTAAATTAACCGCGTCATTAAAGCTTTTAGCCTGTTCAATACAATCATTTCCAGTAATGGCTTCACCTACAAATACTTTCATATCCGGTTTAACAACCCGGTCAATTTTTTTTATCTCCTCCATCAGATTTTTATTGCTCTGTAATCTACCAGCAGTATCAATTAAAACAACATCAATATCATGTGCTTCAGCATATTTCTTAGCATCAAAAGCAACAGCCGCAGGATCGCTTCCATAATTATGGGCTATTGTCTTTATTCCTAATTTATCCCCCCAACTCTTTAATTGCTCTATACTTGCAGCCCTAAAGGTATCTGCAGCACCCAAAACCACTTTTAATTTATTCTCTTTCAACATATAGGCAACTTTAGCTATTGTAGTAGTTTTTCCACTCCCATTTATACCTAAAAATAGAATAACATATAATTTCTTTTTCTTAATTTCTTTAATAAAATCAAAGTTTTTATCTAAAAATAGTCCATCAATAGAGCTTTTTAATCCTTCTTTTATAACTTCCTCAACTTTGCCCCTTAAAATTGGCTTGTCAACAATTTCTTTCTTTAAATCGTCTCTAATTTTCTCAACAACTTCAATAGCAACATTATTTTCCAACAAGGCAACTTCTAAATCAAAAAATAACTCTTCAAATTTTTCTTCAGAAATTTTCTTGGTTATTATTTTTTCTTTAATTTTACTAAAAAAACTTCTCTTTTCATCCTCTTTTGGCTCAGTAATAATTTCTTTAATTTCTATTTCCGGTCCCGCTTTTATTTCATCAGCTTTTTCTTTTTTCTCTATAACTTCTTCTTCCTTAAGCTTCTCTTCAATAATGGTTTTTTTCTTAGTCTCTTTTTCTTTAATTTCTTCTTTATCTTCCTTATGTTTCTCCTCTTTTTTAAATCGTGCAAAAAATCCTTTCTTTTCTTCCTTGAGCTTCTCTTCAATGGGCTCAATATTTTTTACATCTTTTATCTCAATTTCTTCATCTTTAACTTCCTTTTCAACCTTTTTCCCAATATTAGAAATAGCATTCTTTAATTTATTTTTCAAAAATTTAAACATATTTATTCAGAGTTGAGAAGGGTTTATCATTATTTATAAAGGTTTTTAGCCATGAAAATAGTTTCAATAGTTTTTTATATATAATAATACTATTTTTTTATATGGTTAAAGAGGAGGAATATAAAATCTACTTGTTCAGGCATGGTCAAACCTATCATAATCGGGATGGTATTTTTTCTGGGTGGTTAGATACAAAACTTACTAAAAAAGGCATAGAAGATGCAAAAATTATAGCTATAAGATTAAAAGATAAAAAAATAGAGGTAGCATTTCAAACTAGGCTTTCAAGATCAAAAGACACTTTAAGATATATACTAAAATATCATCCAGAATGTAAAAAAATAATTACAGATGATAGAATGATTGAGCGTTCATACGGTAAATTATCAGGAATAAGCCACTATAACTTTATTGTAAAGAACAGCCCAAAATCATATGATATTTATCACCGCTCTTACAACATCCCGCCACCTAAAGGAGAATCAATAAAACAAGTAGAAAAACGAGTTTTATTATTTATTAAAGATCTAATTAGATTCATTAAACAAAATAAAGTTAACGTTGCAATCTCCGCCCATGGAAATTCCATGCGTCCTTTTCGTAGATATTTTGAAAAATTAACAATAAAACAAATGTTGCAATTAGAAAACCCATATGATAATTATTTTGAATATAATATAAAGATCTAGGTTTTATCTTATTCCTCTTCAGGTTCTCCTGAATGATATTTTAAATTTGGACCATCTGGTGAATCATCTGAAGTAGGATTCTTAGGTTGAACCTGAAACATTGGTATCGGTGTATCAATACTAACTATTGTTGCTTTACCAGATTCAGCAACTTGTTGAGTGTTATCCATAGTTATTAGTTTCATAAAGAGACTAGAAAGAGGAGTACTCTTATCTAGTTTATATATGTCACGGGCAATCTCTAAATATGTAGCATAATTCTTTTTCGTAGCTTCCGCCATCCTCTCCGTGGCCTCAGCGTCCTTCTCAGCTTTTATAGGAATAAGACGTATCTTTTCAGACTCAGGATCATAAGTGGGATCTGATATTGAAATATTCAAAGTCTCACAACCAGTAAGCTCAAACATACTTCCTTTACCATTAAGCTTTTTTACTACATCATCAACATAATCTGACTTCGTTATTTTATTAGCAACAATATCGCCTATTCTTTCAGATAATTTACCAGAAATCAAACCGTCAAGTTTTCCAACCCTACCCTCAGCGATCCAGTGAAAAATATATGGATCACGAATTTGATATATTGCTTGTACAGCTATACTTCCCTGATATCCGGCTTCAGTCGTAAAACGAAGGGTCATATCCAATTCCTGTTGAGTTCCAGGTATTGATAATGGTTTCCCCTCTTCATCCAAGACTTTTTTTACTAAAGGAGATATTAATAAACTAGTACCCTGTTCCAATATTGGCCCACGTTTTTCATTAATCCAAAGAGTGGGCTGCCAAACATTTTTATCAATACTAGTAAACGGCCATTTACCCCTAAAATACCTAACAGTCAGATCTATACCAGCCATAACAGAAGCCGCTGCACCGGCACCAATAGTAACATCCTCAGGAATTTCACCTATTCCAAGATAAGAACTTAAGGGTTTAACAGAATAAACCGCTAAAAAAGGCAACCCGACATAAAAAGTAAGAAACATCGGCTTAAACAATTCATAAACCTTCTCGGACAAAGTCATATTATATCTTCTCTGTTCAATATCGGACTTTTGTTTTTCTCTCGAATTATCTGGTTGTTCTGCCATAACACAAAATAAGAAAAAAATCATTTATAAATCTTTGCATTAATACTTACTATTAAGTAGTACTTTTTATAGAGTATTACCTTATTAAGATTTCTTAAGCATAAATATTAAAAGACAACAATATTTATAACTTAAATTTACTTTTTATTAGTTTTTAGGGGGAAAATTGTCAGATATTAATATAACTTACGAAACTATTTATGAATTATTAAGAAAAGAGAAATATGAAACAGAATTACAACCACTACCACAAACCTTCTTTAACAATGTTATAGAATATTTAACAGAAAAACAAACAATATTAGAATCACAAAAAGCACAAGATTCAATATTTTCAAAAGAATCAGAAAAAACCGGAAAACAGATTCAAAATGTTAAAAGAATTCTGAAAGAACTCTATGAAAAAAGAGAAAACAAAATTATCCAATTAGCACTATTTTCATCTAGAACAAACCTAAGTCACGAATATAAAAATATGTTGCCCGAAGAACAAGAATTTTTTAATTCCATCCTTAGATTGTTAGATAGTTACAGAACAGGCATATTAGATAACATACTAGACTTAAAATTGCCAACATTATCACTACCGAAAGATATAAAAACTGAAAATAAGGAAACATCAAAATTAATAAGGTTCATTCATCCAGTTCCAAAATTTGTTGGGGAAGACCTTAAGATATATGGCCCATTTAGCGAAGAAGACATTGCAAATATACCAACAAGGGCAGCTCAAATACTTATCACCAAAAAAAGAGCTTATGAAATCAAATGAAAAAACCAAAAAAAGTTAACAGATATTGTAAATATTGTAAGAAGCATCAAGAACACGAAGTTTCAGTAGCAAAAAAAAGAGACAGAGGTAGTCTTAAAAAAGGCTCATTACCAAGATTAGAAAACCGCGGCTCAGGAACAAAAGGCTTTGGTAATCATGGTAAATATTCAAGAAAAGCTAAATCAGCTTGGAAAATGTCAGGTGCTAAATCTTCAAAGAAACCGGATTTAAGATATAAATGCAAAACCTGCGGAAAAATATCAGTTCAAGGAAAAGGTAAAAGGGCAAAAAAGGTTGAGATAAAATGAGAAGAGAACCAACATCAAGATTCATAAAGCTACGTTGCTTAAAATGTAAAAATGAGCAAATAGTATTCGGAAAACCATCAACAGAAGTAAAATGCTTAGTTTGCAGTAAACTTTTAATGGAACCATCTGGCGGAAAAGGAAGGGTAAAGGCCAGGATTTTGGAGGTTCTAGAATAAATGTTTTACAAAAAGCAAGGAATTCCAGAAATTGATGATCTAGTCATTTGCACAGTAAAAAAAATTCTACCAAACGCTGTTTTCGTAATTCTAAATGAATATCAAAACAAAGAGGGCATGATACATATTTCAGAAATTGCACCTGGAAGGATAAGAAATTTACGCGATTTCGTAATAGAAGGCAAGACAATAGTTTGTAAAATCTTAAGGATAGACAAAGAAAGGGGCCATATAGACTTATCATTGCGAAGAGTTCCTGTAACGTTAAGAAGAAAAAAAGAGGAAGAATTTAAGCAAGAAAATAAGGCAGAAAAGCTATTAGAACAATTAGCAAAAGAGAATAAAATAACAATAGAAGAAGTCTACAAAAAAATAGGCAACCAGATATATGAAAAATTTAGTTCCTTAACTAATTTCTATCTCTTGGTACTGGAGAATAAAGATACAAATAAAGACATTAAAGTAGAAAAGAAATTATTAGATAGTTTAATCAAAAAAATTAAAGAAAAAATAAAATTACCAGAAGTGAAATTAAAAGCTAACATTTCCATATTAAATAAAGAAAAGAATGGAATAATTAAGATAAAACAATTATTTAGCAAGACAAAAGAATTTATTAATAATAAAAGATATAAAGCAGATATAAAGTATGTAAGTGCCCCAAAATATAGTATAGAGATAACCTCAGATAACCTTAAAAATGCAGATAAAATCCTTACTGAAGTTTCAAATTATTTAGTAACTGAAGCAAAAAAAGAAGGATGTGAAGCAGAATGGCAAAAGAAATCTTAATGTGCCAAAAATGCCACACATATACCTTAAAAGAGATCCATTGTAATGAAAAAACAATAACTATAAAACCAGCAAAATTTAGTCCAGAAGATAAATATGGTATTTACAGAAGAAAGGAAAAATTAAGATTAAAAAATGACCTGGAAAATAAATAAAATATCAGATATAAAAATAAAGAACCCTGTTTTAATAGAGGGACTTCCTGGCGTAGGTAACGTAGGAAAAATTGCAACCGATTTCATAATAGACAATCTTAATGCTAAAAAATTATATGAACTTACTTCTTATAGCTTCCCACATTGTGTTTTTGTAAATGAAGATAATCTAGTAGAATTGCCTTCTATTGAAATATATTATAAAAATTACAAAGACTATACCTTATTATTATTAGCAGGAGATATTCAGCCTTTAGATGAAACTTCCTGCTATGAATTCTGCGATAGTGTTTTAGATATGATTGAACAACACACAGGAGCAAAAGAAATAATAACACTAGGAGGCATAGCTCTAGACAAAAATCCAAAAAAACCAAAAGTATACTGCACTGCTAATGATCATAAAATAAGAAAAAAATATGCAAATAGGCTAATTCAAGAGAATATTTATGGTATGGTTGGCCCAATAGTTGGAGTTTCGGGTTTATTAGTTGGCTTGGCAGGAAAAAGAAAGATACCAGCAATTTCTTTATTGGCAGAAACATACGGGCATCCAAATCACTTAGGCATAAAATCCGCCCGTGAAATATTAAAAGTATTAAATCAAAAATTGAAGTTAAACCTGAATTTATCAAATTTAGACGGTGAAATAACAGATATTGAAAGAGAAGAAACAGAAAGACAAAAAACAAGAATGAAGAAACTAAAATTCCCGCCAATGCCTGGAAAAGACATTAATTACATTGGTTAAAGATTATCATAAACATTTTTTCGATGTCCGACTTTTAAAATAAGGATTATTAATCTATTTTTATCAATATCCAAGATTATTCTATAATCACCAACTCTTAATCTATAACCCAGTTCACCAATAAGTTTTTCAACAAAATGTTCTGGTCTCAGCTTAATACGCTCAAGAACAGAGCCTATTCTTTCTTGAGTTTGTTTTTCAAGTTTAAGAAATTGTTTTTTTGCTTTATCAGTAAAAATAAGCTCATACATTCAGTTTTAGCTCCTTTTTTATATCTTCCCACTTATGCACTTTTCCTTCTTTAACTTCCTTACGTGCTTCTTCAATATCTTTTTTAGTTTCTTCAGATAATTCCATTGTATCCTCTATTAAGTCCCAGATTACTTCTTCATAACTTTCTTTTTCGCTCATTTTTCTTTTTTTTAAAGTCTCAAGCAAATCCCGACTAACTTGTATTGTTGTTTCCATAGCAACTATATAACTTGCTATAGCTTATAAGCTTTTCTAACTAAAATAATAGCAACTAATAAGTAATAACAAAACAAAAGATTTATATACCACATATGAAAGTAATAATAGTATAAATTATGATTAATTCATAATAAAGGAGAATAAAAATGTCTTCACAATTAAACGAACCAGGAAAATATGAACTATTTCCAGGTAGAATCGTAGATCAAATGCCTTTGCTTATTAAAAGTGGAAGAAGCCCATTATCAGTTCAGGGATTAATGCAAAGAAAACAAGAAGTATTAGCCTTCCCTATGATGAAGTTAAATCTGCTTGGTGGGATTATCATTCTGATACAGGAGATGGTCTTGCTTATCATCCTGATGGTAAAGCAAAAATTGTTCGTAGCTCCCAAGACTTGAGAAAAATTAATCCAGATAGTCCTTTAAGCTTAGGTGCTTTAGTATTACCAGATGGAGCTTATGAATCATTAGATGCGGATTTAGAATTATCAAAAAGAGATATAGAGAAATACACAGGAGAGCCATTAACAAAAAGACAAGCAAAATCTAATCCAATTTGGAGGACTTTTGCTGGAAATGATCAGGATTTATTAAATGATTATGTTAATGCGGTTTTTTCACAAGCTAAAACTAGATTTAGATATGATGAAAACATGGGGATTTATGTTAGTTCTCCACAAGAACAACTAGTTTTAATGAATCTGTTTGTTGTTGACTTGCTTGAGGGCGGGTCTGTTGCTTTTGACAGGGATCATCTTGACTGCGACAGTGGCCGTCTTGTCGGGGTACGTCCGTAGTCGCGCGCAAAATTTTTTGTTATTTTTTAAAATTCTCCCAAAGACTTCTGTTCTTCTATTTTTTCTTCTTTATCTAAAACTATCGTTCCATAAACCCCATCAAAACCTGCACGAATATTTAATTCGCCATTTCTATTTTTAATAATAATTTTAGCTAATTTTTCATGAACAATTTTAACTAAATCATCATAATTAACATTCAATAAAACATTAAACTCATCTTTAAATTCCTTGATTAATTTATTATAAATCTCCAATACTTTTTTAGAATTTAATTGTTTGGCATCTAAAACAGAAGCAATTACTTCCTGTAATGGTATAACTTCAATAACATCTTTAAAATTAGTAGGTTTAAAACCTTTTTTTTCTTTAGCTAATTCCTCAATTCTATATTCAACACCAATAGTCATTTCTTTTCCACATTTAGGGCACATTTTATTTAATTTTTTGCTTTCAATATAATCACAACTAAACCCGCAATTCCTATGCCCATCTATGTGATATTTTCCATATTCAGGAAAAACTTCCACTGTTCCTTTTAATCCTTCTCCTGTTCTTATTGCTTTTATTACATTATCATAAGTTAGTTCTTTTAAGTCAAATATAGTTGCTTCTCTTCCAATTCTATAAGGCCAAAATGAGTGTGCATCTGAAAAACTTACAATATTAACATTTTCCTTTAATCTCCACAGCATCTGAGGATCAGCTGACATTCCACTTTCAATAGCATATATCTTATTCACTTTATCTTTAAAACATTCTTTCAAACTATCAAACCCAGACTTGCTGCCAAAAACACCAAACCAAGAGGTCATACAGTTATGAACCGTCGCAGCAGGAGTGACATAAGAATTATCATCTTCAACTTCTAAATTATAAACTTGCCCGCTATAATAATTGACATCAATCTTTTTTATTGGAATATAAACATAATTCTCATCTATCCACCCATGTTTTCTGAGTATCTTTGTTTTAAACTTACTAAAGGGCTTACTATTTAATAAGCTAAAATCATCGTTATAAAAAGAAAGATTTTGAAATACATAATAATCATAATTGGAAACAATTTTTCTGTTTAATATCTTTGGACTCCTTTTGTTATGTTCTTCTTTTGTTTTAACATATATCGATGGTATAATTCCTAATCTCAAGCAGATCATTTTCATTTGCATAGCTAATATTTCAGAAGTTGTAACACCAGTATCACCACACCACCACCCATAAAAAAATTCTACTTGCTTATCCTTCGGCAAATATAAGGCCCAATTGGGCAGTCTTTTTGAAAAGGCTCTAAATCGCATCCCTTCATAAAAAAGATTTTTAAAAAATTCAACAAGAACCTTTGAATATATGTATAACTCATAAGCATTCCCAACTTTCCTTTTCCTAATATTAACCCCAAAACAATTTTTCATTAACTTTTCTACATCATTTATATATTCTGCCTCATAATCCGCAAAAGAAAATAATAGAACATTTTTTCTACTAAAATAGCCTTCAGCTAGATAATACCCAATAAGTCTACAAAAATCGGGGGTTATATTTATGGTGTTTATTATCCCTTTATCTTGCCTACCAATATTTGGTCTGATATAATCATCACTAATCCTATAATCATAATTACCAATTATATCAGATATTTTAATACTATCAATGTCAATAATATTATTCTGTCGAGGATATAATAAAACATCATTTATCTCCAAATTATCGGCTGAAATCCACTGTGGTTTATATTTTTCATAATGTTTCTTACCACATTTATGTTTTCCTTTAGATATACTATTTGGTTTACATAAACCACCAATAAAAGAACAAGCCTTAACAGTTTTTATAGCCAAAAAAGGATGTTCTTTAGTCACATTTATTCCACCTTCTCTAAAATAATATGGTTGTATTCTATAGGATATACCGCTATAAGGCCGCACATATGTTTCTATAACTTTTTTATATAAGCCCGTATGAGTTAGGACTTTATCACCAGCTTTAATATCTGAAATTTTCTTTGAGTTAGGATTGCATATAACTTTTTCATTCGGCAATAGACAATGTGCAGGAATAACCTCAACTTTATCATCAATTTCTTTCATCATTTCAACAAATTCAACACTTGGAATACCAAAAATAGGTCTTCCATCATAATCTAATCTTCCTCTTTTACCTAAAATATCTATTATTTGACCAGCTACTTCTTTATTCGGACTAAAAACCAATAAATGAACGGCTCTTCGTTTAACATCTTTATACATTAAACTAATTTCAGTTTGCCATAAAAAAGGAAATTTATTTTTACTCCATAATATACCATTTTCATCTTCACTTAAGTTATCTTTAATTTCTTTATTCCACCTAGGATGTTGAAAATCAGCACAACCTAAAAGACCTATTCCTTTAATTCTTGCATATTTCTCTAAATTATCTAAAGTTATATCTTTGCTGCAAGCTCTAGAAAAACGCGAGTGTATTTGTAAATCTCCAATTATCTCCATTAAATAAAAGATATAAAAAAGAATTTAAAAGTATTATTCTTCTGAATCTTGTACATCTAAAGGCGTTGTTATAGCATTTTTATAAAAATAACTCGCTATAATATTAATCGGCTCTTCAAATGCGCCACCACCCTCAGGAGCATTATTAGTACTAATAGTACATCTTAATGGTCTTTTGTTCTCACTTAACTTAATCTCCCCAGTAGCTCCATCATTTAACTGAGCACATTTAACAGTATGCCTGTTAGATCCAGTTCTAACTTCTATTTTTAATCTGTCCTCTTTATCTTTCTTTCTTACACAGGTATTTGTAAATGTATCTGGTGGATAAGTAATGCCGCTTCCTCTATTTTCTACAGTAAATGTTAATTGTACTTCATTAGTTCCTGCACTTCTTTCTCTAACACCGCTTATTTGTATTGGTGCTCCGGAATTGTCAACTCTTATATTATCATTATTAACTTGACAGGCATCATCTATATCTCTTTGAGTAGCTTTTCTTTTCAAACAAGCCTTAGTTGTTGTTTTTGTTTCATACAGATAGCAAATATCTGTCCTAACAGAAGTACTAAAATCAGCAACCAAATCATGCTTATACTTTGCATTCTCAAATCTTAATTCATCCTCATCTCCTTTAATAATTTCACTATTTACTTTATGTGTTCCTTCTAAAGGATTTTTTAAAATTATATTTGGATTAGAAATACTAAAATCTGGCGCACTAATTCCGCTTAAAGTAGCTATAACTTTATTGGCAGGGATATCAAATTCACCAACGTTTTCAACTTTAACAGTAATGTCAAAATCTTCTTGATTATTATCAAATACACTCTCAGGAGGTTCACCACTTACATAGCCAATTTCCAACCCATTTTCTCCGCCAACAAACGGACCAGTAGGGGTTTCTGCTTTTTGAGCACAACCAACAATTAAAAGCATTAAAGCTAGTAAAAAAATGAATAGTATCCTCTTTTTCATCAACATATCCCTCCTTTCAATATTAAATCCAAGTACTTTCTTATATTTAAAGTTAATTATTTTAAACTTGCTTGTTTTCTATCACTGATAAAGGTATTGGTCCTGCTTTTATCCTAAGTCTATAAGGAAAACTATAACATATCTTCAAAGTATGATCAGTAAAACTTTGACCAGCTGTAAGATCTTTTATGGCACAATTTATTACTGCTTCGTTATTATTAAATACTAATTGACCAGCATTTGGGGAACAAACCCTATCAGCATCAGTACCATCAACTAAAATTTTAAAGTTTTTTAAAAAATCCTTTTTACCAGTTAGATCATCAACGATTTCACCTCCACCTAAATTTTTTAAAACAATTTTCAAGGTAACAAAAAAACGATCATTACTTATTGGTGTTGCGGTTTTTTCAATTCTATCAACCGTAACAGGAACATAACTTGCAACTTGTCCTAATTTACTTGAGGTTATAATCTCTTGATTTGAACAAGGAACATTAGTATCCGCTTCTCTTTTCAAACAAAAAGTAGTTTGTATCCCAGAATTTTGACTGCCTACATCACGAGGGTCACAAACACCTCCAACGTTGTAATCATCTATAACCAATTCAGCAAAAACATTTAATTTCATACCCGGTACAATGTTCAACTTTTGTAAATTATATTGAACTTCTCCAGTACCACTCGGATTATCTGAAGAACAACTTCCACTATCAGGAGAACAAAAAACCCTATCAGGATCAATCTTGATTATCTGACCGGTATTCTGATCTGGAATCGTATCCCCATTTTTAAGAGTTACACCAACGCT
Source organism: Candidatus Woesearchaeota archaeon (assembly GCA_016188045.1). GTDB lineage: Archaea > Nanobdellota > Nanobdellia > SCGC-AAA011-G17 > JACPIM01 > JACPIM01. The sequence continues at coordinate 26,214 of JACPIM010000003.1, read as the reverse complement.
AACTACTCCTCGATCCCCTTCTATACCACCAGGAACACTATCCCAAAATTTTAAATTTCCATTCAGACCAGGCCCATAATTCTCAATTGCAACTCTAACTAAGGCAATTGAATCTTGACCTATCAATAATTTATCTGTAGGTGGAGCTCCAGGCATAAAATACATTTTTATTCCTCTGCCTATTACAGGTTTATCCTGTTTTCCACCTAAAAAAGACAAGCCAGGCAAACTAGTACATCCAACTAACAAAGTTAAGATTAATACTAAAAGCAGTATAATTTTTATTTTTTTCATCTCTTTTTTATTTTATTAATAATTTTGTTATTTAAATTATTTTGTTATCTTTTTAAAATATGTATCTCAGTAACATCCTCTAACCACCATTCTTTCTGATTAGGTTATTGCTTCAGCAACTTCTACATTGTTCCCACTCTGTATATTTTAATTGGTTTATTAGCCCATATATCATCTGTACTAACTTTTCTTATTAATATCTCTTTTATATTCGTAACATACCAACCATCATTACCCTTTTTATAAGATATGTATGTAGAATCATCAACGATGCTCTCAATAGGCAATCTGTCAAGTTGCTCTTTTGATATTAATAATTGCCCTGCTTTAAACTCTTCGCTTCCTGTTCCTACTGGTTGTGTTGTTGGTGACGTTGAACCAGTATCTGCTCCTGTAACTGTATTAATTAAATTTAATTTATCATTAACTTCTTTTATTTTAGCACAATACTTTTTTAAAAGGGTTATTGTTTCCGTATATAAAAGATTAGTAGTATCTTTACCTTGCGTACATATGCTAACATACCTCTCAAGATCTTCTTTTTTACTGCTAGTAGCTAACCCATCCATAAATTCAGGAGGGAAATTTTCGGCTTTTTCATTCTCAGTTATAACTCCAGTAGTCCTGCTTTTTACATAATCGAAACTAGTTCCTTGACTTATGGTATAATCAGTCACTTGATAAGCACTTATTCTATATTCCTGAACATTTTGCTCATTTCCGCTACCGACAGTAAAATCACAAGTAAACCCACAACCAGCACCACTTCCCCCACATCCAAGCAACAACTCTTTTTTATCTTTTAACACTAATCTTTTAGTTTTTGAAGAACTTGTTCCTGTAGGTTCAACACTTCCACTACTAAAATCACATCTATTATCAACAGGACTAAACCAAGATGGAACTTCTAAATAGATATTTTTAATATTAATTGCATTAGTCCAATCTACAGAATTTGGCATTGATTTTACTCTCAAAGTATACTGATCGTTACTTCCAGATTTTAATGGCTGTTGATCTAAAATATTAGTTTGCAGCCACACAGGCCCACTGCTAAATTCAGATATAGTTCTTCTCTCATTATCAATTAAACCGGGATAACTTGCAGCGCTTCTTAATTGATACAAGAATTCCGTGTCCAAATCACCTCCAGCCTGTAAAACACCACCTTCTATTTTATCATAAACTTCTTTCCCTAATAAATAAACATAAATATCAGATCTTGTTATAAAATTTTCATAACTTATATTTAAATAAGCTCTCCTAGTTTCTTTATCTAAAAATGCAGGAACAGTTTCGGCTTTAAAAGTACAAGTAACAAACTTAGTGAAATTTTTAAATAAATCCTCATTCTCTAATATGATTTTATATACTGTTGAAGGACCTTTTTCCTCATAAATTGCCCCCTGGAGAGTACCTTTATCTATGCCTCCCTCGATAAATGGAACTTTAGCGATTTTTCCAGGTTTGACATCTATATTGCCAAAATATGACACTAAAGTTGGTTCTATTGTTCTGCCTTTTTCAGTTTGATGTTTCTCTTCAGGAATATAACAAAGAAAACCAAGCTGTGATTTTACCTTATCATCCTCTTTAAATTTTGGTAGAGCATAATGTTTTACCTCTGCTGTAAACCTTAAATCTTGATTACTTCTAAACTCCTTTATTAAAGGCTCAAATTTATCAATTTTTAATCCAACAGGAGCTTTATTCTCAATATTTGGATTTCCAAACTCACCATATCTTGCAAAAAACTGTTCTGGGTTTTTTATATAATTCAAATATTTACCTAATTTTGCCGAAAAACTTTCCCCCCCGGCAACTTGTGCTTTGGTTCCTAAACTCTCTAAAAATAATGAACCTCCTTCACTTCCAAAATACCAAATCCCTATTGTTATTAAAAGAAAAAGTAACCCTAATAACTTATATTTTTTACTAAACAAAAAGACTATTGTTAAAAATAATGACCCTAACAATAACCAAGTTTTTAATTGATTATATGGTAGTATTTTAAGGATAGAAGCAGGAGCAAATGTTATAAACACGACCAGAATTGAAATAATAATAAAACTCCAGCCCAAAAATTTCTTATCTTTTCTAGAAAGAAAGTATAAACCAGTAAAAAGCAAAACTAGTGCTATACCACCGTATATGTATATTGATGAAAATCCACTTTTCCATATTAAAATTCCAAGCAGTAAGATTATTGCACCAACTAATATCCATCCAAGACCAAATTTTGGTAAATGTAATTCTTTAGTCAAGAGTTTACTTTTTCTTCCATAAAAGATTACATAAGAAAGAATTAGTAATCCTAATAGTGAAAAAAGAATAACCAACCCAGTTGCACCGAGACCACTAAGTGGACCTAAAAAAAAGAATACAATAAGGATTATAACAACAAAAAGCCCAAGTATTAACAATGAAAATCCTTTACGTTTAGGTGCTACTCTATTATAACCAGCACTAGCAGCACCAAACAATCTACTTGGACCAATTTTCCTTAAAGCCAATAAAACAGCAACAATTACCATTAAACCTATGAACCCAAGAATATAACCAGAAAGTGGTATATTACCAGATCCTATTAAATAACGTATAATGCCAGACCACATTAAAAGAAATCCCCCAATTAAAAAAATAATACTCAATATAATTCCTGGCAACGAAGATCTCCAATTTCTAGACCCACCCATAGATGGTGGTGATGGAGCGCTGGGTGGCCCCCCACCAGCACCTCTTTGTGCTATAATTTGCTGCTTTGCTGCCTTTTCTCTAGTCCTAAGCACTCTTGCCGCTTGCTTAGTAACACTTGAAAGACCACTTTTACCACCAACTGGTTTTATTGATTTTTCTTCTGTTTTTTCAGATGACTCAGGCGGCAAGTATACCGAATCGTCTTCAAGCATAAAACTCCGCCTCTTCTTTTAATCTCATTTTCTTCCTCTTTTCTTTCCCAAGGCTTTCTTCTCCAAGGAAAGAGCATTTTAATTATAAATTACTGATTAATTAATATTTAAACTTTCACAATCATTTCAAACTCAAAAAACTTAATGCCTTCCCAACCTCATCATCCATAATCTCAAATTTTCTATTATCTAAAAAGTCTTTTTTCTCTAGTTCCAATTTCAATTTTCTGTTAAGTTCTTCTTTAATCTTAACCTTGTCATAACTATTCCAATTCTCCTTTATAGCAATTTTCTGAGCTTCTTTCATTAATATCTCAGAATCTTTGACATATTTCTGAGCATAAATTTCATTAGGATTAACAATAAAACCAATTTTATGCCTTAAAGCCCTAGCTAACAAATTAGTTAACTCGTGGATAATCTTTGTTTTATTCATTTTAATAATCTCTTTATTTTATCCAATTTCATTTTTATTACTTCTCTTACTTTTTTTAGCTCTTTTATATCTAAGCCTTCATTATTTTTAACATAATTAAACAAAAGTTCACCAATTAATACTTTCAATTCGCTATCTACTTTGATAGGGTCTTCATCTTTCCCTTCTAAAAACCCCTCAATAGTTATTAACCTTCTCATATTATCATAAAAAACTCTACTATTAACATTTATTTCTAATATATCTTCTGGCATCATTAAAAGAAATTCAATATGTTTTTTATCTATTTTTTTATCTAAAGAAAGATTAAACTCTTTATTAGAAATATTATAATGAAACATACTTCTAGTTAAAGGACAAATCTGTTCTAAACTACTCAAATTCTTTTTCGAAATAGAAATTATATGAAACTTCAGATTAAATCTGTCAACTAATTTATTATAAACTGTTTCTTCAAGTTTTTTATTATCAGTTATTACTACTATATCAATATCATTATACTCTATTTTCCGGATTAAAAAAGAACCTACCACAAATATTTGTTCTATTTCTTTAAATTTACTCAAAAATGAAAATATTTCCCTAATCAGCTTCTCTTTAAATTCTGTAAGCTTCAATAAGTTCTTAGAATAACATAACTTCAAACTTTTCTCTAAAAGTCTTACTTCAACTATATCTCCAATCCCAAATACATTTTCCATTTCCTTTGGTATGTAAATCTGATTAAATTTGCTACCTTTAGAAACCTTATGAATAAATCTCATAATACGTATTAAGTACGTACTATTTAAAAACTTTTCGAAATTTCTTTTTCCAAAGTTTTTATTTTAAGAAAAAACCCTATTCCTTAATAAAATCAACTTCTAATAAAACAATATTAAACTCATCTTTAGCAAAGATTTTAATGAAATTCTCTCCTTCTTCTATATGCTTGCTAATATCTTTCTCAAACTTATCATCATTTTGGTCTAAAAAAACAGTCCCAGAATTAACTCTGATTTCAGCTCTTTTCCTGTCTTCATCATTATCAAATCTCAGTTTCAATTTAACTTTAGCATCTTCTTTTTTTATATCATCAAATTGATCTTCATCAATAGTGAAAAAATACTGTGGATTAAACCCTTCATCAAATTTATATTTTAATCTTATTTGTTCAATTACATAATTTCCTTTATCAATTTCAAAAGTCAAATAATTAGTTCCATCGTTAAAATAATCATCTGGTACGTCAAAACTCATCTGAGAAGCATCACAAACAACTTTACTTAAGAACACATTTCTCCTATTCATAAACACTTTCAAAATACCTTGATCTCTGTTAATTTCAATGCAGTTTACAAAAAATTCAAGTTTAGCATCACTTATGGCCTCAGCTCTCGCAATTTCAAATTTTCTTAACTCCTGTTTATTCACAACGCTAGACTCCTTAATCAAATCTATGTCCCTGATTACATATTTATTAGTACTTAACAACGCCCAGCCAGGATTCTCAGCCATAAACCTTAATTTATTTACTCTGCTTAAATCATCGACAGGCAGTTTGATAGGTAAATCATTAATATCGAAAACTCCTTCAAAAATAACTCTTCCATTTAATTCTATTATTAAACCACCTTTTTGTTCAACAACATTAAAAAATAAGTTCAAATCTTCTAAATTATCATCTTTAATTTCAAAATCAACATCCTTATAATTATTATTAAATAGCGTCCTTGTAACAGTTATTCTGTCAGCTAATTTTCTGGCGCTTCTTTGAGAACTCTCCATCAAGTTTATAGAAGCAAAATCTTTTTTAACTTCATTTTTTCCTGGAGGCAATACAACCCCCGGCTCTCTTAACAATAACACTTCTTTGTCTACATCACCATTATCTCCGTTGTCATCTCCATTACCATTGAAATCATCAAAACTAATATTCCTTCCTTCTAAAACATCTTCTCTTGCCTCTTTAGGCAATAAAACCAAATAAGCTAATAAGAATAACAATATTAAAAGAATTAATGTTGCAACAGATGCTGTAGCACTTTCAGGAGCTGCCCCTCTTTTCGATTTCATAAATAATAACATCTTTTTATTTATATATAAAGATTACCCTCTCTTGAATATGCTCTTTAATCCTTTCCATGCTGCCCTTAATAGATAACCGGCAGCTAAACCTAATCCAACATAACCACCACTAGCCACCACACTAGCAGCAAGAACACTACCTAAACTTCCAACAGAATAACCAGCACCATAATCTAGTGCAGCACTACCTAACAAATAAGCACCAGAAGCTAACCAAGAATATAAAATTCCTTTAGGTTTATTAGCCATAGCTGAGAAAGCGGCACCGAAAAAACCTAAATCAAATCCAAAATAATTAGCGCTATTATAAAAACTTGGAGCTAAAGCATCATATTGTGTAACAACTAAATTAGTAGCATCGTAAAATCTCTCTGCAAGCTTATCTACAATACCAACTAGATCTAAACCAACACCAACAGCAGCACCACCAGCTGTATAAGCTATGCTTTCTCCATCAATCACTTTATCATCAATAGATGCCATTTTTATCACGTCCAGTAACAAAAATAACTTGTTTATAAATCTTTCTATGTTTAACTACCATAAAATAGTTACAAAACAAACTTCAAAAATCTAGGTTCTTTTAAGATAAGACTAATTACCATCTTAGAAACAAAGTCCCTATCATATTCATTTAATATTTTTCTTATTTTTTCTTTTTTTACTAATTTGATTAATTCATTATATTTTTCATCATCCATTTTATCTAATTTATTTCTTAATTTCAAATGCAACCATAAATCTTTTCCAATTCTTTTTCTCCATAATTTATCATAATTTTCATCTTCTAGTATAGCCTTGCATAATTCTTCACTTGCTAACATTCCCTGCAGTATCCCGCCATAAGTCGTGGCTTTAACAAACGTCGCTGCATCTCCAGTTAAAAACACGTTTTTCTTTCCTAAAGGTTTCTTTCCAAGAAAGGCTCTTTCTTTACTAGTTATAACTTTATTATCATAAACAGGAATTATCCCAGATTGATATTCCACTATTGCTCCATTCATTTTTTTCAAATAACTCTCGAATAAGCTTTTAGGATTAAAATTAGCTATAAATCCCAGCCTAGTAACATTAGAATCTTCAGGAACACTCCACCCAAAATAACCCTTGCCTAAATAAACTTCATAATGATCATCACTAACTTTAGCTTTAATCCTTGCCTGTAATCCTGTAACAAATTTTCTATTAATGAACAATCCATTAGTCTTGGCAACAGCACTCAAAGGCCCATCAGCTCCAACTAAAAAATCAGTTTTACTTTTTCTTTTATTGGTTATTATTTCATTATTTTTAAAATCTAAATACTTTTCACCTAAACAAATCTCGGCTCCCTTATCAACAGCCATTTCAGCTAAATACTGATCAAATTTAGCCCTGTCAAATATATTGTCTCCCTTAAGTTTCACATCAACAAATTCTCCATCAGGACTATAAACCCTAACAAGATAAAATTTATTAACTAGTATGTCTTTTTTAATTTTGATTAAATCTTCAACAGAACTAGTTATTATTCCAGTGCATTGAACTGGTTTTCCGATTACTTTGTGCTCTTCAAATAACCTAACTTTCTCTCCTTTCTTAGCCAGCAAATAGGCTAAATAACTTCCGCTTGGTCCAGCCCCAATAATAGATATCATTTCTATCCTACATCTCAAAAAAATTTATAAATCTACCTAATAAGTAAAAAGACATAATGATTGGTGATATTTTTTTAATTGCAGCAACAATGGCAGCTTTAATCTCTTCTACAATAACAGATATTAAAGCAAAAGAAGTTCCAGATTGGATAAGCTATGCTTTAATTTTTTCAGGCTTATCAGTGAGGTTAATCTATTCATTAATTTTCTCAGATTTTTACTATTTTATCTATGGTTTAATAGGTTTTGGCTCTATGTTTTTACTAGGCAATATTTTATATCATCTAAAACAATGGGGCGGTGGAGATGCAAAACTAGCAATGGGCCTAGGCGCAACATTGGCAACTAAACCATTTTATTTAGAAAACTCATATCTACCTTTTTTACTAACTTTAATAGTTCTAATCTTTATAATCGGTTCTCTGTATGGCTTCATCTGGTCAATAATCTTAATATTTAAAAATCCTAAAAGTTTTAAGGAAGAATTCTCAAAACTAAATTCTCAAAATTATAAGATAATAAAAATATTAACTTTAATTTTAAGTATTTCTTTAGTCTTATTTTCGTTTTATTTAGGCAATTTTAAACTTGCTTCAATAATATTAGCTCTTTTGTTATTGATTTATCCTTATTTATTCATAGCAATTAAAGCACTGGAAAATATTCATTTTTATATGTATAAGGAAACTGAAAAACTGGTTGAAGGGGATTGGATAGCTAAAGACATTAAACTCAAAAACGAAATTGTTTTTCATAAAAAAGAATTAGGTATAGAAAAAAAAGATATAGACCATTTAATAAAATTGGGAGTTAAAAAGGTTTTAGTAAAGGAAGGCATCCCATTTGTTCCGCCTTTTTTAATAGGAACAATAATAGCCTTAATTTTTGGCAATCCTTTTATTTGATTAAGAATAATTGGGCCTCAATTTGTATACAGTCAATTCTGCTCTACGTCTTTGTTCATCTCTTCTTTTAATTTCGGCTTCAGTATCAGCACACATTCTGGCTAACACAACTTCTAATCTTTGCTTTGATTCCAAGGTATTTAAAGGAGAAGATTCTCCAACTGACAAATTTAACATAATATTTTATTTAAAACACAAATATAAAAAGATTACTGTCTTATAACATACCCTTCTAAGGCACCCTTTCTAAATAACCAACATTACTTACTTTAACAACTTTAATTTTCTTTTCTTCTATTTTTTCTTCTTTCTTAACTACTTTATTTTTTAAATTTTTAAAAATTTCATCTGCAAGTTCACTCATCTCTTCTTCATTGACATCCGTTTTTTCCCAGCCAATTCTGACTTTATCATCTTTAAATCTAGGAATAATATTCACAACTACATGAGGTACCATTTGGCCAGCAACAGTTCCATTATTCACAACAATATTCGTCCCCTCTGCTTTTACAATTTCAAAAACGCTTTTAGCAATATTATTTGCTAGATTAAATAATTCAGAAACATCTTCCATTTGAGCTAAAACTTCATAATGTTTTTTAGGAAATAATAAAACATGACCCTTATTAGCAGGATTAATGTCTAAAACAGCTAAAAATTTTTCATCCTCATAAACTTTCTTGCTTTCAATTTTTCCTTCTGCAATACTACAAAAAACACAACCTTGTCCTTTTTTTAAAAACTCTAATTGTTCAGGACTTAATTTTTTAGTAAATTCTGCTAAAGCTTTCCTTTGCTCTTCCACAGGTAATTTAACTATACTATTTAATTCATCTATTTGTTCTTTTGTTAACGGACTTTCCATTTTCTTAAAATTGCCTCAATCTTTCATCCAAATAATCAATATCCCTTCTATCAAAAACACTTTTTAGTCTTTCGTATTCTCCTTGTTCACTTTGAAGCCTCTTTCCTACAAAATCCATAAACTCTTTAGTAAACCAATAATTAACACGCGACCATAATCTAATACGTTTTCTTAATACTTTTGAGCAATATACAGAAGCACAAGCTATATTATCGAGTTTGCTCCAATTTACCTCTGGTATGTTTTGATCATATCCCATTTATTCTCCTTTTATTTCTCCACTGATCGCTTTTTCTACAAAACCATCCACAAAATCTCCAAATCTCATTCCAAGATCGATTCTAGCTAATGTTGCCTTCCTAAGCAATTCAGATCTTTTTTTAGGATCTGGTTCATAAGCATAAATACAAAAACTTTCTCTATCTCTAACATAACCTTCTAGTCTAAAGAAACCATCTTTTATCTTAAATACATCTGATATATCTCTTTTATCTAAACCAGGAACAGAACTAACTTTATCAAAAAAATCAACATAATTAATTAATCTAGGATTATATGTAAAAACTTTTCCAGCAACAATTCTTCCATCTTGATCGCGTTGAACACTAAGAGTTCCAACTCTTTCATCAGAACCAGCTACAAATAATGCAAGGTTCTGCTTGCCCATAGTGTATCTCCAACAAAATTCATTACTCATTTGCATTCTCCCTATTTTTTGCTCTTTCATTTATCTTTTCTAACATAACTTTAGCATCTAAACCATCAAAATTATGGTCGGGGTCATCAACTAACCTCAATAATTCTTCAAAAGCTCTATTTTCTTCTAGAGGCCTAAACCTAATTATGTAAAGATGACCTCCTTTTATAAGTGAAACTTCTTCATATTCGGGCATTTTACATCCCTCCTTCATCTTATCAGTCTAACAGGTTTAAATACATATTCTAATGGCTTAGTTAAAATTCTATAAGGTCTTTTTATAATATTTCCTAATGTAGACAAGATTCTTTTAGTTTGTTTAATGGGATGTCTCATAGTATAATACAAGTCATATATTCCTTTCAAAGCCGTATTTACGCCAGCATAACCTAAAACCATTCCTACAGGAGTTCCAATAACACTACCTGCTATAGCCGCATTTGAATAACCAACAGTAGCTCCGGTAATATACTGCCCTAGTAAACCAGGACCAGTTACAGCACCAGCTGTAGCAGTAGCTAATCCGCCACCAATTTCTCCAACTTTAGGAGCAGTTCTAACCATATTTTCTAAATTTAACATTTTAACCTCATTTTTATTATTAATTGATAGTAATAATAGTAGTAGAACTAATATATAAATCTTACTATTTTTACTACTTATTAGAAACAACAAGTTAAGGATATGATGGAAGTTATGTAATTTTTAAAAAGGAAGATGATAAAAAACGTAGTTTCTTATTTAGCCTACCATTCTTCTAACATCTATAGATTCAGCGCTCTCAACACCAACAACATTTCTTAATAAGTCCTCTAAAGGATCTAGATTAGTTATGCTTTCATTTAAACTTATAACAATAATTAAAGAAACCAAACCAAAAGCAACAGGTTCTTTATCAACTTTCTCTATCTTGCCACCAAATTTATTAATAATAAGCTCAACTTCTTCTTTCATCTTATCCAAATCAGTTTCAACCGATTCAGGCATTAATCTGTAAGTTATTAAAACAAATCCCATTTTCTAATTAGGACCTACAAAACTACAGTTTTCACATTTATAAGGTGTAGCTAACCTTCTTTCACTAAAAGTCCTACTAACTGTAGTTTTACCGCAATTAGGACAAGGAAAAATTACAGAACCCACAGGTATAAGCCTAATTTCTTGCTCTTTACTAATATCTATTAGATTTTCTTCTTTAAGTTCTAATTTACTTTCTGCTTTAACTTCTTCTAAAACAGGCTTATCTAATACAACTTCCTCAACAACTTTTTCTTTTTTAACCATCCTTAAACCGCCCCAATAAATATTTATAAACCTTTCCCCCTTGTTTTTAAAGAAGTTGATAAGAAACGAGTGATTACAAGGAAGTTGATAAGAAACATAGTTTCTTATTGCCCCCATAGTTTAGCCTGGATTTATTAACCCTAAATTGATGGTTAATTACCAGTAAGAATTCGACCTTGCGGCTTTTTAGCAAAAAGGTTGAGACCGAGGTTCAAATCCTCGTGGGGGCAAGATTTCTATTTTCCAATGCTCAGTCGACTAAATAATATAAACTAGTAACGATGCAGGAGTTTAAAATGGCTGAGGATGACATATATGGAAATAAAGCAAGGTATGAAAGATTTATAGCTAATTTAGAGCAGTTAAAAGAATTGCCCAAAGCAAAATCAAAAAAAGGAGCTACTAGGAAATATTATTGTAAAAATCCATCCAATTTAACCTATTTTAAGAAATTAGCTAAAATCTTTGAAAGTAGGGATACTAGTTATGTAAGAAGATTAAGAGTATTTTGTACATTATTATTTATAGTAAACACAACCAAAAAAAACTTAACAGAATGTGATAGGGATGATATTAATGAAATAGTAGCCTTAGCTCATGAAGTAAACAAAAGTTCTCAATCTAAAGCCGACTTTATTAAAAATCTAAAATTCATATGGAAAGACCTATTCCCAGAAAAAGACGAAAAAGGCAGAACAGATGATACATTAACTCCTTTTGTTGTAAGACACCTATCTAAAAGAATTGATAAAAGCAAACAAAAACTGAAAGATGATAGATTAACATGGGAAGAATTTGAAAAATTAGTGAATTATTTTAGTAATGATCCACAAATGCAATTTTACCTTAATTTATCTGTTGAATCGCTTGGGAGACCACAAGAAATATGCTACACTAGAATAAGTGATTTAGAAATAAATGAAAATCATGCGAGAATTTTTATTAGTTCCCATGGTAAAGAAGGAACTAAATTTCTACAATGTATTGACAGTTATCCTTATTTACTAAAATTTTATGACCAACACAAGTTTAAACAAGATAAAGATTCATTTTTATTTATAGCAAATGGAAGAAAAGATAAACAATTAACTCCTTATAATATAAATAAGAAATTAAGGAAAGCATGTAAAAAAATAGGATTAAATAAAAGAATTACAGCTTATTCGTTAAAAAGGAATGGTGTTACGTTTAGCAGACTAAGAGGAGACAGTGATGTTGAAATACAACATAGAGCAGGTTGGACTTCTACAAGACAATTATCTACTTATGATCTAAGTAATAATTTAGACTCATATAGGAAAGAATTAGCTAAAAGAGGATTAATCGATGACCCAAAATATAAACAATTTTTGCCAAAGACTAAAACATGTATCTGCGGTCGAAGTGTTGGTTTTGCTGAAAAGGTTTGTCCATTCTGTAAAAGGTTATTAGATAGAAAAAAGGCAATAGAAAGAGAACAACTAAAAGAAGAGTTGCTAAATGCTCTAATACCTTCAATGAAAGAAGCCTTAGCTGAAAAAATAAAGGAAAATCCTAGATTAATAGAGATAATAAATAAATTAAAATAGTTATTTTTCCTTTTTTTTATTTATACTACTAAAATAATTATGATAGATATTCATACTAAAATCAATTAATTTAATCTTACCAAGACCAAAAATTATATCTAAGTCTTTTAACTCTTTTTTTTCCTTCTTAGTTAAATATGGCCAAAAACCACGTGTATCTTCAAGAGATATTACTATAAGATCGACCAAATCATACATAACTTCATATAAGGTAAAAATTTCTTTTATAATATAAATAAAATCGCATTCTGGATTAGTGCAAGATGTACCATGAGTTTCTATAGATAAAGGATGTTTACATAATGGACAAGTTTCATGAATCATAGAACGCCTAATTTTAATAGATTTAAAATAAGACTCGATAATAGAATCAATCAGACCAAACAAGAGTTTATTTTTCTTTACTTTTTTAAAAATATTTTTAATTTCTTTTGATTCCACCCACCTATTTATTTTATTATTAGTTATACTAAATCTGTAAGAAAGAGCTGCAATAATAAAAGTTTCAATCAGGGGTTCATTGTTAATATAAAGATATCTTGTTTTACCTTCCCTCTTCTTAATTATAAAACCATTATCTTCTAGAATCCTTAATCTTTTTGATAATAAACTATCCCTTAACTTGGTAGTTTTTATTAAATCTGTAGTAGTTTTTATGCCACCGATTACAAGAAAGATTATGTGTGATAGTGGGGCACTATTAATAATGCTATAAAATTTCTTTTGTTTGTAATGTTCCATAAATAATTTACTAATTTAATCCTTTATAAAATTTAGTTACTCTCTAAAGTAAGTAACCAAAAGATTTATAAAGTTACTTACTTTATCAAGTAAGTAAAATGGAAAACAAAAAAGATGACTGGCTTCAATGTTTAATTGATACGATAAAAGAAGAAGAAAAATAATAGAGGAAATTTTTCCCTCAAGAAGGTATTATGACGAATACAGATAATTTAAAAGAAAACTTATATTTAAATTTTGCTCGACCAAAGAGCATCTATAAGAAGAGCACCTTTTTTCTTAACGAAGAAATTTTAGAGCTTATCGAACGTGAAAGAACTGCAAGACAAATTCTCGAAAATAAAAAGATTACGCCTAGCCAAATAGTTCGGGAAAAATTATTCTTAAGTTTTTGGAGGAAAACAGATGACTCTAATAAAAACTACTAAAGAAGTTTCAGAACAAGAAATTGGTTTATTTACGGAGGCCAAAACAAAATTTAGAAGCCCTAAACTTTTGTATTATATTCATGAAGAACTATCCAAAGACCACATCAATGATGATAACGAAAAGATGACCGGATTCATAGGCACATGTACCTCTAAATTAAAACCTTCTAGTTTAAGAAAATCAATAAAATTTTCTGGGGATACTTCAGTAGGAAAAGATAATTTAATGAGATCAATCTTGAAACACTTTCCAGATGACTCTTATATTTTCTTAACTAACGCAACTAGAAGCGTGATGGAAGATGATATAGCTAAATATGATATAATCTGTTATTCGGAAGTTAACAAAGAACAAATTGATGGTGCAAACTACCATTTAAAAGAAACCATAAAACAAATGAGTGAAGGTGGAACTATTTCATTAAAAAAAGATGTTTTAACTGGTTATAAAACAACAAGAACAAGCAAGCAAGAACAAAAGACGGTATTGTATTCTACAACAGAAATTTCGAATGATGAAGAATCGGCAACTCGTTTTATAGATATAGCCTTAAGAGGAAATCCTAATAAAACAAGGGCAGTGAATGAAGACACGATTATTAAACATGGTGACCCCTTAACCCTTATTGAGTCTCAAGGAAATAATAATTCATGGATAAAAAAAGGATTTGAATCATTGAAAGTAGATTATGTATTAATACCATATTGGAATTATTTATTAGAGGATGAAGAAGGAAAGGAAATTATAAATTATGATAATCCTCGATCCCAAAGAGACTTAAAAAAACTTCTAGCCTTCACTTGTGCTATATCTTGGCTTTTTCAATTACAAAGATACACCATAGAAATTAATGGAATTATGTTTGTTGTTTCAGAGCCACAAGATTTTCTAAACGCCGTCAAAATATGTGGCAGATTCTTTAACCAATCATATAAGGGTTTTGATGAAAGGTTACAAACAATTTTAGACTTTGTTGAAGAATACACTAAAGGAGATTTTACTAAACCAATACCTAGGGAGATAATACAAAGGAGTTTAAGTATAAAATCAAAAAATACCATAAAGAAAAGGATTAGGGAACTAGAGGATAAGAACCTAATTGAATTTTCACATAAAGAAGGCAACTCCGTCTTCTATAGAAGATGTCAAGGAGGGAGTCAAAGTGGGTTAATCAATATGCCCTTTGATGACTTATTTGAGCATTTAAGTCATTTTAATATAATTGAAGCTATCAAGGAATATACTCCTATTTACACCCCAATAAACCATCCAGAATTCTCTCTAGACTTAATATTTGACCTAGAGAGACAGAATAAAGAGCAGGATGTCAAGAATTTATTCCCATATACTGTCATAGTAAGGAAGTCTTCTACAGTACTTCCGAAAAAAATTGACACCTTAGAAATAATATCTTAGGAGGTATAAAACATGGAAAATAAAAAATCAAATGGAAGGAAACCAGATTATAAGGGCAATTTAGATGTCGCAGGATGGATTAATATAGATAAAAATGGTAAAAAATATATTTCTTTGAGGATAGGGAATTCCGCCAACCTCTTCAAGAATGAACCAAAACCAAAGAAACAAGAAATAATATCTAACGAGCTATAAAATGTCAGACCTAAAGAGCCACGTAATCTTTGGATTAGTTTTATTAATTGGATTTATAGCTTTAAATTCTCAGTATCACTGGATTAATTTTTCTCAAGAGAACACTTTTAATATGAATCCTTACTCAGTTTTTTTACTTATTGGTTTATTTTTTACGTTGTTACCAGATTTAGATAATGAAACAAGTTTAGCTCATAGATATTTTACAATCATAGGACTAATACTAGCCATTTATTTTATTGTTCTAGATAAAAAAGCCATTTCTCTTATTATCCTGCTTACACTTTTAGCAATTAAATCCATGAGTAATATTGGCCCATTTCATAGACTCCAATCATTATGGTTACATAAAAAAAGTTTTATCTTGATAGTTTTAGCTATATTATTTATTGCTTTCCCGCCCATAATTGGAATTGCAAGTGCAATAGGCTTATTAGGGCATAACCTACTAGACTCACTATCAACTACATGGAGAAATTCTTTTAAGTAAGATGGTTTATACTCCATATTACAAAGAAAGAATTTTAATTAAAAAATATTTAAGATTTTTAGTAAAAAGCATAAATCAAAATGCAACATTAACTAAAGAATGCTACCCAATAATCTATGAAAAAATAAATAAGATTATTGAGGATGCTACCAAGAGAGCAGAAAAGGAACACGAGTTGAGAGCATATAAAAAAGGTTTTTGGGTTAGAGCTAGGCATTTTTAATAAAATTAGATGTTATAAACAAAGAATTTCATTAAGTTGAATCAATAAAGTAATTCTGCTCAGTTTTAAATGATTGATTTTAGTAAAGAACCAAGTATAAACGAAGTTATTTATTGTAAAACAGGTTAGTTACAATAGAGAAAATTTTATTTAAAAGCATTATAAAAAAGCTAAATCATAATATACTATTTAGTAGTGTATTTATCTCTTTTATTATACCCCTTATTTTTTAAAAATTTGATATAAGGATTTAATACTACCCTTACAGCCTTTTTTAACCCTTCTTTATTTTCAATAAACTGAGCAATGGGTGGACTAAATCTATAATAGGTTTTAACAAATAACCTGCCAAAATTATTAGTTATCAAAGATTTATCTCTCCAATCACGTAAAACATTAATCTCTTCAGAAAAAGGAGTTCCATAAGCAGCAGTAGCTATAAAACAACCACGACCAGATTTATTTGCCCAACACCTCTTACAATAATCTTCCCCATCTTCTCGATTAACACAATTACCACAAATGTCACAACCACACCTATCACAAGTATATCCAGCTCTACCAAATAACCCACCCACTTTTCTATCACAATCTGCACATCTTGCCATTATTCTCTCCTGTAATAACTAACTTTATTAGTCCATATTCTCCATAAATTGGCCTTTCCATATTCTATTCTTTCTTTAGGTACATCTCTATATCTTATTACTGTCCTGTATCTTGTTTCAGTTCTATATCTCGTCTCAGTCTTAGACTTCGTTTCAGTTTTATACTTAGTTACTTGTTGATAAGTTGTTTCACTAGCAGAAACAGTATATTGGAACTTTACATCTTGTGTTTTTGCTTGGTCATATTTAAAATCAAACTTGTAAGTTTCTCCGGGTTCTAGTCTCCTAGTTTCTTTTCTTTTTCCATCTGAAAAAACTTTGTCTTGACCATCTCTCCATTCACCATTAATGGTAAACTCTCCTGCAATACTATCGGTATTCTTTAATTTTATTGTAATCTCATAAAAATAATTACAAAATACCACTAAAAAGCACTGATACTCGCTTGTTGGCTGTGGATTTTTTTCACCAATAATATCATATTTTAATTCTTCACCTTTAATCTCTTCTACATCAGTATAAGGAAGACTTTCTTGATAAGGAACAGTTACTTCATATGGAACATCAACAGTATAAGCCTCTTGAGCATCATATGGTTCTTTTATTGTATAACCTACAGTGATAGGATATGAAACAGGGATTACAAATAAAACCACTAAAGAGATTAAAGTTAAAACACTAACTGAAACCCCGACCCAACCTAGAACCTTGTTTCTTTTTTTAGAAGCTGAAAAGGGAATTAATTCTTTGTTAAATGTTTTACCGCAATTAGGACAAGTGTCTGGAATCGGTGGTTTAATATTTATTCCACATTTCCCACATTCATATACTTTCTTCATTAGTATTTCAGTATCTCCTAAATATTTCTTTATTATTGAATTGAGTATTATAACGAGTAAAGTATGAGTTTATTTTGTTGTAAGAACGGTTCTTTGGACAGAGGATAAACGTTGAAAGGGAGCACTTCCACCTATAACATAAATACGGTTTTTGTCGTCCGTTACTGCAACAGCATTGAATCTACCGAGATTTAAATTAGAGTGAATTTCCCAAAACCCATTTTGTGGTTTATATACTTGAACGGTACCAACACTATCTATTCCAATATGGAATATGCTACCAGAGTCACCCATTGCACTTGAAACACTTATACCGCCACCACCAGCACCAAAAATTAATATGGGAGCAACAAATCTCCAACCATAATCAGGTGCATTTAAGTCAAATCTTTCGGTTGTAAGTGTATATGTATAAAGTGGTCCATCTGGTCCATAAACAAGGGTTTGGCCACCAAATACATATAACTTATCTTCATTATCTTTTGCTACTCCAAAATTTAGCCGAGGAATATTTAATTCATTACCAAACTCCCAAGCATTACTATCAGGATTATATTTTATAACTTTTTTATCTGGAATATAATCTATGGTAAGTCCTTGATGTGCACCACCTATAGCATATATCTTATTTTGAGCAAGTATTGTTTTTAACCCATATGTTATTTCAGGTAAATCAGCAACAAAAATCCAACCATCTTCTGGTTTAGATGGGTCAAATCTTTCAACAGTTTTAAGTATATTGCTCAAATCATTATGTATCCCGCCAATAGCATATATTCTTCCGTTATTATCTGAAGCAACTGCTAAATCATGTCTTGATACGTTTAGTTTAGAATTTAATATTTCCCAACTATTTTGATCAAAGTCATATCTCTCTATTGTATCTAGAGATACAAATCTTCCTTGTTCTTCATTCAAAACAACACCGCCTACAACATATATTTTACCATCATTACCTATGGCTGCTCCATGACTTTCCCTAGCAATATTTAATGAAGCAATTTCTTCCCATTCTGTTCCAGTTATATATTCAAGAGTTGGCGTACTTGTAGGTGTAGCTGTATCAGTTGGAGTTGAAGTAAACGTAGGAGTTGCTGTAGGTGTGTTAGTATTCGTTGGTGTTACTGTGAAAGTACTAGTGCTTGTTGAAGTTATAGTAGGGGTGTTAGTTACAGTTGGAGTATCTGTAGCAGTTTCAGTATAAGTAGATGTAGCTGTTGGCGTAAATGTTAAAGTAGGAGTAATCGTACTAGTAAATGTTTCAGTAGGCGTAAGTGTATAAGTATTAGTTGGTATTGGTGTTGCACTTGGTATGGGAGTTGATGTTGGCAATGGTGTTTCTGTTGGAGTTATAGTTGGTGTAAATGTATGTGTAACCGTAGCAGTAGGTGTATCTGTTAATGTGGGTGTTTTAGTTGGTGTATTTGTATCATAAGGAGTATTAGTAAATGTTGGAGTTAATGTAGATTCAATTGTTGGAATTATAGTAGGAGTATCAATTGGAGTTTCTGTTAAAGTTGCTTCTAAAGTTGGAGTTTTTGTTTCAGTAGGTGTTGACGTTGATGGTGGTGTGTTAGTGGATGTAATGGTATTTATTGCTGTCGGAGTAAAAGTATAAGTTGCAGTAGGAATTTCAGTTGGAATAGATGTTTCTATTTGTGTAGGGGTAAATGTTGAAGTTTGAATTGGTGTTATGGTACTTTCAGGAGTATTTGTGAATATTATTGTAGGTATACTTGTAGGAGTATAGGATGATGTTGGCATCGGTGTATAAGCTGTAGTTTTAGTTGGTGTAGGAGTTATTGTAAATGTATTTATTGGAACAGGTGATGGTGTATATGTAGGTACAAGCGTATTGATCGGGGTACTTATTCCTGTTGATGTAGACATAAATGTTGGCGTATAAGTAGGAAGAACAGGAGTATTTGTTTGCGTGGCTGTTGGCTTTGGCTCTTCAGTAAATTGAGGAGTCATAGTAGGTTTTATAATTCCTTCAAGTGTTGGCGTAGATGTTTGTTGTACTTGTTGCTGAGTAATATGCCCAAATCCAAAACCAATTAATCCAGAAAGAATGCTGTCTGGTGAACAGGCCACATTACTTAAACCAACAATAGAAGCTAATCCGTTGATAGCTAATTTTTTTAAAAAACTTGGTTTATATAATTTAGTTGACATTTTTACATTAATTTGGTTTAATCATTTATTTATAAACTTATTTGACTACTTATAGTAACAAAAATAGATAAAATATTTGATACAAACATTTGGATATCAGCTTATTTAAACATTTGATACAACTCTTTGTATGTCAAAGTACAAGGATTCGGTTTTAAAGGTTTTAGAGAAAGATTCAATAAAGTCTACAAATGAAGTTCTCAATGATTTGCAGAAAAAAGCTAAGAAAATAATAAATTGGCATTTACTATATAGGGTTTTAGCAGACCTAGAAAAAGAAGGCAAAATAGAAAGACTAAAAGCTAAGGCTGGATTTTTTTGGAAAAAGAAATAGTAGTTATTAAAATTAATATCAAAAATTAGGTTTCAATTCTTGCATCAGTATCTCCAGTAATAGTCTGACTTTTCCAATTCCACCAAAGATATTTAGCCATATGGGTATCTTCCTTATTAATATCATTAACTAATAATCTTTGTATATTATTCTGGTATTCTTGACTAGATTTATCCTGAGATTCAGCTATGCTATTACCTTTGATTAAAGAAGTCACAAACTTATTAGTGGGCTCCAAAAATAGTTGTGCCGTCTTATCTATAAGTGGTCTTGAAAGTTTATCTGGTTCATAAAAAAAGATAAAATCCTCTTTATAACCAATATATGCCTTAGCATTAGAATTTCTACCTAGTCCCTTAGCAGATTTACAAGACCGAGAATAGACTATTTTTGAGTTTAGGTAACTATCATTTTCACCCAAAATGATCAAAGGCTCATCTTTATATCCTGCAATAATATTAACATCGCCATGCCCATTGAAGATAACCAAATTGGGCTCTTTTTTTGATAAATGACCTTCCACTTGTTTTCTAGTTGCTTTTTCACCCTTTAGGTCAAATACCCTAATATTTTTCTTCTGCGCCAATTCAATAAATTCAATACTCCAATGATACAAATAATGTGTAGTATCATCGTGGTCTGGTCTAGTTAAAAGAAGACTATTCATTCAATAAACCACCTTTCATAGCCCTCAAGAATCCCAATTCAATATCTTCCATCATTTTACCTATAGAATCTCCTTTTTTTACATGTTCAATAATTTCTTCTTTTGTAAACTCTCCCTTAGAACCTATAGATATCTTTTTATTGCTAGGGAGAGTCTCTAGCCTAGCTATTACAAGGTTTTTAATTTCTTCTTGACTAACCATTAGATTATCTTTAAATCCTCCAGATTTTTTAAAACTTTTTTACCTAATTCGGTATTATTTCTAATCTCTAAATAAGCAACATTCCATGTTATAGGTTCCTTATCAATAATAGTAATTATCTCTCTACGAAGATTTAGTGGAAGGTTAGAATATATTTTTATAAATTTTTCTTTACTCATTATCTAAGACATAAACCCCTATATTTTTAAATATTCCGTATCACGATTAGTATTTTTATTATTTCTCTTTTATCAATAAATCTCCTCTTTCTGTTATTTTACATTCCAAGGGTTGCCCATGTTCCCATCCTTTAGCTAGGGCTATCTGTTTAGGCAATATCACCATAAAAGATTCATTGTTTTTTGTTAGTCTCATTTTTTTAATAACTCTTTGATATGTTTGTAAGGTTCTTCTTTTTTTGATGAACCACCAGCAATATGGAACGTATCTCTTCTTTTCTTTAATTCTTCATCTTCTTTATGCCACCCATAAAGATCTTTTGCAATACCAAGAGCAGAAGCAATAAACATTAAACCTATTAGCCATTCCCTCTTATTTTCAAAGAAATATAAATATCCACTAGAAAAAAGTATAACGGCCATAATAACTAATCCAAAATTTCTTGAACTACTGAATACTCTTGAGGATATATACATTGTGTTTAAACAGAAAGTATTGCGAATATTTAAAATATACCCAAAATAAAATAGAAATCTTTATATATCTATAGTATATACAATAACTATATGGTAACTGAAATGATAACGGTTAAATTAGAAGATAAATTTCTAGTAGATATAGACAGTATTGTCAAGAAAGAAGGCTATCAGAATAGAACAGAATTCATTAGAAATGCTTTAAGGGAAAAGGTAGAAGAAACAAAGTTAAAAGAAGCAATGATTAGTATATCTCATCTAAAAGGAGCATCAAAAAAGAAAACAACAGAGAAAGAATATGAAGAAATTAGAAAAAAAGCTTTTGAAGAAATCTCAAAGAAACTCAAATGATATCTTCTGGTTTATAATATCCAGAAATATCCACTAATTGTTTAAAATGATTGTCTCTTGTTATAAGAATCAGTTTATGGTCTCTTGCTATAATAGCAGGTAAAACATCTCCAGCAGGTATATTCCTGTTATTAGCAATATTTCTTGCTTCTTCACGTTGTTTTCCTGTACTAATAATTTTTTCAATAATATCTTCAAAAGGTTTGATCATTCCATTTATCTCTTCCAAAGAATAATTCATTTCTAATTCTTTAATCAAAATATCCGTAATAATTAATTTATTGTTCTTTGCTCTTATCAAAGCAAATAATCCTAAGGCAAAATCTCCCAATGGCTCTTGATTATAGCCTTTCCTATCTTCATAAAGGTCAATCCATATTGAAGTATCGACGTAATATTTTTCTACCAAACTAATCACACCTTATTATTAATCAAAATGAATACCAAGTTCTTATTTATCCTGTCATATTCAACATCAAATTCTTCTCCACCGTTTAATCCCATAAGCCTCGCTTTAGATTTTGGTATTGATATAAAATATCCGTTCTTATGTCTTTGAACTTTAACCATAATAAGGCCATAGAAAATAGAAACATAGTTTCTTATTGCCCCCATAGTTTAGCCTGGATTTATTAACCCTAAATTGATGGTTAATTACCAGTAAGAATTCGACCTTGCGGCTTTTTAGCAAAAAGGTTGAGACCGAGGTTCAAATCCTCGTGGGGGCGTTTATCCTTAGGATTAAATCTCCTAGACAAACCAAATATTACGAAGTTTATGGTTCAAGGAACGAGGAGGAAGTTGAACTAAATGGTTGGGTACCTAAACACAGATCCCCAAAAAGCCCTTAAACTTGGAGACCATAATGAAGGTAATTCAAGAAGAATTTTATGGTAGGTAGTAAAATGAACAAAAAATTAGAGAAAGAAAGAAGGGGTGTAAGTATACATACATCAGTACTTTTGGGAATGGTATTATCAGGTATAGGATTAGAAATTCGTGATATGCTAGAGAGAGTTAACAAATTTGTTATGATGAGGAGTCTTCAAGAGTGTATAATCGGAGAATCAAAAGAACTTAGATCAAAATACTTAACGACTAAGAAACAAAAAGGATTTGTTAATGATCTACAAAAAAAGATCTGCGCCATAAACAAGAACATATCAGAGATTAATACTGAAATATTAGCCGAGTTAGGAATTCCAAAAAGAATAGATAAGATTAACGAAAAGTATATTTGCTCTTTGATGACAAAAAGAATTAAGAACGTTACCGAAAGCGATCAATCTATAAAATTATCTAATGAGAATTTGAAATTAAAATTATCTTTTGAATGTCGCAAGGTCTCAGACTCTTTGAAAGTATTGCTTGATTATTTCAATTCATTAGAAAATTATGATGGGATAGATCAAATTAATAAAGACTATCATAAAGACATTAAAGAAGCAATAAACATAAGTTCGTTTGGTTTCGGAAAAACTTCAGTATTATGCGCTGGTAGGACCATTGAGAAAGTAATTAATAATTGTTTGAGAAAGTTAAATAAAAATAATAAAATAAACAAAGAAGAATTTGATGAATTTATAAATAATAGCTATAACAATAAAATAGGATTCTTAAAAAACAGATTTATCAATGAAGAAGAGTTTTCAAAACTAAAGTCTTTTTCTTTTGATAGGGATAAGGGAGGCCATCCAGAGTTAGGAAACGTTGATAATGAAAGGGCACGAACTTTGATATCGTCAGCGATTTGGTTAGTTATAGACTTACAAGAAAAGATTAAAAGATTGGAAGACAATGATTTATAAGAAATAAAAAAAGGAATTTCATTCTTAAGAAAAGATCATTAAGTTAATTCTAAGGATTAAAAAAGAAAAAAATTATTCTAAATCTCTAATTCCCTTATCAGTTATCATAAATATTGCTTCTGCCACATATCTCAACTCTTATATTGCCGATATATCGACCATTTTTCCAATCATATATATTTGCACTATTAATGCCCAATAAACTCGCAACAATATGAGGATCCTTATGTTTATCTAATAGTTCCAGTGCTTTCATCTTAAACTCAGGAGAATACCTTCTTACGCCTTTCCTCTTATAGGTCAACAAACCAGTTCCCAATTTATCTCGCTTTCTTTTGATAGTAAAATTAATATTTTCATAAAAAGTCTTAACA
This sequence comes from Candidatus Woesearchaeota archaeon, assembly GCA_016188045.1. Classification (GTDB taxonomy): domain Archaea; phylum Nanobdellota; class Nanobdellia; order SCGC-AAA011-G17; family JACPIM01; genus JACPIM01. The sequence continues at coordinate 2,044 of JACPIM010000003.1, read as the reverse complement.
TTTTTGTACCCGGAAGATTTTAATCTTGTAACAGATTTAGAATAAACAACCGATAGATCAATATTAAAATCGTTTTTTAATACTTCCTTAATTTTAAGTAATGGGGTTTCATTTCCAGAACAAACAGATAGATAGACTCCGTATGGTTTTTTTAAACTAATACTTCCTTCAGAATCAAAAAATCCCCTCAGAAAAGCAGATTTTACTTTAGAACTAGATCTTAAAATTTTTTCAGGGACTTCCCATTCTTTAGTCTTAAAGGATTTAGAATACTGCAATAAATCTTTCACTACCAATTTGGATGTAAGATTTATAACATATCTTGGTTTTGGATTTAAAGAAAAATTTGTAAATTCTAGTTCTCTTTTTTTCTTACTTGGTAGAAGACCATAAACTTCCTTTAAACATCTACGAAATTCATCCGCAAAATCCTCATCACATACGTCTAATCCCACTAAAAACCCATTACCTGAATTATGAATTCTTATGTAACCATCCCCACATAAAACACCTAAAATATAAGCCTTTTCTTCTGTTAAAAAATTACTTTGTTGTGAAATTTTGCTTAGTACCTTATCCTGAAACGGTTTTTTATTTGTATGGATCCAATCATATAAGGCACCATAGCTTACACTAAATCCCATTTCTGATAAAAGAGAAAAAATCTTAATAGGACGCAGTCCCTGTTTACTTAACTTCATAACCTCTTCATACTCTTCCAAAGTATGGGTTCTATACATCCTTTATACCACCATCAGTAACTATAAAAATACATTCACCCTCAGGCATAGCAGGAGCATCAACTAGTTTAGCGACCCTGCTTCCTTTTTTTCCTCTACGCAAATAACACCTATACGTTGAAGCATGATGCAATACATGCCCTCCAATCGCTTCAGTTGGGTCACCAAAAAAAGTATCTGGCTTTGACATAACCTGATTAGTAACATAAACCGCTATATCATAAGTATGCGCTAATCTAAGTAATTCGTGAATATGTCTATTTAATTTCTGTTGTCGGTCTGCCAACATCGAACGCCCTGAGAATTCGCTGCGAAAATGGCTCATTAACGAATCTACAATTACTAATTTTATTGGCAATCCCTGATCTTTTATCAATTCCTCTATTTTCTCAATCATTAGCATTTGATGATCACTGTTAAAGGCTCTCGCGCCTCTAAAATTTTTCAAAGCTATAGTAGGATCAAAACCATTTACCTTTGCAATTCTCTCTATGAATTCTGGTCTTAGAGTTCCTTCTGAATCTATCCACAAGGCCATTCCATCTGCACCACCTTTTTCTTTTGGCAACTGCACACTAACAGCCAATTGATGCGCCAAAGAAGTTTTTCCTGATCCATAAGCTCCATACACTTCAGTTACAGCCCCAGTTTCAATACCACCACCAAACAAACCATCCAACGCTTTTGAACCCGTAGTTATTTTTATAACGCTAAGCCTTTTCCTCAATAAGTCTTCACCAGATTCAAAACCCATATCTAATTTGCTTCTGGCATTGTTAATTATTTTTTTGGCAACCGCCTCTCCAATAGCACAAACTTCAACTAATTCACCAGGACTAGCAACAGCCAAGCTCATCAAAGTAGTATATCCTGCCTCTCTTAATTTTTCAGCAGTTGCAGCACCAACCCCAGGCAATTCATCAATCTTAATTTCTTCTTTTTTCTTAACAACAACTTGTTCGGTAACCTCTTTACTAGAAGCTTCCTTTTTTTCCTCTTTCTTTATTATTTTTTCTTCGCCAACGTTCTTACTCATCATCACTCACCTCTTCTTCTTTTCCAGCTTCAAAATACAGATAATCTTCAACTTTCCTTAAAACTGCCATTATCTTAGATATATCATTCCTTCTTATGTTGTTAATAACCTCAGATCTCCATATCTCTTCATCTTTTTTCTTAAAACTCCTGGATATTGAAACAGTTCTATAAACTATTTCATTTCCATTCATTTTTTTCTTATTTTCCCAAATTGCAGAATCTATGTTCCCAATCCTAAATTTTTTTACAGGTAAATTTTGTACCAT
>JACPIM010000015.1 GCA_016188045.1 Candidatus Woesearchaeota archaeon | reverse complement strand
TTAAGCCTTCCGACTCTTCCAGTTCTTTGAATTCTCCTAATTCCAGAAGCGGCTTGGTCGAAAAAAATAGCTGTGTCTAGTTGACCGAGAGATATTCCTTCTTCTCCGATAGATGTCGTTACAATAACGTTATATTTTCCTTCTTCAAATTCTTTTAAAGTTTCAAGCTGTTTTTTTTGAGTTACTCCTTCTTTTTGTCCTATTAGTACTACCGGTTTAGCATTTTTAATTTGTTTTAAATTTTCAGCAACATTTTTTACAGTATCTCTAAAGTTTGCGAAAATTATTATCTTGGAATTTGGATTTTCTTTTAGTTGATTTAAAATTATATTTCTTAATTTTGTTAATTTAGGGTGCTCTATCTTGTTTTCAATTAGTTTTTCTGTTAAAATTAAGGCATTTTTTACTCTTTTATCATTAATAATTGTTTTTGCTGCTTTTGATGTTTCATTCTCTAGGTTTTTTAAAAAGTTGTAAAATGAATTAATGCTCTGCGTTTCTAACATTTCCAAAGCATGCGTTAATTTTAGTGCCTGTGCTGCTAATGAAATTGCAAAATAAGCACTTCTATTTCCTTGTTTTATCTCTGATTGCATATAAGCTTGAAATGAAATAATATCCCTTTTGTTTACTAATGAAGATGGTTTTGTCAAGCCAAACTGCTTTAGTTGCTTTATTTTTTCTAAATACACATTTTCAATTATTTTATGAATCTCTTTAAAACTTTCTGGTAAGTCTAATTCTATAAACTCTATGTTTTTTTCTTGTAGGTATGGTTTAACATCTTCTGATGTTTCATCTCTGATTTCTATTGCTTCTATGAAAAGATTTTTTTGAATTTCATCTATTTTTTCTTTTGTTGAGCCAGGAGAGGCTGTTAAAGCTAGGATTCTTGGATATGGAGATTTTTTAAAGTAATTTTGTGATACTATGGTATTAGCATATTTTTGTCTTGAGCGATGACATTCATCTATTGTGATTATACTGAAATTTTCTAAATCTATCCTTTTATTTTCGATGTCAAATTGAATCGTTTGTGGCGTGGCTATTATTATTTTTGCTTCTTTATATAGAACAGTTCTCTTTTCTGGTGAAATTAAACCAGTAATTAGAATTATTTTTTCTTTTGGAAAATTTGTTTGGGTTTGAAAACTATCTAAGTGTTGTTTGCATAGGGGCTTTGTTGGGGCCAAGATTAATGCTTTAGATTCTGGGAATTTGATTAGGCGTTCTATGGTTAATATTATTGAAATTGCGGTTTTTCCTAATCCTGTTGGCAAAATAACCAGGGTATTTTTGTTTTTAGCTGTTTCAACTATATTTTTTTGATATTCTCTTGGTTGGAAATTAAGTTTATACATGAATATAAATTAATGGTAGCAATCTTTATAAATAAGTTCTGTTTTTAAATTTAAGATGAATTTTATGACTAATCAAAAATTTAGTAAGATTTTGATAGTCAAAGATATTATTTGAGCAGGCCTGTTTTTTCTGGGCACTGCAAATTATAAAAGAGATAGGAGGATGCAATATGGGACAAGGAAATACGAGAGTTATATATGAAACCAGGGCGGTAGATGTTCCTGGATATGGTGGACACAAGGTAGTTGAAATTGTTGCTGTTCAGAGTGGAATAGAAAGAAAAGCAGATCAAGCAACTGGCGGCGTTAAAGAAGGGAATGTAGAATCTATTGGGCAATATAAAGTAAGTGGTGATGTTGGAGATTTAGTCTGTTAGTGGAGGTTAAAATGGAAACATATGGAAGATTAACAGGAGAACAACCTAGGCCTGAAAATTATCAAGTCGGACCCTTTCCATCAGATAAAACTAGTGACGTGGTTGTGACAAGTATGGAAGATTTTTGGTCTATGGGTGGTAGATTAGAATGCAAAGTTGTTGTGACAAGTATGGAAGATTTTTGGTCTATGGGTGGTAGATTAGAATGCAAAGTTGGTAATCCGTTTAAAAGAGAAGCAGACCCACAAAATGAGTAATCTTTATATATTAAATATAATTTGGTTTTAATATGAAAATCTCGGCTATGATAAATAGTATAGTTAGTATTATTATAGCCATTATTATATTATAAGCAGAACTTGATTTTCTGGGTTCTGCAATTTTGGGGGTAGGTAGAATGCCAAAGTAAAGGATGGATGAAAAGAAAGAAAGCATAGAAAGATTAGTGCAACATTTTAATAGGCTGGTTTCAAGTAGGGATTATAGGGCAGCAAGGGATTTTTACAGAGCACAATCAAAACCAGTGCAAAGAGAAATAATAAGCGATCCTGCTCAATGGTATAAGTATTTAAACTGTTCAAGTCTATAGAAATATATTTATAAATAACGTAAAATGATTGATTAATATGGTTTATGATTTTAAAAAAGTTG
>JACPIM010000013.1 GCA_016188045.1 Candidatus Woesearchaeota archaeon | reverse complement strand
GATAAAAGCAACAAAAGAAGAAAAAACAATATTAAAAACTTTAGAAGAAAAAATAAAAGTAGGTGCTTATCCTGATAAAGTTAGTAATATACTGGTTATAAGATTCAGGAATACTTTATTTATTCCTATTGAAGATTTTTTATTTATTATTAATTTAGAAAAACCAAGCTTTAATATTAAAGTTTTAGGAAATAATAATTTAATAAAAAAAGAAATAATCAAAGAAATAAATAAAATAGCAAATGAAGAAATAAAGAAAATAAAAGGAGAATATAACAAAATAATAAAAAAAATTAATGAGGAATATAAGAAGAAAATAAATGAATTAAAGAAAACAATAAAAGATAAAGTTTTATTGAACTATAAGATTAATGAATTAACAAAAGAGAGAGATAAAAGATTAAAGGAAGAAAAAGAAAGATTAAATAAAAAGATAAGGGAATTATTAGATGAAAGAAATAAAGTAATAGACGAATTAAAGAAAATAGAAACTCCGGTTATATGCCCTCCTTTAGAGATACATCCCGATGACTGGTGTAAAGATGGAAAGATAGTTCCTGGCAAGAAAGATGCTAACGGATGTAAACTCAAAGATAAATGTATTAAATGTCCTGTAATAAAACCGCAGCAATGCAAGAAAGGAAGTAAGTTAGTTCCTGGTGGTTTTGATCAGAATGGTTGTAAGGCTCCTGATAAGTGCATTATAGAAGGTATTACTACTACAAGTACAAGCTCAACATCTAGTTCAACAAGCACATCTACTACTAGTTCAAGCACGAGCACTTCTAGTACAACCATACCGGGAGTTATAATAACAACCACCACTACAAGTACTAGTTCTAGTACGAGTACTATTCTTGGAATAGGCATACATATTATAGAAGGAGAAACATCTACTAGAGTGAATGAAACTATTTTGTATTTCTCTGATATAATCGTTGAATCGGATAGAAGTAATATTACTATTGAGGAATTAGGATTGGGAGAATACGAGGAGAGCCTTTTAGAAAAAACCGCGGGAAAAGTTGATTATGGGGGAATTTATAATCTGGTTCTGTTTTTGATTATTATTCTGATTTTGTTGTATTTGCAGTATAAGAAAGAAAGGTGGTTTATTTGAAAACTAAGAGATTTAATAAAAAAAGGTATTTAAGCCAGGAGTTTATTTTAACTTTAATTTTAATAATATGCTATGGAATATTTAGTATTATGTTGTGGTATTATAACCTAGGTAAATATTTTGTATTCGCTAATGTTCTCGGATTAACTATTGTCCTATATCAGGTTTATTTATTTATTAAGCCAGTTTCTAAAAGGTCGTTATATTCTAACTTAAAATTCACTATTAAAAAATTCTTAATAAATCTTAAAAATGATTTTGAAAAAGTGAATAGTAAAATAATATCCCTTTTAGGAAAAGCGTTAGCGGAAAAGAAAGAAAGAAAAAAATTAAGATTAATACATAATATTCCAAGCTATCAAAAAATAACAAAAAACAGAGTTTTTAGAAAAAGTAAAAAAATGACTTTATTCTATTTTATTTTAGGATTATTATTTTTTAATATTAGCTTATATTATGGTTTAAGTTTAGACAAAGAAGTTTTCATTTATGGTTATATTGGGTTTATTTTTTCAATTTTAATCTTGATTTTTGTTTTGTATTTTGTTTATAGAATAATAAGGAGGTTAATCAGAGGTAAAAGATGAAATGCTTTATGAAAAATGGTGGAGATTATGATTTATTTATTAATCCTAATAATTCTTTTGTATTAAATACTTTTATACGGGCTTGTTGTTTAAAGGCGGTTTCATCTGACCAGATTGGACAATTTAATTTTAATGCCAGAGCAAAATATGAATCATCTTTAGTTGAATCTTTATGTGGTGAAATTTTGCTGGCTTCTGCTAAAAATTCTGTATACATATCTTCAGAAAAAGATTCTATTTTGTTATCTAATAAGGAAAAAAGAAAGGTAAATGCAAGTTCGTTTATACCACCAAATCTTTTTATTTTTTCTCTTTCCTTAGATAACTCTTCGAACATATGCTCTGGTGATATCAGCTTGCATCCCAAACTTGGTAAAATTTCAATAATCACTCTTCTATCTGAATCTTTTTTAAAAAAAGAAAATAATATAGAGGCGTCAACTACAAGAAGGCTTGGTAGTTTTTCTGACATCTATAAATTATGCCTCTTTGTGACTCTTTCTTTGAGTTCAGAGCCCCACTTTAATGCTAATTCATCTGTTATCTTGCTGTTTTTTAGGAGTTCGTTAGCAACCTTGAACATTAATTTTTCAGTAAGTCTTTCCTTAAGCGCTTTAGAGACCACCAAGCTTATTTCTTCTTTGCTAAGTTCTTTGAATCCAACTTCCAATTCTTTAGGGATTTCGACTTTTAATTCGGTCATTTTATTATCAGATGTTTATAATAAAAATGAATATATAAGCTTTTTGGAAAATAAGCCAGAAAATGATGTTTCTGGTTTTTTAGGATTTGTTTTTTCAGTTTTCATTTTGTATTTTGTTTATAGAATAATTAAGAGGTTAGTAAAATGAATAGAGAAATAATGCAAACACAATTGATATCTATTTTAGCCTTAGATATTAGTTCGTCTAAATGTTCTTGTATCTCCTCTAAGGCATATTCTGAAGTATATAGCTTTAACTTGGGATTAATTAGTAATTTTCTTGTACCAGAATATTTCTTAAAAAATGAGAATAATATGTTAACATCTACTACTAATAGCAATTATGCCACATCCTTTAAAAACTTTTTATGCATTGATTTTTTAGCTTCTCTACCAATACGGATACAATCCTTTTCTGTTAATTCAGAATTCTCTAACATTTTATCTAGTTTCTTCAGTAATAAGGATCTTTTTACCTTTTCAGAGAGAAGTTCTCTCATTGTTTCTGACCAGTTCACTTCAGGTAATAAATTCATTTTCTTCTTCAATTCTTCAGGTACGGATAATGTAATATTTGGCATTTTAAATTCCTCCCATATTTTATTAAATTTATTATATTCTGTGTATGCTGTGTTGGTATATAAACCTTTTGTTTTAAACCAAAAAGAGGGATTATATGATTAATAAATTAAAGAGAAAATTGTACAAGAGGGGAAGTAGTTATGAAACTACAATACCTATGCCTATGTTATTCGGATTAGACGATAAGAAAAAATATAATGTTGTATTTGTATATGAAAAAGGAAAATGGGTGGTAAGTTTTGAAGAGAGAAAAAAATAATTGGATGCTTATGAATTATAAAAAGATAGGTGTGTTTTTAATAGTTCTAATAGTATTTAATATCATATTTTTTAATGTTTTTTATAATGGTAACATTTCTGAAAGTAAATCTGTTAATTTAATAAAAGATAAACTTGGGTTTGTTGAAGAAGAAAAAATAAATGTGCAAGAAGAATCACGAGGAATTGATAAAAAGACTGAAAACAAAGAAATTTTAAAAAAAGTGTCTAAAAAAGATATTACTGGTAAAATCTTAAATGTGAATCAAGAGAAAGGATTTGCTAGTGAGAATATAAATTTGCTTGCTGGGATGTTATATTCTGATAATTTTAACAGACCAGATGAACCTCTAGGGACTAGTTTGAATTGGAATGTTTTGGCTGGGGGCAATATAAATGTAAAATCGCAGGCAATATCTACTTCGCAGGTAGGCACGTCCTATGCTTTATGGGTTCAAGATCCTTTAAGTATAGATTATTATGTTCAAGCTACATCTTTACCTCCATTTAATCCAGATGTTACTAATTCTGGTGTAATCTTAAGATATGTTGATGCTAATAATTATTATTCTGCACGAGCTAATCTTGGGCTGGCTCCTATGGGCTCTGTTACACTTTATAAAGTTAAAAATGGTGTTCAAACGGTTTTGGGTCAATATGGCTTGGGAAATACAATTCAATTTCCAGCTATTATACGGCTTTCCGCGCAAGGTAATGAATTAACTATCACTATAGATCCTGTTTCTGGGCTAATACAAGATACAATTATAGATTCTGATCCTATTCTTGCTGTTGGGAACGGTGGATTTTTAATTTCATCTGGTCCAGGTACACTAGGTGATTTAATTTTAGATGATTGGGAAATTGGTACTGTTGGAAATGTTTGCGGTGATGGTTATGTTGATCCTGGAGAAGTTTGTGATAGTAACCTTGAATATCAAAGCCACTTTAATGATGATTTTGATAGAGCCAATAGTGATAATTTGGGAACTAATTGGACTGAAGTTGTTGGAGACATAGATGTTAATAATAATTGGATGAGGGCAGGTGCACAACTTAGTAACAGAAATATTGCTCTATTAAATCATTCTAGTTACTTGGGAATTCATAATAGCACACAGACTGTTAATTGTTTGGATATGGATAATGGTGATCAGTGCGGCCTTATAGCAAGATATGTAAACGAGAGTAATTATTATCTCCTCTTTGTTCCAAGTACTTATAATGTTTTAAACTTAACTAAAGTTGTTGCTAATACAACCACTATATTAAATACTACCTACACACTAGCTGGTACTGATGATATCTCTTTAGTAGTTAATGGAACAAATCTTTCTGTTTATACAAAAGGAGTATTAAAGGCTTCTGTGATAGATACTGACTTACAAAATGATACTTCTTTTATTGGAGTATACTTAAAAGATAGTGGCTTTGGTGTTGGTACCGTAAACTTAGATTCATATAATATTTCATCAGATACAGTAGCAATATGTACAACTTCTGATGGGTATACTGGAACTCAAAATTGTTTGGTTGACTGTAGTGGATTTAGTTGCACAAGCAACGCATATTGTGGTGATGGAATGATAAATGGACCAGAAGTTTGTGATGATGGAACCAATAATGGGCAGTTGGGTTTTTGTAATATTCAATGTACTGGCCTTGTTGAATGTTTATCTGATGTTGATTGTGATAATAATAATTTTTGTAATGGAATTGAAACTTGTAATTTAGCTACCTTTACTTGTGTATCTGGAACTCCTATTGATTGTTCTGGTTTAAATGATCAATGTAATATAGGGGTTTGTAATCCTTTAGATGGAAGTTGTTTTGCTGAGCCTATACTTTTTTCATTTGCTGATGATTTTAATAGGGCGAATGGAGTACTTGGTTCAAATTGGTTGTTATTATCTGGAGTCTGGGATATTGTCGGCGATAAGGCCCATACAAATGTTGGTGGGAGTATTGCTGTTTGGAATGATCAGCCAGCAACGGCAGATTATTTTGTTCAGGGGACATTAACTGGCGGGGGTGCATTGAATTGGCGTTCTGGGATAGGAGGTAGAATTCTTGATGAGAATAATGGTTATTATGTATTTGGAGAGGAAGGACAGGGTCTTGTTCAACTGCGCAAAGAAACTAGTGGAGGCGGTATAACTCAATTGGCTTCTTGGACGGGAGTAACTTTTCCTGCCGCGGTTAGGTTAACTTTGGTAAGTAATTTGCTTACTGTTACAATTAATGGTGAAGAGAAAGCACCGATATTAGATTCTTCTATTAGTTTGCCTGGTTATGTTGGATTGTGGTCAGAAGGCGGTTTTAATTCTGAAGGCTTTGTAGATGACTGGTCTGCTGGTGGGACATTGTTAACTTGCAACGATGGTATTTCATGTACCGTTAACGATCAATGTAATTTAGCTGGTGGGTGTAATGGAGTTCCTGATAATTCCTTATGTAATAATGGACTATTTTGTGATGGTGTTGAAAGTTGTGATCCTGTTTTGGGTTGTCAATCTGGAACTCTTGTGGATTGTTCAGCTAATAATTTGAATCCTGTAGCAACCTGTGCTAATAATCCAGATAATGTTGCTACTACCTGGGATTTATTTCAGGGATTTACGTCTAGTTGCGATGAAAATATTGACTCATGTACCACTGGTTCAATAATATTAACACATTCTTGTAATATTGTTCAATGTGGCGCGCAATGTGAAACTAATTTTGATTGTGGAAATTATTGCTCTGGCGAGGTTTATTTTTATGGCGGAATTTGTCAAGTGGATTGTAGTTGTTCATATACTAATGAAGACTGTAACTTAAATGATGGTTGGTATGATACTGGTGTTTTGCAATGGGTTGATATAGATTCATGTAATGAAAAAGAGCAAAAAGAACAAGATTATAGAGATTATACTTGTGATGTTGTTGGTTGTGAATATTTTATAACACAGAAACAATTTGTTGACACTGGGAATACCAGAGCTAAAACTGATGGAACTTTATGCAATGATGGTTTGTTTTGTAATGGGGTTGAAAGTTGTCAGGTGGGTGTATGTGCTGCAGGCATATCAATAAATTGCAATGATGGAGTAAGTTGCACGAATGATGTGTGCGATGAAGGTATTGATATAAATGATAACTTAGGACAATGTGTAAACAGTCCAGATAATTTATTATGCAATGATGGAGTAAGTTGCACTAACGATGTATGTGATTTAATTTTGGGCTGTCAAAATCCTGAAATAGATAATGATTTGGATATGTACTCAATTTGTCCAGGACCTAATCAAGATTGCAACGATAATAACCCACCAGTCAATCCCGGGGCTATTGAGATATGTACAGATAGTATAGATAATAATTGTAATAATGAATGCGATTATGATACTTCAATGCCTTGTACTTTACATGGTGATGTAGCTTGTCCTGTTGGCGTTACTAGTATATCTGTTTCTGACATTACTCCATTAGAAAATATTAATATAGAAATTAAGTGTACTTCTGATGTTGCCAACGTAAACTCTATCCAGGCATTTATTGATACTGACTTATGTATTTTTGATAGATGGGAAGTGAACGACGCTGTGTTTATTTGTAATGTTGGGTTGCCAGGAACAAAAATCGCGAAGTGTACTGTAGATACAACTAAATCATATCAAACTCCTCCAGACAGAACTATGATATTAAAAGTGTTATCTTCTGATTGTAGCATCTATCCTAATGAAGCTGAGTGTCTTACTGTAAGCAGCATTTGTGAGTGGTGTGTTCAATGTCAAGGCACATTGTCAAGCGGTGCAGTTGATAGTTGTGTAGATATAGGTAACTGTGGTAATTATATATGTCGGGCTGGTGAATGCAGTGCCGTGTGTGACGCTAGTGTTGGTTGTGCTGCTATTGATTGTGATTATTTAGATGGTTGTGTTGGAAATGATTATTATGATTATAATGATGTAAGTAATGCTTGCTTGAGCAATTGTAATTGTGAGAATAATGTTTGTGGTATTCCTGTAATATATGCTAATGACGCCAGGTGCACGCAATGTCAGACTGATGTTGATTGTGATGATGGTAATCTATGCACAATTGATAATTGTGTTAGTGGTGTTTGTGGTGGTATTGCTGTAAGTTGCAATGATAACAATGTATGTAATGGCTTAGAGTCTTGCGATTCTTTATTGGGATGTCAATCTGGAATTCCACTTGATTGTGATGATGGATTATTCTGTGATGGGGTTGAAAGTTGTGATGCTATTTTGGGTTGTCAAAACGGGTTTTCTGTGGATTGTTCTGCAAATAATATATTAATTAATACTTGTTTTTTTAATCCTGACAATATTGATTTTACCTTAGATGCTTACTCTTTTACTTCGAGTTGTGATGAATTTTCTGATAGTTGTACTAATGCTCCTATTAATTGGCAAGATTTAATTAGTCATGTTTGTAATATTGAAACCTGTGGTGCAGAATGTGCAGATGGAAATTTAGTAAGTAGTGATGGTTGTAGTTCTGATTGTAGAATAGAAACTACTACCTCGACATCTTCTTCGTCCACTTCAACTACATCCACAACTACAAGTTCTAGTACGAGTACAACGACTTTTGGCCCTCCAAGTACAAGTTCAACTACTACAACAAGCAGTACATCTACCACTGTAGTTATAATACCGCCTTCTGGTGGAAGTGGTGGTGGAACAAGATTAAAGCCTAGTGGTATTAGGTATGCTTGTAATGATGGAGAAGATAATGATGAAGATGGGTATTGTGATTTGAAAGAAAGTACTTGTATAGATGGGTCAATACCTGGTGATCATGGTTGTTATTCTATTTTTGATGATAATGAAACCAATTTCATTGAGCCACCTTATTTACAGCCCCCTGAGATGTGTAAAGTTTGTTGGGGTAATAAAGACTTGAGTAATCTTAATGTTTTATCTGAATTTTTTAATTATCAAGATTATTTTAATAATATTTACCAGTCTAATAATATTGAATGTTGCGAGTGTAATTATAATAGTAGGCAAGATTTAGGAGAAGAAGGAATAGATTGCGGTGGTGTGTGTCCTAAATGTGCTGCCACCAAAGTTGTATGGCCCAAATTTCAGATATCTGTTTGGTTAATGGTACTTGTTTTGGTTTTGTTAATATTCCAATTTTTTGTTAATAAATTAAATAAACTAAGTGCCTTTTTAGTTGGCGTTTATATTTTGAGCTATGTCTCTTTAAGATATCTAGCTTTGAATTTTAATTTACTTAATATCTTGGGTGGAGCAATCGTAATATATCAACTATATATATTATCTAAAAAGAGAGAAATTTTTTTGTTATGAATACTTTAAATAAAATTCTAAAGAATAAAATATACTTTAAAGGTTTACTTTGCAAAAAGAAAGATTATATAAATAAATTAAATTATCAAAGTTATGATGAAAAGAGGTATTTTCATAATTTTTATTATATTAATTTTAAATCCTATAGCTTTCGCTGTTAATCCAAATAATTCTGATGAACTAACTGAAAAAG
>JACPIM010000014.1 GCA_016188045.1 Candidatus Woesearchaeota archaeon | reverse complement strand
GTGGAATATTCTCCAAATATGTTAAATAATGCCAAAAATAAGAAAGAATTGAAAAAATGCAGATTTATTTGCAGCGATATAAGAAAATTAGATTTAAAAGAGAAATTCGATCTTATTATAAGCATTTTTTCATTCGGTTTACATGCTTATTTTGATAGAGAAGAAATGCTCATTCTATGGAAAAAAATTCGCAAACATTTGAAGTCTGATGGAATTATAGCTTTGACGGGACATGAATATCCGGTGCCAAGAACATTATTCAAAGAACTAAAAAGCGGAAAACTGAAAATAATAAAAAATTACAGTGCGAACTGGTTCATAGGAAGTAAAAAAGAGATTAAAAAATAAGATAATTAATCCAATTATTTTAAGAAAAACTATAAAGTTTACTCAAACTTCAACATTAAGAAAGTTTGGGATTGAGTCAATTTGATGGTAAATGGTTTGCTAACCGTATTAATAACAAAAAAAGACCTTCAGTTTGATTTATCAAAACAATTGTTTTTTCTCCTCCGTTAATAGCTAATTTACTTCTCATCTTTAACTATCTCTTTTAAAAATTTTAATTGTGCTTTGCGATATTCTTTTATATTATTATCAAAGGGCGATTTTTCTTCAATTTTCTTAATAACCTCTTTAATGTTCATTAGTTTTTCCCCATCCCAAAAATCTTCTTCTTTAATGTCTGGTTCATCAAATCTTTCTATATCTCCAATAAAAAAATGCATTTCATCTCCTTGAAATATTTTATATCTCGCTTTTTGCTTTTCAGTTTTTGCCCAGTTTGTATCCCAAATTATCTTCATTGTTCCTAACTTTATTACATTTTTCACAATTGCCCCTGTTTCTTCTTTTGTTTCTCTAATAATCGCTTCGGCAGCTCCTTCGTTTTTGTCTATTCCTCCGCCAGGAAATAATATAATGCCCTTATTTTCTTTTGCGAGAATATTTCTCTTATTATCTAAAAAATATCCTTCACAATTAATTCTAAATGGTAATTTTTTCCTCTTTTTTTCATTCATCTTATGCACCTATCAATTAGTTCTGTCACTTCAGATGTCACTTCTTCTAAAGGCTTTGTGGCATTAACCATAACAAACTCTATGTTTTTTAATCTTTTTGGCGTCTTTTTTCATTTAAGCGCCACCTCTAATTTCTGGAAATAATTTCAGTATTTAAGTGGTACAAAATGTCACTAGTCTATGCGCTCTTAAAATAAGAGCAATTTTAATGGTTTTGAGTTATGATGCAACGATTTTTGGCTAATATGGCTTTTATGAATATTTTCTCCACATAAATAAGAAGAAGGCTGAAAGTGCAAATATAAATGCTAGTATTAGTGCTGCAAAACTACCAATTGTCTTAAGCATTATTGCTGTTGCAAATACAAAGACTGCGGCGAATATATATAGCGGAGGAGATTCTAATAAAATTGTTGCTCCTAACAAGCCAGGTAATGGTAATATATAAGAGATTGCCATTATAGAATTTATTAATGAGAAATCATAGAAAATATCTAATGGAATAGTTTTTGATATTACGGCGAGTAATATATGAATGAATAAAGGGGCTGAAGCGATTTTTGCATATTCAAATGAGGTTAGTTTCGTGTATTTTCTTCCTATCCTGTATGCTGGTTTTATATTAAATACTGAAGATGTGGTGGATGAAAAAAATAATTGTCCTTTTGAAATAATGGTTATTAGTAATGGGACGATTATTCCTGTTGGAAAAGCAATTTTTGAAATCCAGTGCGGTCTAAATCCGAATCTTTTTGTTTTCCATAGATTAAAATCTACTAAAGCTCCTGATTTATTTGCTACAAATTTTAAAGTAAAAAAATGTATTATTATCGCTATTAACGACAATATAAAAAATTTTAATAGGTTTAGTAGGTAAAAAGATAAGTTTAGCTCTGGAGAGCCATCATCAAAACCAAACACTATTGCAAGTATTACAGAGGAAATTAATATTATTTTTAGTTCTTTATTGATTTTAACTCACCTATGCATTTCTTAGTAATAAATAAAGTAAAATTGCTACTACAATCATCACAGCTATGACTTTCCAATCAAATTGACCTTTTTTGTTAATTCTTAATTGATTTCTTGAATACATATATTAAACCTCCTATAAAAATTATTAAAGCAATTATTTTGTTTGTTAATTTAAAAAATATTGGATTCTCTTGAAACAGTTTAAGTATTGCGATGATTGCACCTACAAAACCTATATATGCAAGGATTGCATTACTTGCGGCTATTGTTCTTGTGTAATCCTCTTCTTTGTTTAGTTCTTTATTGATTTTAACTCACCTATTATCTCTTTTTTATGACCTGCGCCTACAATCGCTAATATTTTCTTATCTTGATTGGTATTTATTATTTTATATAAAGCTTTTGCCATATACAGATTTCTTTCTTTAACTAGAATCCTATGAATTGTAGGATATTTTTCTTGTGTTTCTTTTATTAATTTTTCAATTATATCTGTTGAAGGAACTTTATTTAAATCAAATTCTGTTTTATTTTTTACAAATGGAAAAAAGATTATTTCTTTTATTAAAGATAATTTTTCTTTTCTTGTTATTTGCGATGTTAGTTTATTAAGTGTTATTTGAATTGGTTGGTCTATTAATTCAACTTTGATATTTTGTGTTTTAGCTACTTTTATAGCGGTTTTCATATCAGATCCGGGAATGAATCCTGTTTTTTTACTAAGCTTTTTTTCGATATAAGAACCTATTAGATTAAATAATATTGATTGAAAACTTAGATCTCTGTATTTTATAATTGAACTTTTTTTCTTTTTAGAAGTTAAAGCTAAGAACCGGTCTTTATCTAATTCCAATGCGATTATTTTGGGCTTAATTGTGTTAATTGCCTTTTTAACTTCTATAACGCTTTGCTTTGCTATATGAGAAGTTCCTAGAATAGTTAAGTTTTTATATCTGTACATTTTAAAATATAAATATTTATATAGTTAAAAATTTATTGTAAACGAAGGTGTTAACATGGCTCTAAACTTAAAAAAAGTAATAGACATATATGAAATGAAGGTTTTCACAGACCAAGGAGATTATTTTGGTGATGTTGAAGAAACAATACTTGGTGCAAATAAAATTTTTGGTTGGAGAATTAGGGCCACTAAGAATTCTAGTTTAAGCAGAATATTGGGCGGTGCCAAAGGAGTAATTGTTCCTCATCAGCTTGTTAAGGCTATTGGAAATATAATGATCATTTCTAAGACAGCAATTCCTACTAGTGGCGAGGAAGAGGCAGCAGAGGAGTAGTAACATTTATATAGTAATTTGATTAAATTTTAATTATGGTTTCGCCATTGCAATCTGCAATAGATTTCCTAGAAAGTTTTGGGTTTTTCGATATAATTTTACCTTTTGTACTTGTTTTTACATTATTATTTGCTATTTTTGAGAAAACCGAGGTTCTTGGAAAAGATAAAAAGAATTTGAGTGCTATGGTTTCTTTTGCAATAGCGTTTTTTGTTGTTGGAGCAACAAATATTATTCCTGTTTTGAAAGAAGCCTTGCCTATGATAAGTTTGGGATTGGTAATAATAATAAGTTTTATATTACTTTACGGAAGTTTACATACTGGAAAGGAAGAGTTTAAATTAGGTAAAAGATATCAATATTTGATAGGTGTGCTTGCTTTCATAGCGGTTATTTTAATATTTGCTGGAAGCATTAGAGATGACTCTGGCAATAGTTGGTTGGTGGTAGCATGGGATTTTATAGTAAATGATGTTGCTTCAGGTCCTGTTGTGTCAACAGTAATATTTTTAGGCCTTACTATATTGGTTGTATGGTTAGTAGGGTGGGGTCCTGGTACAAAAAGAGAATAAAAAGGTGGGTGATTATTAATGGCAATTGATTTAAGTTTTTTGGTTGGAAATGCAACCTTATATGATATAGTATTACCATTCTTATTAATATTTGCGATAGTGTTTGCTACTTTATCTGCAACTAAGATACTTGGTGGGAATAAGGGAGCACAGGTAATTGTAAGCATAGTTCTTGGTTTACTGCTTGTAAGAAATCAGGTAATAGTCAGTATAATAAACGAATTCTTACCTAATGTATCTTTAGCAATAATTGTTATTTTGATGACTCTTTTAGTGATAGGTTTGGTTTTGGGTCATGGATATGAATGGGCAGATGGAGTGAAGACTTTAGCTGCAATATTTTCAGTAATTGTTGTCTTATGGATATTTTTCGGAACGACATTAGAGAGGAATTTTGGAGTAACTAACTTTTTTGAGAATTTAAGTCCGGAAACTAAGGGAATACTTGTATTTGTTTTAGGTTTAATCGTAGTGGTATGGTATGTAACTAGAGAAGAAAAGAAAGGGGGAGAGGGACTTAAAGGATTATTTAAGAACCTTGAAGGGGTATTGACTGAGAAAAAATAGATGGCAACAGTTTTTGACTTGGGGTTACTTGAAGGTTTAACCCCTATTTTTGTTGGTATTTTTGTTTTTATTATTTTATATGCTATATTTCAGAAATTTCAAATCTTTGGTGAAAAGGCTCCTGCTGGTGCTTTAATTGCTGCCGTTATTGCTCTATTATTTATGGTTACTGGTAATCTTAGACAACTAGTAACTTTCTTTGTTCCTTGGGTGGCGGTTCTTTTTGTGCTAATGATAATATTATTGATTGCTATAATGATATTGGGGTTTACACAGAAGAATATTACTGATTACTTGACTGATAATCCTGGCGTAACTACCGCGGTGGTTGTTATAATTATACTTTTATTTTTAATTGCGCTAAATCAAATATATCCCGGATATTTAAGTTATTCTAGTGATGGTGGTGGTGTTGGAAATACATTGAGAAGTGTTGTTTTTCATCCTAAAGTTTTAGGTGTTGTTTTGGTTTTGGTTATAATTGCTTATACTGTTAGACATATAGGTTTTGCGAAATAAGGATTTTACTGTTTGTTTACACAAAGTATATCCTTTAGGATAATATTATTTACACAAAGCAGACATGTTTTTTACCTAAATTTTTAAGAAGTTTTTGTCATCTTCCTTATAAATTGCCTACTTCTTTAATTTTTCAGTTAATCTAGAAAGCTCTTTTATATTGGAGCTTAAAGGTTGTATAATATTTTGGAAAACTTTTTCTAATGCTTTTATTTCTGTTCCGACTTCTAGAATGTTTTTATCATAAGTTTGTATCCTGCCCAAGACTGCTCTTTGCAAGTTTTCAAATCGGTCTTCCAATCTTACTAACTCTTGTTTTATTGAAATAACCTCTGTTTTCATTTTGTCTTTCCATAATGCTATGTCACCAAAATTTTCTATGAATGAACGCCACTTATCTTCTACAACAGATTCAATTAATTCTTCTATATCATCCAGGTTTGTTCCAAATTCTAGGGCTACTGGTTGTGATTGCGGTAATTGTGATGGTGGATATTCTTTGAATTTTTTATTTTGTGGTTCTGGCGGTTGTTGGGTGTTGTTTTGTTCTAAAATAGATGGATTAAATTCTGAAGGTTCTGGTTCTGTGTATTGGGCTTCTTGATTAAGTGCTGATTGATTTATCTCATCTTCTGCTTCACTAAATGATGGATAATCTTGTACTGGTTGCTCATTTTGAATAGTTTGTGATGGTGGAAACTCATTTGGAGATGGTATATCGCTTTCTGGGATGATGTTTTGATTATTTTTTCTGCCTAGCATTTTTACCTCTTATTTTTAATTTTTCTTCTAAAATTTTATCTAATTCCTCTTCTGTAATGAACTTAATGGGGTTCCATAAGTTAATATATTTTTCTAATACCTTAATATCCTCTTTGGTTGCAAAAAACTGCATTTCTTTAATTAAATCATTAATTACTTCCTTTAGTTTGAATAATTCTGATTTTATTTCTTTTACATCTGAGTTTATTGCTTTGAATTCTGGTAGATTCTTTTTGTACTGGGCTAACATATTTTGATTAACTATAAGAAGTCTTTCTCCTAGTAAATTATACTTGCTTTCCAGGGTTCTTATTCTATTAATTATATCAGATAATACAGGATTTATATCTTGGTAAGTGGATTCAGCCATCTTTTTTTGTTAATATTGTAAGTTAATTGGTTTTTATCATTTATAGATTTTTTGTTCTTCTTAGTTAGCAAATTATTTAAATTTGGAAACTTAAAATAACCCCTATGGTAAATGGGAAAAAAGAGTATGATGTTGTAAAGGAAGGCGAAGAAGAGATTCTTAAGATTAATGCAAATAGCTGGCCATATCCTCCTTCTGTTGAGGAAAATGGACTAGTTATGGTCAGAGTTATTGATTATTTGTCTGAATTTCCTGCTGTTTCTAGGATTATTTTTAATCAAAAGAGGAATTTTGTTTATGATAGAGAACAAACACAGATGCTTATTGAGGTTGCTTTGTTGTATAATCATTTGTCCAAGCAAAAGAGCTTAATAAGCATGGGGAATTTTGGAGAGGATGTTAATAAATATTCTGAAGCAAGGTATTTAATATTTAATTTGTTAAGAAGCGATCCAATTGGGGCCTATGTTGAAACTAGCAGATTATTAAGGGAGAATGAAATAAAAGTTAAGAAAATAAATAATGAACCTGCGTTACAAGCTACTTTGAATTATATTGATTTTTTGAAGTATTTAAAAGAAAATTTGGAAAAGACCAAACTGATAAATGGCATTAAAAATCAATTAAGCGGGCATAGAATAGGAGACAGGAGTATATATAAGGATATTTTTAGGCCGGTTATAAGCCCTGATTTTATGTTAACCAGGATGGTTAGTGGTGTGCCTTTAGATGCTGAAGCAATTGATAGTTATAACACAGAGAATATTAATGTTAATATTTTTAGAACTACTAGTGATATTAAACTTCTTTATCATATTACTCCTCCCGAATTAAAATTAACTGAAGAAGAATATGAACTTGTTAATTTGGCAAGAGCTGTTTTAGCTGAACACAGGCCAAGAGATGAAGAATTTTTAGAGCCTGAAAGAATGAGAAGAACGTTTACTAATATTGGTAAAGATTTATTATTAGAACTTTCTGAACAGAAAGGGTATGAGATTCCATTAGATAAAATAAAGAAATTATCTGAAATATTGGTTAGAGCAACAATTGGATTCGGGATGGTTGAGCATTTATTAGCTGACCAAAAAGTTCAGGATATAACAATTAATTCTCCTGTTGGAGAAAATCCCATTTTTATAAATCATGCAGATTATGGGGAATGTGTTACTAACATAATCCCTAGCGTAGAGGATTCTGAAGGATGGGCAACTAAATTCAGATTATTGAGTGCCAGGCCATTAGATGAGGCTAATCCAATTTTGGATACAGAATTAGGAATTCCTGGAGCTAAAGCAAGAGTTGCAATAATCAGCAATCCTTTGAATCCGTATGGACTAGCATTTGCATTAAGAAGACATAGAGATAAACCGTGGACGTTGCCCTTGTTTATTAATAATCAGATGATTAATCCCCTAGGTGCTGGGTTAATGAGTTTTTTAATTGACGGGGCTAGAACTTTGTTAGTGGCTGGAACCAGAAGTTCTGGAAAAACTTCATTCCTCGGCGGGTTATTAGTTGAGATAATGAGGAAATATAGAGTAATAATTTTGGAGGACACGATCGAGCTACCGAGCTCTGCACTAAGAGAATTAGGATATAATATCCAAAATATGAAAGTAAGAAGTGCTTTAACTGTTGGTGGAACAGAAGTCGGAGCTGATGAAGGAATAAGGACAAGTTTAAGGATGGGGGATAGCAGCTTGATTGTTGGAGAAGTTAGAAGCCAGGAGGCAAGAGCTTTGTATGAAGCAATGAGAATTGGTGCTTTGGCTAATGTTGTTGCTGGAACTATTCATGGAGATAGTCCATATGGTGTTTTTGACAGGGTTGTTAATGATCTTGGAGTTCCAAAAACAAGTTTTAAAGCAACTGATATAATTGTGATTACTAACCCTGTAAAAAGTGCTGGCGGGTTAAAAAGTTTTAGAAGGGTGCAAAGCATAACTGAAGTCAGGAAACATTGGCAAGATGATCCTTTAAGGGAAAAAGGTTTTGTTGACTTAATGAAATATAATACTAAAACTGATAAATTAGAGCCTACCGATGAATTAATAAATGGAGATAGTGAGGTTTTGAAAAAAATTGCTAGCAATGTTAAGGAATTTGTTGGTGATTGGGATGCTATTTGGGAAAACATACAGCTAAGATCTAAGATGAAGGAAACTTTAGTGGATTATGCAAATAAATCCTTACTGTACGATTTGTTAGAAGCTAAATTTGTTATTGAAAGTAATGATATGTTTCATAGAATTTCAGATGAAATTAAAGAAGAAGTTGGTGCTTTAGATAACAAAAGAATATTTTTTGAATGGGATGAGTGGGTTAAAAGAGAAATAAAGAAGAGGGTATTGTAATGGATAAAATAAGCAGCGAAGAGGTGCAAAATATTTTAAAAAAATATGAAGAAAGATTATCTGAGCAAATAAAATTAGATCAAGTGGAGCATTTTTCTGGAGACAAGTTTTCCAGAGAATATAATATTTTTAGAGAAGAGGCTTTAGGCAGAAAAGTAACGGTTTATGAGAAACTATGTAATTTTTGTGAAAATATTATAAAAATAACACAAAAAGAAAAAGAAAGAACAAAATTACAAAAAGCAATTGATTTAATACATCTGGAAATAACTCCAGAAGGTGCAAATAGTTTAGGTTCTCTGGTTGCTGTACTTTTAATATTAAGTTCTATAATTTTTGGTGTTTTTTATTATTATTTTTCTGGTGTAAATGGCTTATTATCTGTAGAAGGCGGAATAAAAGATGTAGGCTTTAGTGTTTATTTGCTGCCACTGATATTTTTAGGTATTGCTGCTGGCTTAATGAAACCATTAATTAATTATCCTGTTAGGTTGGCTAATAGATATAGGCTGAAAGCGACCAATCAGATGGTTCTTTGTATACTTTATGTTGTAATGTATATGAGACATACAAGCAATTTAGAGCATGCAATTAAATTTGCAGGGGAACATATTGGGAATCCTTTAGCTTTAGATTTGAGGAAAATATTTTGGGATGTTGAAACTGGAAAGTATTTTACCATAAAAGAAAGTTTGGATCACTATTTAGATAACTGGAGGGAAAGCAATTTAGAATTTGTTGAAAGTTTTCACTTAATTGAAGGAAGTTTGTATGATGGTGATGAAAACAGAAGAATCAGTTTATTGGAAAAAGCCTTGGAAGTAATTTTGAATGGAACTTATGAAAAAAT
This sequence comes from Candidatus Woesearchaeota archaeon, assembly GCA_016188045.1. Classification (GTDB taxonomy): domain Archaea; phylum Nanobdellota; class Nanobdellia; order SCGC-AAA011-G17; family JACPIM01; genus JACPIM01. The sequence continues at coordinate 10,252 of JACPIM010000014.1, read as the reverse complement.
GCTACATTATGCACACGACTTAAGAAGTCCTATAACTATGCTTTACATGCTTGGAGTAATATTGCCTGTTTTGGGATTAGTCATATTTCCTTTAATGAGCGGGTTTTTGGAGGGATTAGTTAAGTGGTGGCATATTGCCTTAGTTTATGATGTTATGCTACCTATATTTGTTTATGTTTTTGGAATGAACTTATTAGAGAAAAGACCAACTGGTTATGGAGAAGAAGACTTATTAGATATACATCCCGAATATGAAAAATTAACTTATTTGCAGATTGGAAAAATAGATGTTAATCCTGCTGTTTTTGGAATATTTTTTGCTTTCATTATAGTTATAATAGGATTAATGCCAATTCTAATCCATTTGAATAATCCAACTTATGATTTTAGCATAATGGATTTAAAATTCTTAGATTATAAATGCACTAACGATGGGTGTGTTGGACCTTACGGGCTTTGGAGTATGGTTCTAAGTTTGTTTGTTCCTTTGGGAGTGGCTTTTGGATTTGCCTTCACTTATTATTATCAAACACATAAACTAATGGATATTAGAAAAAATTCAAAAAAACTTGATATGGAATTTTCAGGAGCAATATTTCAATTAGGAAATAGGGTTGCTGATGGAGTTCCGGTTGAAAGTTCTTTTGGAAAAGTTGCTGAAAGCATGGTTGGAACTCCAACTGGCGATTTCTTTAGAATTGTTGATACAAATGTCAGAAGATTGGGTATGAGTGTTAAGGAAGCGATATTTAACAAAGAAAATGGGGGCATTATCTATTTTCCAAGTAGCTTGATAAAAACCAGCATGAAAGTTTTAATTGAAAGTGCTAAAAAAGGAACTAGCATAGTTGCCAAAAGCTTGTTGACAATAAGTGATTACGTGAATAGAGTTCATGCTATTGATGAAAGATTAAAAGATTTATTAGCTGACATTTTAAGCAGCATGAAAAGCCAGATTTCTTTTTTAACTCCTATGATAGCTGGAATTGTAGTTGGAGTTACTAGCTTGATGATTAATATTATTAATGGGTTAACTGAAGCTTTAAGCCAAACTAGCGGTGCTGGAGGAGAAGAAGCGGCCCAAACTGTTTCTAGTGTTGGTGGTGGTCTTGGTGGAATATTAAATGTTTTAAACATCAAAGATATTATACCTGGTTTTCAATTTCAAATTGTTATTGGAATATTTGTTGTTGAGGTTGTTATAATACTGACAATATTGAGTAGCGGTATTGAAAACGGGATAGATAAATTATTTGAGAAGAACAAGATAGCTAAGAATTTAATGATTGCTGTTGGTTTGTATTTGGTAATTAGCTTGGTTGCAATATTATTGTTTAGCGTATTAGCAAGCGGTATTGTTACAGTAAATCAAGCTGTTTCTGGCTAGAAAGATTTAAATATTTTATAAATAGGAGTAAGTGATATGAACTTAAAAAAAGCGGTGTTGTTTTTAGTTTTAATTAGTCTATTTAGTTTTATTACATATGGGCAAGTTGCTTTTAGAGATGTAGGATATCAGAATTATCCTTTTGGCACTAGTCCTTTTGGATTTGGAATCTTTGGTTATAATCCTCTAGATTCTCTATGCTTTAATTATTCTTGGTTAGTTGATTTCGTTGTTTTGTTTTTGATATTCTATTTTATTGCACATCAAACTTTTGGGAAAAATACATATAAAAAAGGGGATATAGCTAGCTTAGCTGTTGCCTTGGCTTTAAGTTTTGGCTTGGCTAGATGGGCTGCTTTTAGGGGCGGCTTGGTTTGTGGGATATTAAGTGGCGGATTTGGTGGTGCTGCGTTTGGTAACATATTCGGATTATTGGTATTATTAGGACTGGTATTTTTGATTTTATGGGCTTTTGTTAAGGGAAGCAGTGCTAGTAGAGTAATGGCTTCTGTCGGGTATATAATATTCTATTTTTGGCTTGGAAGTGAAGGAGGGTATGTATTAAGTGGTTGGGCTTATTACATACCAGTTGATCCATTTTTAATGCAGACTATTTTACAACTTTTATTGATTGTTTCTTTTATAGTTGGAGTTTATTCATTATTCAGGTGGAGAAAGGAGGGATAAAATGAAATTAATAAATTTTATATTTGGTTTGGTGGTAATTTTTTTAGGATTATTACCTATTTTAGTTGGGCAAGGAATTGCAGTTCTTTCAGTTATTCCTAGTAGCGGGAATATGTATCAGGGATTGATAATTCTTGCTGGAGTAATAATAGTTATAATGAACTATAAAGCAAGCAGTTATAGTGGATTAAGGTATAGGAGATAAATCTTAATGTGGAGCTGAAAGGTTTAGTTATACTTTTATTAGTTATTCTTTTTGTTTTGATAGTTGGTGGGATAATTATTGGAATTGTTAGAGGGATATTAGGATGAATAAAAAAGGAATGGAAGCTTACTATTTGGTTGGGCTTTTGTTAGTTATTGCCGGTTTAATTGTTATCATTTTTATATATAATTCTATTAAAGGAGGAATTGAAAGCGGAACTGATAGCGAAGTTTGTAGACAGAGTGTTTTAGCTTCTAGAACTTCTAAATTTATTTCTCTTGGGACAGGCAATCCTCTGGAGAATTTAAAGTGTATTACTAAAAATAAATTTTTTGTAGATGAAACTAGTGAAAACATTAAGAGGGAATTAGTTAAGGATATTTATGATTGTTCCTATCAATATTGGGATGGTAAATTAGATTTTACTGATTTTTGGAGCTCTATTTTAAGTCAAAAAAACTATTGCCTAGTTTGCTATATTGAAAAAACATCAAACGAATTTAAAATTTCTGCGCAGGATCTCAGAGATGAAGTTGCTAAAGCTGGGACTATTAAAGACCTTCTTTTAGAAGGGGATGCTAAAACTGTATTTACGATGAGTAAAGACCAGGATTTATTGATAAGTTTTTATATCGCAAAACGTTCAACTGGAATGCAGTCCGGGATAGTAATTGGAAAGCCAGAAGACATAAAGAAAAAATGTGAGGTATATGCATTTAAACAAAAGGGCATAATGGTTTAAAATGAGATTATTATATAAAAAAGGAAGATTAGAATGGGAAACATTAGGTGGTTGGTTAATTTGGTTAGCTATTGCTATAATTGCATTATTACTTATAATTGCTATTAAAAATGCAAGTGAAGATAAAGTATCTATATTTGAAGGACTTAGAAATTTTGGTGGTTTAATTAAATGAAAAAAGGAATGAGTTCAATGGAAGTAATAGTATATATTTTAATTATATTGGTTGTTGTTTTTGCTGTGATATTTTTTATTTCAGGAAATTCTAAAACTTTAAGCGAAAGCTTTTTTAAGTTATTAGAAGGTTTTAAATGAGAATGAAGAAAGGACAAGAGGGTATTGGTGGCTGGCCTGTAATAATAGCTATAATAATCTTAATAGTTGTTGCAATTTTTATTATTTATTCTTTTTTAGTAAAACATAGAGAGGAAGGTAGTATCTTTACTCGCTTATTTAATCAAACTACTGGTACAGATGGTATCTCTTTGAGAGGGACTAGCGGAGATGTTAAGAAAAATCCTGAACATTATTTGGATGATATATTAAGGAATGATCCTCAAAGGTATATTGATATATGTAAGAATTCAAAAGATCCTAAAGGAAGTATATCAAATGATGATATAAACTTATTAAAAAAAGAAGATTGTAATGACGTAAAGATAGCAGAGGATAACTTAGCTAAAAAACAAACAGGTGATGAAGAAAAAGCAGATGGGTTATATAAACAATATAAAACAAACCTGGATACTGGCACTTTAGAAAAATTAAGAAAGGAATATCCTAATTCTGATGCTAGAAGGTTTGCTGAAATTTTAAATAGTGACAAATTTGATCAGGAAGCGGTGAAATTATGTAGTGGCGCAAATAAAATTGTTATTTTACTTTACTGCGCTGATTTATACGAAACTAGAGCTGATAAAATAAGTAGTACTGATTCTAATAAAGCAGGCGCATATAGGAGAGATTCCTCTGGTTACTATACTCGTGCTACAAATATACAGATTAAGGATACCGTCAATGAGCGTGAAAAAAGATTTCTCGCTTATTCTTACTATTGGTTTGCGAGATTATTGGCAAAAACCACCAATACAAAAAAAGAGTATTTATCTAAATATCGTGATATGAGGACTAAATTTGACGATAACTATAAAGATTATCTTTACCACGAAGATATTAAAGATTTTGAAATGAATGTAATGGAAGAGACCAAGAGTGGTATGAAGGCTGGTTCATTTGAATTATATCCTTTGGTAGTTGCAGAGACTGATAAAGGGATTAAAAGTTCTCCTATATCAAGAACTGCCCTGAAGAAAGGGTATAGTGGAATAACGGTTTATGTTGATTTTGAAGATGCTAATGGCGTGACTGCTCTTGTTACTGTATTGTTTAGACCAATTCCTCTTACTGAATTAAGTGAAATAGTTCCGCCGTACTGTGAATTTAAAATGCAAGGTAGTACTAGCGGTTCTGGAATTTTGGTTGAAAATAGTCCAGATTACTGTAAAGACTTTGGAATTAGTTTTGTTTGGAGGGAGCAGAAGGACCTGGTTAGTTATGCAATTATATGGAAATAAATCCAAAAATTTTATAAATAAGAGAAAATATATAAAATTAAACAAAAAGGTGATATAATGAATAAAAAAGGTCAAGAATTAAGTTTAAACACTTTAATTGTTATAATTTTGTTGGTTATAGTTTTAATTGTTGTTGCTGTATTTTTCTTAGGTGGAACTTCTAGTTTAAGCAAGAGTATAAGAAGTATATTTTATGGAACTACTGCTGGAACTGATAGGAATTTAGCTATTGAAACTTGTAGGCAGAGATGTGAACAAGCTAGGTCTTTTCCGGCCGCAATAAGAGGAACATCTGCATATTGTAAACAACCTTTTAGTATGGATCTTGATAATGATGGTAATGTTGATGTTGGTAGCGGTGGTACTACAGTTAAATATTATTGTAGTGGCTCTACTATAGGTGTTTCTTGTAATGATGATGAAGGTAAACCTATATGTCCTGGGGGCAATCCAGGTGATTTTTGATAAAACACAATAATTAAATATTCTTATTCTTTTATTTTAATATATGAAGAAAGGAGATTTTACTACATTACAGGGTTTGATTGGTTTAGTAGTAGGAATTGCCTTTGCAGTTTTAATAATTTTTGTAATAGTTAAATTTGTTGGTATATTTATTCCTAATAGTGATAAAGAGCGAGGAACCCCTGTAACCGTTTTTGATGAGATTAATAAATATGAAGAAAGTGTTTCTAATATAATTCAATTTTATCTTGAGCCTAGCGTTTTCTTGGTTGGTTTTGATAAAGAGAGTAAGGGATTAGACTTTAGTGGTATGTTGCTTGGCGTTCCCAGACAAAAATCTCCTGGTGGTCTCTCTGGTGGTGTTGCATATTCTACAATAAGAAGTGTTAATAAACCAAATGTCTGTGATGATAAAGCCTGTATTTGTAAGTGTAAAATCAAACAAAGCCAGGAAAAAATTGATTTAGACAACATATACTTATTTTGTGAAACTAACAGTTTACAATGTGTAACTTTCAATGAAATAGAAAAGATAGAGGGTAAAATCTACAGAGATAAAGATACCATTAAGAGATATAATGGATTAGGTATTAAAACTGAAGATTCTGAAATTAATCCTAAACATTATTTTATTATGTTGAATGATCCGATTCTTACAAGTACAGAATCTTTTCTTTTAATCTTAAGAAAAGAAGGAAAGACTATATTTATAAAGTAAAAAGATATTTTGTTTTTTATGGATAGTCAAGTATTAATAAAATATTTCTGGGTAGTTTTGGCTATAGCTGTTTTTTTAATTCTTTATTATAAAATAGATTCTTTCAAATCTCCCGATAAAGATGTTTTTGTCGATTTTAAGGCGGATTTTTATGCAAAAGATGTTGCTTTATTACTTAATAGAATGATATCTAGTGATAATTCAATTACTGTTAATTACGAATTAGATAAAGATTATGATGTTGAATTAAAAGAAAACAACGTGATAGTTAGATATAAAGGAATAGAACAGGCTAAACAAAGTTTAGTTGGCGATACTAGCAAAATATCACTTAAAAAAACCGATTTAGGTATAGAGATTAAGAAAAATGAATAAAAAAGGCGATTTTTACACAAGTTATGAACTTGTTTTGTCTATTGCAAGAATTTTAATATTAATAATTTTTTTATTAAGTTTTAGCGCTATGATTGGTTCTAGTGCTGTTAAAAAAGTAGATACTTGGGAAGTAGAGAGTAAAGAATTCTTTAATAGCTTAATTCACTGTTCAACTACAGGTAATAAACTAGATGAGACAAAACTTAATGATGTTGAAAAATGTTTAAAGACTAAAGATTATGGTGCTGAAATAAGTTATAAAGATAAGAAAATTATAGTGAACAAAGATAAATACGGAAGTTTATTTGGATTATGCAATACTAAATCAATTTATTGCAATGAACTTACTTATTTTGATGGTGTAAATAAACTAAAGGTAAATATTTTGGTGATAAAAAATGAATAAAAATGGGATGGCAGAAAGTTTAGAAATAATATCTGCTTTTATTTTAATTATTGTTGTTTTATTATTTTCTTATATAATTTTTGGCATTATGGGTGAGAGAACAACTACTGAAATTGGTGCTGGTAGTTATTCAGATTTCATTTCTGAGTCTTTGATACAGGATATTTCTTTTTCAATATCAAATCTTGAAACTGAGTATGATAGCTTGTCTAATCTAATAGCCAGCAAGGAAGATGATAAGATCAAATTGGAAATGGAAAAGATTCAAAAAAATATAAAGGAAACAACTGGAAAAAATATTGTTTTAGAAGTCTATAGCGAGGAACAGCTAAAAGAAAAAGAAGAGAAATTTATACTACCGATTAAAGTTTCATTTCCAGATAGAAATGGAGAGAAAATTATTTTTTTAGTTTACGAGAAAAATGAATAAAAAAGCACAGTTTTTGGGAATAATCGCAATTTTAAGCCTTTTTTTAGTTGGGTATGCTTACTATGTTTTAATTGTGGTCGGTCATGGAAAAGCAGACTATAATGTTGGGGAGCATAGCACAAAGTGGTTAATAATAAAAGAGATTAAGTTAAACGAGATTGATTTTTATTATGAGCAAGCTTTTAAGAATGCTATTTTTAAAACAATTTCTGAAATAAGCGAGAATGGTGGTGGAAAAAGAGATTTGGTATGGAATGATAATCCTTATCCAGATGTTAAAACTATTTTTAAGAATTCTCTAGAAAAAAATTTTAGATATTATCTCAATAAGGCAAGTTTTGAAGCAGAATATGAAATAATATTGCCTAAAAATTTTGAAATTACTATAGAAGATAACAAAGCAAGTGTTAAATTTAATGATGAATTAGTTTTAAGAGATAGGCCTTTAGATGAAGAGTGTCCAGATGAAGATTGTCTAAGTGGAGAAAAAACCGAGAGAACTAAAGAAGATAATTTAATGAGCATTTCAAAGAAACTTAAATATGAATATAACTTTAAAAGGTTTAGTTTAAGTGTTTTTGAGAGGATTTACAGTGAATTTTCAAAATCAAATCAATGTATAACTAAAAGCGAGATTTTTAGAAATATTAAATGTAAAGATGAATGCCTTATTGAAAAAAGTTTTTTAGATTATGAAATTCCTTTAGATCGGGTTGGTTTTGTAGTTCCTGTGATGAAATTCAAAATACCAAAGCAATGTTAAAATTGTAAAAAATAGCGTAAAGTTTATATATTAGTTCGTTTACATCATACCTTATGGTAATATCTGAAAACATAGTAAAAAATCTGGAAGGGCTACAAACCATAGACTCTGTTATGTCAAAATTAGGGATAAAAAGGGATACGGCAATCCAGTATATCTATTCTTTAAGAAAAAAAGGATTAATAGAGACAAGAATAGGAAAGGGGAAAAAAAGACTTTATAGAATAACTAAACTCCCTAAAATAAGCATTGGAAATCCTGGTTATTATGATATTATAAACAAATATTCCCCAATAAAAGTTTGGGAAAAATATGAACATAGGGTTATAGGTAGGAGAATAAGCATTGAAGAAACTATTGCCTGGGCTGCTTCAACTAATGAAGATAGGTTACATTTGGCTATGTTAGCCCTATATAAAAAAGTAAGAAATTGGCCAGAATTATACAAATGGGCATTATATTTTAAATCTAGGAGAAAAGTTGGTGCTTTATATGACGTAGCAAAAAAATTTATTAAAATTAAAAAAATGGATGGCAGGATAAGAAAAAGACTTTTAGAAGCAGGAAATGAGAATAAATACCTTTACCCAAATTTAAAATCTAGAGATTTTAAAGATATAGAAAATAAATGGCGGGTTTTCATAGATTTGAATAAGGCAGATTTGATGAGGTATAAAGAATGATCAATTTAGGTAAACAAGAAGAATTATTTTTAGCGATAGGAGAAAGATTGAAACATAAAATAGAATGTTATGTTATAGGTGGAAGTGCTATGATGTATTATGGTGTTAAAGAAAATACCAAAGATATTGATTTGGTGTTTTTGAATATAAGTGATAGGGACGCTGTTGTTGAAATTCTTCAGGATATCGGATTTTTAGAAAAAAGTACGAGATTATTGTATGCTAGAAAACGAGATGTACCTTTGCTTTTTGAATTTGGAGAAGCGAGGATTGATTTATTTATAAGAAAAATAATCTGCTTTAAGGTCACAGATGAAATGATTAATAGAGTAAATAAGGTTTATGAATATAGTAATCTTACCATAAAAATTGTTATGTTGGAGGATATTATTTTATTAAAAAGTGCTACTGAGAGAGCAGGAGACAGAATTGATGTCAAAGCTATTCTTGAAAAAACTAAGATTGATTGGAATATAATTATAGGGGAAAGTATAAGACAGACAAAGATAGGAGATAGTATTTTTCCTGTTTTTTTATATGATTTTTTAGTTGAGCTTAAAGAAGACTTAAAAGTTGACATTCCTAAAGAAGTTATTTTAAAAATTATGAAAATTGCGGAAAAAGAAATGATCAAGGCTAAAAAGAAAGGCAAATTAATTAAGGAAGAGAAATATTAAAAAAATTTTAATGTTAATACTGCATAACCATAATGTTTTAATATAAGTTGTTCTTTTTTAGCTTTAAGATGTTTAATGTAGGTTATGAAGAAATAATTTCTAAAATAAAAGAGGAAAAAAATCTTTCTAATGAAGAAATAGAGTATAAAATTAAAGAAAAATTAACTAAATTGTCTGATCTAATAAGCAAGGAAGGGGCTGCGCATATAGTTGCTAATGAACTAGGAGTTAAATTATTTGATATTACTAGAGAATTAAAAGTTAATAGATTATTAACCGGGATGAATAATGTTGTGATTAAAGGAAAAGTTATACAATTAAATCCTATTGTTGAATTTAAAAAAGAGAACAGAGAAGGAAGAGTTGGAAGTTTTGTTTTAGGAGACGATACTGGAATAATAAGGGTTGCTTTATGGGATACTAACCATATAAAATTGATAGAAGATAATAAAATAAAAGAAGGCAGTGTTTTGAAATTAAAGAATGGTTATGTTAAGTCTAATGGTATTTTTAAAGAATTGCATGTTGGGAACAAAGGCGATGTTGAGATCGATTCTTCAGGTGAGGATATAGAGGTGAATAATAGACAAAGTTTTGATTTTGCAAGGAAGAAAATCTCCGAGCTAAATGAGAATGACAATGGCGTTGGAGTATTGGGAACCATAGTTCAGATTTTTGAACCAAGGTTTTATGAGGCTTGTCCTCAATGCAGTAAAAAATTAGAAATGAGCGATGGAAAATTTAGCTGCAAGACCCATGGCAGTGTGAGTGAAGTTTTAGTTCCCATTTTAAACTTATTTTTAGATGATGGAACGGATAACATAAGGGTCGTTGCTTTTAGGAATCAAGTTGAGAGATTATTAAACTTAAGTTCTGAGAAAATAAAAGAATTAAAAGACAAACCTGAGAATTTTGACAAAATAAGAGAAGAACTTCTAGGAAAACAATTGGTGATAATAGGAAAAGTAAATAAAAATGAGATGTTTGGAAGAAAAGAATTAATGGTTCAGAGAGTAATTGAAATAACCCCTGATGAGCTGATAAAGGAACTAGAAGCATGATAGATTTATTTGGAGTTATTGAACTATTCAAAGGATATAAGCCCTGGTTGATATTAATTTTTGCTGCGTTAGTTTGGAT
>JACPIM010000012.1 GCA_016188045.1 Candidatus Woesearchaeota archaeon | reverse complement strand
GAAGTTTTGATAAATGGCAGAGGATTAGATTGGAGTTTAACAGACATAGCTGAGCAAGCAGATGTTGGTTGGACTAAATTACATAGGATATTTAATTCAATGGTTAAATCGGAGTTGGTTAAATTTACAAGAACTATCGGAAAAGCTAAATTATACAAGATAAATGAAGAAAATATGCTGGCTAGAGAATTAATCAGAGTTTTTGACTTGATAACTAAAGAACGGAACAATAAGATCTTAGATAAAATTGAAATTATTGCTTAGTTATTCTCTTTTTATTATTTGATTTGTAATTAAATTTATTATTTTACTTGGCTTGTTATTTAAATGACCTTGATAAATTATAAAGTCCACTTTTGATTTTATTTCTGTGCTTAAGTCTTTTAAAGATGTCATATAAGGGTTGTTTGAAATATTAACTGAGGTTGTTATTATTGGAAGATTTATTTCTTTGACTATTTTTGAGAACCAATGTTTAGGGATTCTTACACCTATTGTGTTAATTTTATTTGGGGAAAGTTTTTTATTTTTTAATTCTAGGATTAAAGTATATTTGCCTGGAAGTTTCTTTAAGTGTTTTTTTAAGTTTTTATTGTATTTGCACTTTTTTAAAATGTAATTCTTAGACGGAACTATTATTGAGAATGGCTTGTTTGTTCTTTGTTTTATTTCTTTTATTCTATTTATTGATTTCTTATTTGTTGAAATACAACCAATGCCGTAAATTGTATCTGTTGGGTAAATAAAGACCGAACCTTGCTTAATTTTTTTAATATAAACTTTCTTATTTTTTAGGAATTGCTGTTTTGAGATTATCATCCGCATTTTAAAGATAACATAGAATTTATAAATTATGTTTATTTTAATTTCAATGAAAAGGGGCTTTTATGAAAAAAGATGGAAAAATAGATTTTAAGTATGATTTAAAAATATATTTTGGGCTTTTAAGCAGGTACAAGATTCTATTTTTAGGTGTTTTAGCTTTTGTTTTGTTGATGGAAGCGAGTGGTGTTTTAGATAAATTTTTGTTTAAGGTTATTATTGATAAGGGAACTGAATTTGTAAATGGTTCTTTAGCTAAACAAAGATTTATTCAAATAATCTTAATTGTAGTTGGCATATTCATTGGTAATCTATTCATTAGGGTTATAAGTAAATGGTTAAATATACATTTGTTAAACAGATTAGATGCAAATTTGATATTGGATCTGAAAAGAAAATTCTTTAATCATTTAATCTACCTTTCCCATTCTTTTCATGTTTCCCATAAAACAGGTAGCTTAATTTCAAGACTTTCAAGAGGGGGAAGAGCGATTGAAAGAATGACCGATACTTTGGTATTTAATTTTGCAACTATGTTATTTCAGACCATTGTTGTTGGTGTTTCCTTAGCCTTTTTTGATATTACTTCAACGATTATAATTATCATAACCATATTTGTTTTTGTGGTCTATAGTTTTATAAATCAACATTATCAACAAAGAGCAAATTTAGTGGCTAATGAAGCAGAAGATATTGAGAAAGCAAATATTGGGGATATTTTTACGAATATAGATTCTATAAAATACTTTGGTAAGGAGAAATTTATAAAGAAGAGATTTGAGGGTCTTACTAATATTACTAGAAGAACCTCTGTTTTTCATTGGAATTATTTCAGGTGGTTGGAGTCTGGGCAGAGCCTTATTCTGGGAATTGGTACTTTTTTCTTGATGTATTTTCCTATTGTTAAATTTTTAGATGGAGAATTGACTGTAGGGACTTTAGTTTTTATTTCTACTGTCTATCTTAGTTTGATGGGGCCTTTGTTTTGGTTTGTTCACGGATTGAGGGAACTTTATCGGGTTATGGCTGATTTTGAATCACTATTTCAGTATTCTAGAATAGAAAGAGAAGTAAAAGATCTGCCGAATGTTGGACAAATGAAAATAAAAAATGGAGATATTGAATTTAAGGACATATCTTTTAATTATGGGAAAAGAAGGATATTTAATAATCTAAATTTGAAAATAAAGAAGAATGAGAAAATAGCTTTAGTTGGGCATTCTGGCTGTGGTAAAACTACTTTAGTAAAACTACTTTACAGGTTTTATGATGTTGATTCTGGCGAGATATTGGTAGACAATCAGGATATACGAGGATTTAAACAAGAATCATTAAGAGAAGAAATGAGTGTTGTGCCTCAAGAGGGATTTTTATTTGATGATACAGTTTACAATAATATTTCTTTTTCCAAACCAAATGCATCAAGAAGCGAAGTGATGGGAGCAATAAGGTTTGCCCAACTTGACAAGATAATAAAAGAGTTTCCAAATAATGAAGAGGCCATTGTTGGAGAGAGAGGAGTTAAGTTATCCGGTGGAGAGAAACAAAGGGTTTCAATTGCGAGAGCGATATTAGCTGATAAAAAAATCCTTGTTTTAGATGAAGCTACATCTTCTTTAGACTCTGAAACAGAGCATGAAATACAAAAAGACTTGCAAAAATTGATGAAAGGAAGAACTGCAATAATAATCGCGCATAGGCTCTCAACAATAATGAAAGCAGATAGGATAATTGTTATGAAAAAAGGAAGAATTGTTCAGATTGGGAAACATAAAGATTTAATTAATAAAAAAGGAGAGTATAGGAAGCTATGGGCTTTGCAAAGAGGGGGGTATATTAGATAATATGAAACAAATAAAACCAAATTACAAAAATGGAAGCATCTTAAACTTAGTAAGCTCTATTGGAAAAGCTCTTGGAGCCAAAATGAGTTACCCACCATTAAGAATTTTAAATAAAAATGAATTAAAAGGATATAAAAAAATTGTTTTGATGGTTATAGATGGATCAGGATATGAATATCTGATGAAACATGGAAAAAATTCTATTTTTAATAAATATTTAAAAGGAAAAATAACTTATGTTTTTCTAATCTTGATTGTAATCCTGAAACAAGGGTTTTCATTTTTTTAACATCTCTGTGAGATTTCCAATGATATGCCTGGTCTCGGGTATTTTTAGTTATTAAATGAATTATTCTTCCAGCCTTAAGCCTTCCGACTCTTCCAGTTCTTTGAATTCTCCTAATTCCAGAAGCGGCTTGGTCGAAAAAAATAGCTGTGTCTAGTTGACCGAGAGATATTCCTTCTTCTCCGATAGATGTCGTTACAATAACGTTATATTTTCCT
>JACPIM010000010.1 GCA_016188045.1 Candidatus Woesearchaeota archaeon | reverse complement strand
TTTGAGAGATTATTTGAAATTATATGAAGATATCCGAAGTCAATTTCCGATTCTATTGATGCCCTTGCCATATGCACCTCTTGAATTATTCGGGGCTTAAAATTCAAAATATTTCTTATATGGTTTGTAAATTTGACAAGAAGTAAAATAAACAAATTCTGTTGAAACTTTGTTTTTACAAAAATCTTTTAAACCTTTACAACATATGATAAGTATGATTAAGCTAGATAAACTTTACTTTTCAACTATACCTAATAAAAAATATAAATTTAGATATAATAAGAATTATAAAAATAGATGAAGATTATAAAAATTACTATAATCATATAGCAAAAAATTACGAAAGTTTTGTTCCACATGAAAAAGAAATTGGATCTATTTTACTAAACTTCTATAAAGAATTAAATATTTCCAAAGAAATTAAAATTCTTGATTTGGGGGCAGGAACGGGTATTGTAGCGGAAGAGCTTGTAAAAAACGGATTTAAAGATATTACTCTTTTGGATATTTCTAAGAATGAGCTTGATATTGCTAGAAGCAAAAAAATTTTGAAAAATATTAAGGTAATTGAAGCAGACCTAACTAAAACCAAAATACTAGGCAGATATGACAGTATTATTGAAACAATGGTTTTTAATGAATTAAATAATAGTGAACTATTTAAGATCTTAACTAATATTAAAAACGCTCTGAAAAAGAACGGTCTTTTTATTATGATTGATCGTCATTTAATAGACGGGCTGGACAAATTTTTTACTGAATTGAAAAAAGGTAAAATTAAAATAAAAACCCCCGAGGGTATATTTGATTTTTATTTCTATATTGGAAAGAATTAATTTTTCCTACATATAAAAAATGCTCTGGTAATTTACGTTTTATAGTACTTTCAATTGTCATGCCAGATCTTCCAGAAAATATTTATTAATAATATATTTATTTACTTTTATAATTAATTTTTTTGTATCTTGAGTTTTTAATATCTTTAAAGCTTTTTTTATATCCACCCATAAGAATTCCGTATGTTCTTTTGATAAAGAAACTGTTCTATCCTTAGAATATGCTAATTTATGGTGTGAGGGTTGGATGTATTTCTATAATTTGTTAAGGCCTAGAGTAAATCAAGAAGAAAAACTTAGATGGAATGAAGCAATACTCATTTTGTAACTAAAGGTTCTATGAATATAGAACCTAAATTAATGATATCAGCATTAATTAATTTAACATAGTCTAAAAGAGAAAAGTTTAAAAGGATTGAGTAAAATAAAATCCGAGAGAAGTATGATGAGATATATGATTTATAGATGTAATGAGTTAGCCCATACGCATCCCGTACAGACAATGGATGAAATAGAAACGTCAGCGAATGAAGCAATAGAGAGGAGAGAAAGATCTGTCTGCTCTTCCAGAGGCCAATATTTGGAAAACCCAATCGTAGTAATGGATAAGCGTCCATCAGTGGATCTCAAAGTGACACCTCCAAGACCTATTCGAAGAGGGGATTACCAACCTTAGAAATCTTAATTATTTAATTTTAGCTTCTTTTAAAATAGTTTTAGGATCGGTATTAATAATTTTTTTCCAATCTACTAACCTATGTTTTTTTAAATAATCTTCAACAAGATGATAACCAATTGCATAGCCTGCCCAAAGGGGGTACTTCCCTGTTCCAAAAAAAACCTCTCTATAAAAACTAAGGTCTGTAGCATTTAATTTAGTCTTAATTTGGCCAAGGATACTTTTAGCCTCTTTTTTTAATATTGCTGTTGTCCATGGTGATTTTTTTCCATTAACTATAGTCTCTCTAAAATGTTCAGCTATTCCATCGAATATGAGCCCCTCCCCCACACTCAAATTCTCCATATTATAGTAAGGGGATATTGCATGTGCTATTTCATGACAAATTGTTTCTTTTAAGGCAATTTGCCAATTTTTAACTAAAGATAATGAAATCAAAATAGTATTCCTCCAAGGAGAAATTCCAGAAATACCATGCATCTTTTTTATTGCAAACTCATTAAAGCTTGGGAACACAAAAATGAATAATTTTGAAGCTATATATTTTTGACAAGACATGATTACATCTCTACTAATCTTTTTAATTTCTTTCTCTTTTTCTTTATCAAGTTCAAAAGAAAATTCTCTTTCCTTTCTTTCTTTTTGTCCAAAAACCAACCATTCTAAACTTTGACTTAACCATTTTTTCTCTTTATACCCAGCATATCCTATTCCGTTTATTATAGGAATATTGATTAATAAATTGTTTAAGATCTCCTCTTTTTGTAATAAATCTATACTGTCTAAGAAGAGATGTAATTCTACCCTAGTTTTATCTTCTTTACGAATTGGTTTTATTATCATTTTTACTTAAACTACCCAAGGCTAGTACATAAAGAGGGATTTCATCTGCTGTGAGATCAAGTATTTTAGTAATTTTATCATTAACAAAACCACCAACAGGACAACAACCTATCCCATGATCTGCACAAGCAAGTTGTATGTTTTGTCCTATATGCCCTGCTTCAAGAAGTGAGAAAGGATATGCTTTGTGACCATATTTGACTTCTGTTCTTGCTATAACAGAAGTAAGCACTATAGCAGCAGAAGAATTCTTTACTGGTGATGAAACTATTTCATGTTGACTTGGATTCAAATCTTGCTCCCATAAAATTTCAAGAACATGATCCAAAACATCATAATGATAAGCTCCTTGTTTTAAACCATCAACATTAAAAGATATTAGATAGATTTCAATAGGAAATCTTGCCCCAGCAGAAGGATAAGTTCTTCTCTCAAAATTACCATTAGAACTTACTATTCCACAAGAATGGAGAGTATAAGACACTTGTTGAAAATTTATAGGTTTACCTGAAAATTCCCTAACAGATCTTCTTTTAGACAATAATATCTCTAGCTGACCATCTCCACACATAGGAAGTTGAATAGATGGAAACCTTGGATATTTTTTATGGAAAATGTGAACAAAAGTGACTGGAAGCTCCTGCTCTGTAGCTATTACTTCTTGCTCTCTTAGTTTTGTTTTTTCATAAAATTCTTTAATTTCGCGCAGCATTTTTAAGTTATTGGATGTGGTTTTAATAGTGGATCTTCCTTAATTTCTCCATGATGAACACTATATAATGCTTTTGCTCTTTCATCTAGGTATAAAGGATGTAGTTCTGGAATAACTACCTTAAGAACTTCAAATCCCTTTTCTCTTAATTTTGGAAGAGTTAGGTCTGCTGCAAATATATGAAAATTCCTTAGGGTAATATTCCGTACCGCTTCTGTGAATTCTATATCTCTTTCTCTTAATTCATCATATTCAATAGCCTCTTCAGTAGCTGTCCAAAATTTTAAATCTTCAATTCTTTCTACTAGGCCCCAGTAACTAAAACGATCATACATAGTAAATATATTTTTAGCGGTAGGGGTTTTCTCTATTGGCTGAAGTGCCTTTAATAATCTACTAGAAGCTCTACATTGTATAGCTTCATGAATAGCAGAAGTAATAGCATGGGCATAATTTGTAGATGCTTTTGATCCAACATTTACAGCATCACCAATTCCTGTATAGTCTAAAGTTATAGCCATTACAGCAGGTATATCTAAATCGGTAGTCACATCAAATACATGGGTTTCAATACGATACCTTTGGAGATACCTTACTAGATTCTTAACATCCTCTGGAGGGTTAACTATTCTTTTTACTTTTCTTCTCGTTAAGTATGCTGAGATACATGCATCTCTCTCTACTACTTCTAAAAGGCCATTTTTTAAAGCTAATCCTCCATCAATAGGGCCTAATGCTGCTCCTGTACTAATTCTTTCTTTACGGATTGGTATTTCTTCTTTAAAATGATCTGATAAAAATATCATCTGTGCAGGGATATACTTTGTTCTTCCAGAATTTAAATCGTGAATAGGCCACCATTTATAAACCCCTTCTCTTCTTTCAGTTAGGAATTTTCTTTTATTGCCCACTTGCCCTTCTGCGTAACAATCAAAAATTGCCGGATCTAAAAATCCATGATTATGATCAAATTTTGAAACACAAAACAAGTGTTCTTGTGGATTAACCAAACAAAGTCTCTCTAAACATTCGCCTACTGCTTTAATTTTTGCAGAAGTTTCGTCTATATCTAGTCCCCTACCTAAAACTCCATCAACGTTATATATTTGCTTGGTGGTTTCATTTGTAAAGCACATATAGCTAGGAAGTTTTGGCTCATCGGTTATTGCAACGACTTCCTCAACTTCATCAGTAAATCCTATACTTTCTAATAAATTCAAAGTTCCGTTATCCATATTAATAAAGATTAAATATAGATTTATACTTTCTCTTCAAGGCCTGTTGCTCTACAAGAAGGACCTGAATTAGAACTTGCGCAGGTACACGTTCCACTATTACCAGCAAAAATTGCTTCTCTATACCCTCGGCTAACTTGATAAGGTGCATTTTCAATTATAGGACTTACTGCCAAGAGCATAGATCCTTCCTTTGCAGAGTATTGTTGTTTGCCTTTTAGTATGTTTATTGGATCCATAGTGGTTTTATTAATATCTTCAGAGTATATAAACGTTGTTGTAATGTTAAGTCAATTTCCTAAGTATACAGTTCATAAGGTATAGCATTTATTCCTCTGTTAAGTCTTTTCTTATTAAACCACCTCACGAAAACTTTATTAATGTGCAGAAGAAAGTTTACACTAGGTTGAATTTGCTAGTGCAAAACATTACTGCACTAGTTTTTTTATTTTATTTTGGATAAGAAATAGTTTGCTTACGCCACTAGTCAAAGACTAGTGGAAATCAAAGTATTATACTTTAAAAACAGAATTAAAGAAAAATGGATAGACCTTTAAATAAAGATTTAGGAGAAGTATCTGATAGTATTTTGGAAGAGATGCAATCTTCTTTAGGAAAGAAAACTTCGGAAAAGAAATTTAAAAAATGGTAAGCAAATTAAGAAAAATTGGATTAGCTGCTTTAGTTGCTGGTGTTGTTTATGGCGGGGCTTATTTGTTGGGGAATTTGCCTAAATAAAAAAGATTTCTTAAATTATTTAAAATAGGCTATTTAAAACAATTTATTCTTTTTTTAATAAAAATTTGAATGCTGGGATTATTGAAATTATTTTTTCGTTGAATTTCTTTATTTCTTCTTTTTCTGATGAAAGAATATAACCATTATCGACTTTAAATTTCTTCATAAACGCTAGAATACCCTTAAAATCTATTTTTCCGTATTTAATTTCAATTGGCATTATTCCTTTATTTTTTGTCATAATTATGTCAACTTCATTTTTATATGGATCTCTCCAAAAAAATTCTGCATTTAATTGATTAACGATAAAACATTCGAATATCTTAGACTTGAAAAAATCATCTTCTTTAAATAAAATATCTACTGAAATTATCGAAGGATAATATTTTTTTAATTTTCTTTCTACTTTTCTTCTATTTCTTGAAAAGTTATATAATTTTTTAATTAAAAAAGAATCTTCCAAGTAAATTAAATAATTTGAAAGTGTTTGTCTTGAAATTTTTAGTTGATTTGCAAGATCTGAAATTTCTATAAGTTGCCCTGGTTCTTCAGTAATCAAATTAAGCAGAGAAGCTATTACTGATATATCTTTAACTTTGAATAATTCTGGGATGTCTTTATAAATAATTTTCTCTATTATTCCTTCTTTGATATACTTGCTTATGATCTCTTTTTCTTTTATATCAACTAGTTCAGGAAAACCCTGAGTAAGGATAAAATCATTAAATAATTTTTTTAATTCTCTTTCGTAAATGCCTAATGGTTTAAAATTAACTTCTTTAAACGAAAGAAATTCCTTAAACGAAAGAGGTTCTAATTTAAATTCAAAAATCCTGCCCGCCAAAGTTTCTTTAGTTTTTTTTCTTATAAATAAAGATTCTGAACCAGATATTATTATTTTAATATTTTCTTTGTACATATCATAAATACTTTTTAATTGGTTTTCCCATTCATTTAACTTTTGGATTTCATCAAGTAGCAAAATAAATTTTTCTTTTCTTAAATCTTTTTCTGCGGTTATTTCGTACTCTCTAATAATGTCTCTTATTTCTATGCCTTTAAATTCATCAAACAAAAAATATACTATATTTCTGGAGGGGAACCCATTTTTTATGGCATCATCTACGTATTTGTACATCAGGGTGGTTTTTCCAACTCTTCTTAAACCGGTTAAAGCAATTATTTGTGGTAAAGGAAGGAATTTCTGAAGTTTGGTGTAGAGATTTCTTTCTTTAAATTTAAGTTTAAATTCTTGGGTCCACCAAGGATTAAAGTTTTGTAGTCCTTCTCTAATGTTTGGCATGTTTATTTAACCTATAATCTATTTTATGTTAATTGTAAGTAACTTAAACTTTATAAACTTTTCGTTTGTTGATTGGGTGACGAAGGTTATAAATCTTGATATTAAGTTTTACAAAGGGATATGTACCGAGTTTTATATGTAATTTTCGGTGCTTTTGATTGTAGATGACTTTTAGTGGTGATTTATCTGGGTTTTGAGGTTGGCGATAATTTTATATAATCAAATTATAACAAAATAGAGAAAAATGGATAGATATGAAAATCCAGGATTAGAGCAGGTATCTGAAGGGGTTTTGGAAGAGATGAGATTATGTAGTGAAGGAGATCATGAAAGAGGGTATTGGTTAAGTTCTCTGAAAGAATATGGAAAAAGATATGGGTTAGATGTTGCTTTAATAGGCAGTGCAATAGCTAATGCCTTTACTACTCAAATTTTATTGAGGAATGGTGATAGGGAAGCAAATAGTCTTGCTAGAGGCTTTTATAGTGTTTTTGGAGGTAATGAAGTTGGACCTGTGGCATTTGGAGCTCTTGGAATTGCGGCAATTTATGGCGCTGTAGAGGGATTAAACCACTATCTTGATAAAAAAGGTTTAATTCCCAATATAAGGAAATTTGGTGTAAAAGAAGCAGTTATGGGCGGGGCAACTGGTGGTTATTTAACTATGAGTGTTCTGCATACTATTACTTTGCTTAATTCTGGGAATAATAAAACAATTAACTTTATATATGGATTATGGGGGGAATTAGGTAGGAGTTTTGGTAATTAAAATGGTAAACAAAAGTTTAAGAAATGTTTTGATTGCATCAGGAATTGGTGCTGCCTTAGTTAGTGGGAGTTATTTGTGGTGGAATTTGCCTGCTCTGCGTGGTCCTGCCATTGTAAAACCATTGCCAACAGCAGTTCTTTCTCCTGAATTAGCTGCACACTATGAATCTTTAGCTAAAATTAACGAATATTATTTAGAAGAAACAAAAAAAAGACTTGTACCTATTAGGGTAAGAATTGAGGAAACTTTTGAAAAGTATATAAGGGGAGTTGATCCTAAAATTAGATCAACAACAACAACTGGTTTGGGTTTATTATTTGAAGAGGGAGTATTCGGAACTTCTGTCTATACAAGACATAGAGAAGCCTTAGGTAGGGGTGAAGTTAAACCCTCCCTTGTTGATTTTGTAGATTCTATGGAAAAAGAACAGATTAAGCAATTAAAAGGATTATTAACTGATATCAATAGGATTAATGTTTTCCCATGGAAAAAAGAAGGGAATGAAGAGAAAGTTCAAGAAATAGAAGAAGAGATCTCTCAACTTATAAAGAATATAGAAACTGGAAAGTTAAGGTATTCAGAAATTCATCCTACTCCATCTTTTGCTGAAAAGGTTGATAAACCAAAAGATTAAAATATTTTTTATTATCGCTTTTTTAGAGAAATGATAATTAAAGAGCACAAAGAACCGCCTTTCCCGCAAGATTTGGAAGGAAGATTAATGGTAGTTGTTATAAAAAGAAAATATGGCTCTGTGTTAAGATGTAGAAGTTTTGCAACCCAGAAAGCTGAACTAATAAGCAAATTAATAACTTATAATTTAGATAGAAAACTAAACTATTTTTTGCTTATTTTTAGGGGTTGCACCAGAGCCAGTATGTACAATTTAAATTAGATAACCTAAAAGAAAATCCAGATCTAACAATTGAACAAAAACAAGTGAGCTTAATATTAGACAAACTAAAAGAAAATTAGTAACAAAGTCCTTATTTGCTTATATTCTATACTTTTTACCAATATGGCTAGGTTTTCTGCCTTAGAAAAGTATATATACTTTTATATATAATATTTTTATTAAATTGGGTAATAAATCGAAGCTTCAATTTCCAAATAAAAAACAGTATATGATTACTATACCAAAAGGTCTAGTAGAAGCAAAGGATTGGAAAGTTGGCGATCTTCTAGAATTTTCAATAAACAAGAACGGTGAAATTATTGTTAAAAAGACAAAGAAATAACAGGAAATGGAATGAAATAGTATACTTTTCATTAGCTGTGGCTATAGTATTATTATCAATTCTAATTAATATGGGTAGAAATGAAATAACCGGTTTTGTGGTTGAACAAGTTTATAACTTTGGTACCCCTAAGATAGATAATGAAACTGTAATTGACGACGAGACCACTTTAAATGTTGATTTAGAAGATTTTATAGCTTCAACTACAACCACTACTTTAAAATTAGAGGGTGGTTTATTTGAGACTTCTGGATTTTTTATTCAAGCTGCAGATTCTTTTACTGATGATTTTGAAAGAGCAAATAGCGCTAATTTGGGAACAAATTGGACTCAAACCATTGGGAGGTTTAATATTACTAACAATGCGCTTATGGTAAATAATACTGATTCTAGAAATGTGGTTTCATTAAACTATTCTAGCTTTTTAGGGATTCATAATAGCACACAACAGATTTACTTTAAAAATATTATTAATCCTGTAGGATTTCTAGCAAGGTATATCAACGAAAGCAATTATTATGCCTGGTTAGTCTATGGAGATGGGGCAAATCTTTTTTTTAATTTAACTAAAAGAGTAACGAATGTTACTACTTTATTAAATTTTACGACATATCTTAGTGCTCAAACTAATCAAATTATGGCTTTTTCTATTAACGGTACTAATCTTACTCTTTATCATGCTGGTGTTCTGAAGGCTTCTGTTATAGATACTGATCTGCAAGATGATGCCTCTTTTGTTGGGATTGTCGGTGTAGGTGGTGGAAATACA
Organism: Candidatus Woesearchaeota archaeon; assembly: GCA_016188045.1. Classification (GTDB taxonomy): domain Archaea; phylum Nanobdellota; class Nanobdellia; order SCGC-AAA011-G17; family JACPIM01; genus JACPIM01. The sequence goes on along the minus strand of JACPIM010000010.1, from coordinate 749 downwards.
TTAATAAGCAGTTATAACATATCAACATCAACAGCAGCAACTACTTCCAGTACTTCAACAACAACATTACCTCATGCCAATTTAACTTTATATCTAAGAAATTCAACAGGAGTAGAATTATATAAGAACATAACAGCAGCTACTAATGAAACAATAAACATTACATCTTCATTTCCTTATCCAGCAGATGTAAACATGACATTATATGTAATGGATTATGCTGGAGTAAATGTTTCATTTAATTACTCGAAATCATTCCTAGAGAACTTCACTACATTTTGGACTCCAGGAAGTTTCTTAGTAAACATCACATGGGAAGGAAATCTAACTTTCTTTGGAAATTCAACAGCTTTCTACGTTGATGTAGTAGCTACTACCACAAGTTCAAGCAGTACAACCTCTACTAGTACTTCATCAACAAGTTCAAGTACAACAGCTTCATCTGGAACTGGGTCTACTGGAGGAGAAGGCGGAGGAGGAACAAAAATAAAACCTGAACCTATTGTTCCGATACCTCCCATAATAACACAACCACCAATAACTGGAATACTTGCTCAAGAAATAAGACCAAAACCAATAACTACTGATTTAGATGGTTTTTATGATATGATAAAAGCAACAAAAGAAGAAAAAACAATATTAAAAACTTTAGAAGAAAAAATAAAAGTAGGTGCTTATCCTGATAAAGTTAGTAATATACTGGTTATAAGATTCAGGAATACTTTATTTATTCCTATTGAAGATTTTTT
>JACPIM010000011.1 GCA_016188045.1 Candidatus Woesearchaeota archaeon | reverse complement strand
ATTTTCATATCTATTCATTTTCCCATTCAATATAGATTAATTATTTTTAAACTTATCGCTAGTCCAAAACCCACGTAAACCCACTCCAGACTCCTTTTAACCAAAAAAGCACCGAAAATTACATATAATCCTCGGCACCTAGCAATTTAATTTAGAGCACCGAGGTTTGTAAGATTTAGTCAGAAGTTTTCAGCACTACAAGAAAATAGGAAGATTTATATATTAACCAAAAGTTAATATATACTAACATAAAGGAAATATAAGAATATGGAAACGTTATCTAAAGAACAGGAAATTATTAAACTATTATTTAAAGACTTTTTAACTTATTATAACAGTAGAAATATTAGTAAAATAATCAAGACTAGTCACGCTGGGGCATTTAGAATATTAAAAAGATTAGAAAAAAGAAACATAGTAAAACCAACTAGAATTGGAAAAGCAATTATATACTCCTTAAACAAAGAAAACCCCATAGCCTGGAGAGAGATTGAAATGGTTTTAACACTTGAATCTCAACATTATTTAAAATGGATTGAAGAATTCAGAAGTATAGAAAATAAAGTTAAATTTGTAATATTCTTTGGTTCAATAACAAGAGACGAAAAATCAGCTAAAGATATTGATTTATTAGTTATTGCAGCTAAAGATAAATTTGATGAAATAAAAAGAATAATAGAAGAAAGAAATGGCATCTTACCAAAAAAAATACATCTTCTTCTTCAAACATATGATGATTTTAAAAAAGATGTTAAATCGAGGAATAAAGCAATGATAGAGATAATTAAAAATGGAATTATTCTCTTTGGACAAGATGAGGCAAGAAAAGCTTTACTATAAAATGACTCATGCAAAAAATAAAGTTGATTGGTGCTTGAAGAAAGCAGAAAGAGAACTAAAAGAAGGAAGGAAACACCGAGGATTAGTTAAATCCGAACCAGATATAGATGAAGCCAAAAAACATATAAAAAAAGCAGAGCATAATCTTTCTGCAATAACTTATTTTGACAAGGGAGGATTTTCAGATTGGAGTATTAATGCTTCTTTTTATTGTATATATCACTGTTTTCTTGCAATCTTATCTAAATATGGTTATGAAAGTCAGAATCAAGAATGCACTATCGCATTAATAAAATATCTTAAAGAGCAAAAGAAAATAGAGATAGAAAATATTTTTATAGAAACCCTTGAAAGTGAAAAGGAAAAAATTGAATCCAGGATCATTGAAGAAAGAGAATTTTATACCTATGGTACAACAATCTCAGTAGAAGATAAAGAAGAAATCGAAAAGAATACTAAATTATGTAAAGATTGTTTAGATCAAACAAAAAGAATTATTTTTTCTTAGTCTCGCTTATCCAGATATTCAAAATTTTCAATTCCAAAAAACCAATTTTCCTAGTAACAAGAACTTTCTCCTCTATCTCCCTCACTACATAATCGCATCTCTTCTAAAACACTTTCAGATACTTGTTCCAATCCAGCATTTTCATATCTATTCATTTTCATATCTATTCATTTTCCCATTCAATATAGATTAATTATTTTTAAACTTATCGCTAGTCCAAAACCCACGTAAACCCACTCCAGACTCCTTTTAACCAAAAAAGCACCGAAAATTACATATAATCCTCGGCACCTAACCTTTTGTAAAATCCGGCACCTACCAATTTGTAATATTCAGCACCTATAATTTATAAAATCTATCGCCCGGTTATTTGTAATATTTGATACCTGAATTTGTAATAATCAATACTTAAAATCTTGATATTTCATAAATAAACCTATTCAGAAACGAAAGATTTAAATAGATAAAGATATCTCTAATTTTATAAAAGTGATATTAATAAATATTTTTTCAAGATATCAAAACAAAGAACTAAAAGCTACCAAAAACTCTGTAGAAGAACTATGGCAATTAAAAAAAGATTTATGGGACGTATTAAAAATTTTAGAGAAAGGTTATGAGTACTCTGCTTCAAGAAGAAAACCGAATATATCAGAGAAATGTATCCAAAAGGGAAATATTATATTAAAGGCAGTAGTTGCAGACTGTGGGGATTATTTTCTATTGATCCATTTTGGAAAATTCACAAGGAGGAAATAAAATGAAAATGAATTGCTGTAAGTGTAATACTGATATGAAAAAGATTAAAGATAAATTTCATAATTTTACAATTGATGCCTGGGAGTGTACTAACTGTAAAGAAATAATATATGATGAAGAAGATATACAACCAATATTAAAATATAACAAATTAAAGGAAAATAAAAAAGAGCTAATTACTACCGTGGGTATTTTAGGTAAGAGTAAAATAATAAGGATTCCAAAGATAGCAGAACAATTATATGAAATACATAAAGGAGAAAAATTTAAATTTGATTTAAAACCAGATGAGATTATAATTAAGATAAAAAATAATCAATAAAACACCAAAATACAGTCCTTCTCTTTTAAAAAAGAATTCAAAAAAACAAAAGAAATGATACTAATATCAAAAGACACTGAAAAGATAGAGCGAGATATTAAGTTTATTCCTTTATGGAGCGGGTTGTTAGAAAATGGAATTTAATATTTTCAAAATAAAATATACCTGGTACGAGGGAGAATATGAAGAAACCAGGTTAGGTAAAAATGTGAGAATAGAAGAATTTGAAAAAGATTTAATTGGAGCCAGGGACTTTGCTAAGAGTCTAATTGGAAAAAAATTAAAAATAAAGAGTATTTAGGAAAAGGTTATTCTGTTGAATGTTTACCTGAATATTATGAACAAATTGTCTGGTTTTTAGTAGAAAAGAAAGGTTATGTTAGATGTTATTTTGATAACGGTATATGTTATAATATAGATGATTCTGCCGATAGAGAAAAGATTCGAATAAACAAACATAAAGAAAAAACCGAAATTTCTGAGTTATAACCCAGGGTTTTGGTGAGTAAATATTTTAAAAACTAAAATGGCCGGGGAGAGATTCGAACTCTCGACCTTTACCGTGTTTTTAACATCTCGATTTCTAACTCAGCTATCAGTCGATTGAGCATTATGTGCTCCAGCCAAGCTAAGCTACCCGGCCGATTAAAATTCAAGAATTTCAACTTATAAAGTTTACTCAAACTTCAACATTAGAAAACAAATAACTTCCTATAGCTACAATTAATCCAGATAGAATCAACAAAATCAAAAAATCAAAAACTGCCCCAAATTTAATAACTTCTGTTAAAGTCATCCTCAATCCATTAACACCATAAGAAAGAGGATTAAACTTACTTACGATATAAATTGGCCTTGGGAAATTATTCAATGGAAATAAAGCCCCAGATAAAAAAAACAAAGGCATTATTATAAAATTCATAATCACAGGAAATGCTTGCATATCTTCTAATTTAGAAGCAACCGCAGTTGCTAACGCAGTAAATAAAAATGCAATTAAAAACAAAAATACAAAAGCCATAGGCAGATAAATTAAATTCATAGGTCTAAAACCAATAATCAAGCATACAATAAAAACAATTATTCCTTGTATTGTAGCCACAGTAGCTCCACCAAGAGTTTTTCCAACCATAATGCTAACTCTAGAAACAGGAGCAACCAAAGTTTCTTTCAAAAAACCAAATTGTTTATCCCAAACAACTTCCATTCCTGAAAACATTCCAGAAAATAAAGCAGTCATCGCAATTATTCCAGGAGCAATAAACTGTATGTAATCCCCGCCACCAGCTGCCTTGTAAATCGGACCAAAACCAAATCCTAAAGCAATTAAAAACAAAATCGGTTGGCCTAAAAACCCTATCATCCTTCCTCTCGATCTCCAATATCTTTTAAGTTGCCTTAGCCACATGATGTAAACTGCTTTCATCTCGTCCCCCACATTTTTCCAGTTATTCTCATTCTTTCTTTCTTAGTTGTGCTTTCATCATCTCTTATTTCATGCCCCGTAAGTTTCAAAAAAGCCATTTCAAGAGAATCAGTTTTAGTTTCTTTCTTTAATTCTTTCCCAGTCCCGATTTTTACTATTTTTCCATGGTCGATTATTGCTATTCTATCTGCCATTTTTTCAGCTTCTTCCATATAATGTGTTGTAAAAAACACAGTCATTCTTTCTTTTTTATTCAATTCTTTGATATAATTCCAGACATGATTTCTAGTCTGGGGATCTAATCCCAAAGTAGGTTCATCTAAGAATAATATTTTAGGATGATGTATTAATCCTCTCGCTATCTCAAGTCTTCTTTTCATTCCGCCTGAAAAAGTCTTAATATAATCATCTTTTCTGTCAAATAGTCCTACAAATTTTATCATGGAGTCTATTCTTTCTTTTCTCATTTCCTTTGGAACGTGGTACAAAACAGAATGAAAAACAAGATTTTCATAAGCAGTTAATTCATTATCCAAACTAGGATCTTGAAACACGATTCCAAAAGAGTTTCTAACATTATTTTTTTCACTTACAGGATCAAAACCATTAACTTTTATACTGCCTTTAGTAGGTTTTAATAATGTAGTCAACATCCTTATTGTCGTTGTTTTTCCTGCCCCGTTTGGACCTAAAAAAGCAAATACGCTTCCTTTTTCAACTTCAAAAGAAATATTATCTACAGCAGTAAAACTATCAAATTTCTTTGAAAGACTTTTAACTTCAATTATTTTTTCTTTATTCATTTTAGATTTCAAAACTTCAAAGAATTTGCAATATAAACTTTTCCTTTAAGTCATATTTAGTTAAAAAATATATGGCCCCAGCAAAAAGATCCCGCTTCCCGTTAATAACTCGGGAGGGACTCGAACCTTCCTACGGTGTTTTTTTCAAAACATGACCGCACGGTATCTATCAGCAGATAACAGCTTCACAGTTAAAACTCGTGTGCTCTACCTACTGAGCTTACTCGGAAAACTACCGAGGCATTGCCAGGGCCTATTAAAGGTTCACTAAAAGTAATTTAAAAACATTTCTATAAACTAAAATAGAAAAATAAATACACACCTATACACACCAATTTCTGCTATTCGAAGAGACAAACGGCAAATTAGTATATCTTTTCAAATTCTTTAACAAATTTCTCAGCTATTTCTTTATTATGTATTATCAAAACATTCTCGTCATTGGCTTTATTCCCAGAACTAGTGGGATTATAACTGCCTAAAAATACAACATCATCTATAATAAAGACCTTATGGTGTAAAAATCCTTTCTCTTCTTCTTTTTTTACATCTAATCCTGACTCATTTAACCTGTAAAATTCAGAATATTTACTTCCTGCCTGAGTTTTATCAAAAACACCCCTAACATCCAGATTATAATGATAATTCTTTATTAAACTTTCACCCACTTTATCAGAAGTAAAGCTAAAAACCATAAAGTAAACTCTGAATTTTGCCTTATCAATTAACTCAATTAGTTTTTCTTCACATTTGTCTTCAGGGCAAAAATAGTTCTCAATTAAGTACCCATTAAAAAGGACTTTACCATTTTTTACATTATTTCCTTTGCCAAAATTCAAGTTCCATAATTCATCAAATTCATCTTCATAGTTTTCATAAAGCATAGTAGATTCAATTATTACCAGATTATTTTTGTTGGTTTTAGTATCTTTTTCAGTAGGGTTCATGCTTCCACTAGTAATAAGCTTCTTTCCATTAATATCCAAGGCACAAAATTTATTATGCATATACTCTTTCCTATTATCCAAAACAACGCTACTCAGATTACCAAGAGATTTAGAATTGTCTTTATCAATAACTAACCTATAATCTTTATTTTTTAAAACAGTAATCAAACTTTTTAAATCTAAATCAAAAAAAGCGCAGTCAACTTTACTAGACTGATTAATTATTTCAACAAACTTACCCTCACAATCCTCCCTAGGGCAAAAATATATATTTATTTCACCAAAATCTTTTGGGATTTTTTTATTATCAAATTCATTTACAACATTACCAGTAATCATATCATTAAGATATCCTCTAAAAAAGTAAAAAAGCACAAACAATATTAAAAATATTATTAATATCTTTTTCATATGTTTAGAAACCACCAATTAGTATAAGTTCCATAACTAAGAAATTGCCCCAAAAGCCTTCAAAATCAAATAGCCAATATAAATTAATACCGCTATCTTGATAAGCTCCAATATTGTTTGAGAGTTTAATTGTCCTTTTTTCATTATCTTTTTATTAATCTAAGATCTGCTTCAACTTTCGATAATCTTTCATATATATTAATTCGTTCATTTAGTTTATTTATTTCAGATTTATTTAAATTTATCTGCAGTATATGTTTTCTTAAACTAGCAACATTTATATCAATATAAACTACAATGAAAGCTACCGCCATACCTATTATTGCAAAAAACCTAAGTTCATCAGAAACTATTGCCAAAATTAAACCAACAATACCACCTATAGAAACTAGAAGATCTACTAAATTTTCCATATATACAAATTAAACAAATAAAATTAAAAATTAGTAGTATGTCACTAACGGTAACAAAAAGGCAATTGATTTTATAAAAGAATCTAAATCATTCTATAAACTCTTTATTTTTTATCTTCTCTGGCAGGTATTTTTCAGTAATAAAACTTATTCCTCTTGCGCTTAATGCTTGTATTTCTGCTTTAGCATCTAACTTCTTCATCATCTCAAATTGTCTTTGCCAATCCTTATTGTCTTTAAACCATTCATAAGAAGCAACTTGTTTTATTCTATCCTTGTCTGTATCCTTCATTTTAATTAAATGTTTTTGTAATCCATATTTTTCAATATCATCATAAGTTATCCCTAGATATTTTACAGTGGGAATTGCCATATGTTCAGACATATGTGCCAACGCTATGCTACCATATTTGATTACAGAATATATATATGCACCATAAATGTCCCAATCAGCCAATACATAAATTGGTAATCTAAATTCCTCGTATAGTCTTTGCAATAATCTTCTTATCCCCCTAGTAGTCTGCCCTTGTGAAGAAATTATTATACATTTATTCTTCTCCCAGAATCTATCTTCATTCAATCTTTCCCAAACCGCAGCTTTCTCCATATACAAAACATATTTGGCATTAACTTTCTTAAATTCAATTTCTTCTACCGTACTAGGAATAGAATATCCACCAGAACCCATCTTATTCCATTGTATTGTATCTCCTCTATCTAATATTGTAACATTTCCAACTACAGAGCCCATCTTATTAGCAGTCATATTTAGTTTTTCTCTCGAATGTTCAGTTATCAATTCTAGATCTTCAATACAACTATCACTTTCGCTCTGATCATCAACCAAATTTACCTTAGTTCCTGGAATGGTTCTCTTTATCATATAGAAAACATCTCTCAAGCTGGCGTGCTTTCCTTCTTTCAATAAATTTTTACTTACACTAGCTACTTCCATAGTTTGTAAAAATTTCTTAGCATGGGCAACATTAAAGAAGATTCTTTGGGCCATTTTATTACCTAAAACCAAAGTTCTAGATTTTTTATCAAAAGAAACATTGCTCAAAGCCCTAACTGGTAAATTAATAACCGGTCCTTTTCCTTTATTGATTTGCTTAACTAAATCGTTCCCTAGCTCTCTTAATTTTTCTCCAGATTTTTCTTTTTTTGCCATATTTTATTTTTAAGAAAAACTTATCTTAATTTAGATTGTTTTTCCTCTTTTTTTGGTTTTTCATTATTATTGTTATTAACTTCCTCAACAATTTCCTTATCCACCCCGGCCAGTATATCTTTCATACTTTTCTTTAATACCTTATTTAAATTTTCTTCAATTTTCGTCTTTTTCTCACCGCTTAAATTAGACAAAGCACCACTTAATTCAGGAATATATTTTTCAAATAAGTTTGCTCTTTCAGCTTGTTCTCTGGCTTTAACAGTTTTCCTAATATAGCCGCCAACTTTTCTTCCAACTTCTTGTAAGGCCAATTTAATTTCCTTAATAATTTCCGGATAGTGTGCAATAGCTTCTTTAGCTTCACTAGTAAATGGAACCCAAACAGAAGCGATATGAACAACAATCACCAAAGGACCAGTAGGCAAGGCACCTTTACTTTGGCTTATTCCATAATTTTTCCAAGCAGTACTTATTGCGCTTTTAGTGATAGCACAGGCACTTTGTTGGTATTGTAATGGCACTTTATTGGCAAATCTCATTACTCTTACCAATTCTTCAGAATTATTATTTAGTTCGCCACCATAAACACAAGCAGCTTCAACTTGAAATGGAAATCCCCTGTAAACACTAGGCCTTCTAGTAACTGCTCCATAAAAATCTGCTTTAATTTCTTTCTGCAATCCTTTCAACAAAGCTTCTTCTCCTATTGGACTCAAACAATTTAGCGGTGGACTTGAAATTTTTGTATTTTTTATGGAGTTAACTAAGGCCTCTGCTTGATCATGATGTACCTCTTGTGGTTTCATATTGCCATCAACTTTAGATTTATCACATATTTCTTTGGCAATATTTCTAGAAACCCTTGAAAACTCCTTTTCAAAAAAGCCAAGAAGATTTTTTGCTTTAGTCCCTTTAAGCATTCTTAATAAAACACCGATCTCAACCCCGTAAGGGTGCGGTTTTATTGCCTTGGGTTCTTTAGGCAGATTATTTACGACTCTTGGAAAATCAATTTTCTCTTTTAACGGATTTATATAGATTAAATACAAATGTGGATTAGCAATTGCAGTTTGTTTCAAATATTCATCAACACTTTGTTTCCCTTTTTGATATTTTCCTTCTAACTCAATCTCAACCTTTGTTCCATGATCTAATTCAAAGTTTACGATTTCATCTTTAACAATTTCAGGTTCATTTTTATGTATGTCAATTCTTAATTCATAATAATGCCCAGGTTTTCCTTTCCCAATCTTAGAAATTATCTTAGAAGGTTTGCCCGTTGTTAATTGCCCATATAAAACACTTGCACTTACTCCTATCCCTTGTTGTCCTCTTCCTTGCTGCATTCTGAAAAATTTGCTTCCATACAACAATTTAGCAAAAACTTTGGGGATCTGCTCTTTTACAATTCCTGGACCATTATCTTGTACAGAAACCACAAACCTATTTTCATTAACCTGCCTTACTTCAACTTTAACTTCAGGCAAAACTTTCATTTCCTCACAAGCATCTAAAGAATTATCAACCAATTCCTTAACAGTCGTACTTAACGCTCTTAATGGATTATCAAATCCAAGCAAATGCCGGTTCTTTTCAAAAAAAGCAGCAACAGATATCTCTCTTTGCTCTAACGCTAATTCTTCTGCCTTAGTTTTCACCATATTTTTAAAAAAATTAAATCTCTTTATAAAATTTGTTATTTTGTTTTTATTTTTCTTATTTCATTTTCTATAAAACCATAAACATTTCCATGTGGACTTCCAGATAATAATTTCTCCACTCCTTTTCTAGCAATTCCAATCATTTCTATTTTTCCAATTAAAGAAACAGTCTTACCAAAAACTACCATATCGCAACTAGTTAATCTTTCTATTACTTTTCTAGCCTTGCCTTTTGTTCCGATTAATCTTGCCTTTATTCTTCTAAATTTTTTATCGCTATTGCCAGTAAATTCCTTAATACTAATTACTTCCAAAAGATATTCCTCATTTACTAAATTTAAAGCTTTTATAGGATTAAATCCCCTTCCGATAGCTTTAATTACGCTCTCGCAAATGAATTCATCAACAGAATTGCCATAAACTATAACATCTCCCTCTTCAGATACTTCTAATTTGCATTTAGTATTTTTTTCTACCAGTCTTTTAGTTTCTCCTTTTTTACCGATAAGAACTCCAACTCTAGATTTTGGGATTTTTAATTCAAACATTTTTATCTTAAAAAACAGTTTATTTTATTTTTTTTCACTAACACTTTTTTAAACTAAAATTCACCAGCTTCTAATTGCTTAAGATGTCCTTTAGTTTTTAACCAATTAACCTGGCTGGATTTATATTTAAATATAACATCTCCCTTTTCATCGCCACCAAATTCCCAAGGTTCAACTAGTAAAACATCCCCCTCTCTTACCCATAGTTTTCTCTTTAATCTTCCTGGAACTCTGCAAACCCTGGTTTTACCATCCATGCACTTAACCCTCATTCTGCTTGCACCTAATCTAGAATCTAAAATGCCTATAACTTGTTTATCCCTTGGTAATTTTATTCTCCTGATCTCTAATTGTTCTTGTTCCTCTTGTGATAAAGCATTCTTATCCCTACCAAAAGTCTTTTCCCTGCTTCCAAATCTATTTTCCACCATTTTTCAAATCGTTAGTCTTAGCTCTTTTCTTCTTTTCCATGAACGCCCGAGTTATTTCGCAACTGGGCCCCATCGACCTGTCGATTAGGGCTTTTCTCAAAAGGGTTCAATCTAAAACAAACAGTTACTCTATATAAATTTTTACTCTTAATTCTATCTCTAGTATGTAATTTAACACTCTCGATTAATTCGCCTTTAAAACTTTTTTTCAGCTTTTTTCCTACAATTCTTGCAAACTTATTAGACGAAACAAAAAAATCTACGCCATTTTTATATCTTAATATCTTTGAAACAAAAACATTCTTATCCTTTCTGACCTGATTATTAATAAATCTAACAATTTCTTCATTATAGGGCCTTATTTGTATTTTTGCTTGATAATAATCAGCATGTAATTGATTGCGCATGTCTAACTCCGCCAATACTCAAAACATTTTTTTCATTTACTAATCCAAGTTTTATAGCAATATTAATACTCCTTTCGCCAACAATATTCAAATTAGTAGCATTTAACATTATTTCTTTCACTTCATCCTCGCTAACTTCTTTTCCTTTGTAAAAAAATTCACCTACTTTAAGCTCATATTTCCCTTCTGAGAAAACTTTGCCGATTAATTCTTTATCACATATCGCAACAACTTCCCTAAGTCCTTTATGTACCTTTACAAAAATCATATCCTGACCTTCAAAGGATGTTTTGCACCGCAAGCAGTACACTTCAAAAAAACAAATCTATCCTCCTTTATTATTTTTGTATCTGGTTTTCCACATTCCTTGCATAAAACGAAATCCTTGGCAAATTGCTCTATCTTCTGGTTTATTAATTCAGCCCCTAATTTTCTACCCAAGATTAGCCTTTGTCCATCTATAAAAGCAGGAGTAGCTAGTTCTTTCTGTAAATATTTTAATAACTGATCAATTTCCCTGTTCAAAATCTTAGCAATAGCTAAAAAATTATTTACTATAGTTTTATTTCCCTCTACATGGCCGCTGGCCTTGGGTATTTCAAATCTTTCCTTGCTAACTGAAACTTCAGGTAAATTCTCCTTAGCCTTTTTCAATAATTGTTCATAATCCATAAACAGAATAAGAAAAAGAGTATTTTTAAAGGTTTTCAAATATCAGAATATCTCGTCAATCTAGCCATAAAGCGATCAGAAAATCTATCTAAGAAAACAGAGGCCTGCCTTAATTCTTCTTCATCTAGATAAACTTCTCTCCCCGCAGATGATAGGGTTTGACAAATCCTATCAAGAAATCCTTGGTCCTGTGTTGGAACACCAAAAACCAAAGCATCTATTCTAGCACCAAAATAATCAGGTCTCACTCTTGTTGCTAAAACACAAGGAAAATTTTGGGCATTATAAACAGTAGAACCTCTATCAATAGCAGAAATCATATTAGCCACATACGAGGCAGATTTTTCCTCACACCCATCCAAACTTTCACCCACAACTAGCTTTTTTAAAACACGAGAAGCCGTAACAAGTCTTGAACTAACTGCAAAAAGTTCAGCATCTTCCATTAAATCAACAGATAAACTAACCATAACAACAACCGAGGTGAAATGATTTATATATTTTTGTATGATTCTATATAACTTTCAAATAATTCGGCTTAGGCTGATAAATCTCACCTTCTCTTAATAATTCCTTAACTATTTCATTAACTTCTTTCTCATCAATTTTCAAATTTTCAATTATATCATCATAAGTAACTTCTTCTTTTTTGCTTATATAATCTAAAACCTTCTGTCTGCTAGTCTGTGTTAACATTTCACTAGCAGATTCTTCCTTGACAATTATACCACCCTTATCATTAACATTTATAATTAATTTTTTCTCACCAATAGATTCTTTATCAACTTTAACCGGTGCTCCAAATTCTTTCTCCAATTCTAATTTCCTGACTTTAGCCCAATTATTATTATCTAACCTCTTAATCAATTCAGGTATAACATAAATATCATCATTAAATTCTTTAGTCCTGCCTATTAGTAAAATTAAGTCTCCTATTTCACATTTATCAAAAAGACCAATATCTTCTCTCCATGCTCTAACATCAATAGCACCAGAACCGTCATCTATAGTTATGTATGCATAACTATTTTCATCATTTTTATACTTATTAACAACAGAAGCAATTACATTAACTCTAGAAACTTTAAGATTATTTCTTATTATAACATAATTCGGATCCCATTCTCCTTCTTCTTCAACAAATTTTCCATTAATTAAGTCAGATATCCAAACTTTATATGCCACTTGTCTTTGTTGTACCATTTTAATCTTTTTTTAGTTTATTTATATACCCCACGCGTACTTGTCACGTAACATTATTATTTAATATATATTTTTAAAAGTATATATTATATGCGGGAGATGAAATTCCTTTTTGGCTCAAATATTTCTCCATCTCTTTTTAATCTTAATATTGCTTCTTCAACTTCAGATTCAGAAATTTTTCTGTTTAATGCTTCAGCAGTAACATCTTCAATGGGTATACTCTTTTTTCCCAAAGATTTCTCTAATTCAGATATTATATCCTTAACAGCCATTATTTTATTTCTTTGTGATGTACTAATCCCAGTACTAATCCTGTCTATATCAATCTCACCCGTTTCAGGATCAATTCCGACTTCAGTTAAACAATATCTTAGTATTCTTATCGCTCTCCTGGCATCAGTGGCATTAGCGTTTTTGCTTAATCTTATTCTTGCGCTTGCTTCAGTCAACCTAACTAAAGCCTCTAATTGTCTGGCGCTGATTGGTATTGGTCTAACTCCTCCTTCTCCAGTTTCAACAAGTTTCTATCTATAATGGGACGACTTTCTTTAGAATCAACACTCAGTTTCAAGATATGTCCTGCGATTTTAGCATCTTTCTCTTTATTAGGTAGATCTCTTACAGGAAAAATTAAATCAAATCTGTTTATTAAAGCCGGCGGCATATTAATTTGTTCAGCCACAGATTTATACGGATCAAACCTTCCTAATTTTGGGTTTGCAGCAGCTAAAACCGTGGTCTCTGCTTTCAAACTTGCTTGTATATTTGCTTTAGAAATTGTAATTGTCTGCTGAGCCATACCCTCATGCAAAGCACTGGTATCTTCCTCTTTCATTTTATCCATCTCATCAATACAACAAAATCCTTTATTAGCTAATACTAAAGCACCAGCTTCTAAAGCCCAACCTCTTAAAAACTCATCTTTCACTACACTCGCTGTGAGACCAGCCCCGCTGCTTCCTCTACCAGCAACATATCTTGCCTTAGGAGCAGAATATGCAATGTATGTAAGGAAAGTTGAATTATGTACAACTAAATTATTTGCTAGAAAATTATGTGTATCATTTACTTGTAAGTCATAAACCCAGTCTTCATCAGAATTTATTTTCTTTATTTCCTTTACTTGATCCCAAAATATATCAGAATTAGCCAACTGCTTTAGTCTTAAAATTGAAGAATCAGAAAAGTTACTAATATTTCCAATAATCTTTTTCAATAAATACCTAGAAGGATTCCTATCCCCCCTCTCCAAATGCTGATATGTACTCCTAGGAATACCCATATCAAATTGCGATAAATTATGTTTTTTCCTTATCCCACTTAAAACAGCAGATAAATTAGGAATAACATCTTTGTTTGTATTAAATTTCCTATCTTTAAGATAGTGGTTTAGAATATTTTTTTTTCTAGCTAAAGTAAAACCAACTCTTTCTCTAAATCTTTTAACATCCTCGCCAGATATCACCAACCTAAAATATTTTCTTTTTGTCTTGTTCCTGGAATTTGTAGCTCTACTAAAAGTTGGATGAATCTGCGATATTATACCAAATCTTAAAAGTAGGGTTTGTAAGTCTTCAATCAAACTTTTACTTGCAGAAACAACATAAATGCCTTTAGTCTTATGAATTGATGCCTCAGTATCAAAATAAGCTTGTAAAAAAGACCTTATCTCAGAAATGATACACTTTGATATAAATGAAGGAATCTCTTTATATCTTGATCTTTTAAAATAAGATGGAGCTATATAATCAAAAAATCTACCAAGCTCGACTGAAGTAGCCCTAAGAGTAAAGCAATTTTTACTTTTTCTTGGATTTAATCTAAATAGGGGAATTTCAAAAACTTTCTTAAAACATTTATTATAATCTTCCAATACAGGGTTATCAAAATTATCAAATTTTATTTCAGTAGTAGTTTTATTTTTCCTTAAATACCCCTCAGCCAATAAATAACCTAAAACCCGATTTAACTCAACAGAACTATATTTCGGAATTTTTATATGATTTCCATTCTTAGCATTTGTTCTTTTTATATCAAGTTTAAATTCCTGCCTTTTCCCTTTTATATCCAAAAACCTAGGCGCCGCAATAAATTCCTTGTTTTTAATTTTTCTTGCCGGTTTAGCGATTATATAGCTTTTATTACATACAAAAAAAGGATGTGTAGGCGTCACTATTATTTCTCTCCCAGTTTTAGTTGTAACCTTATAAAGCCCTTTAGGAGATTTTCTTTTCCATAAAATTGTTGCTTTCCCGCGAGAAACTTTTCCATCCAATCCAACAGTAGGCAAATCATGATTTGTAACTTTATAAGTCCCATCATCTATTCTATGAATTTTATCATCACAATTATTAACTATTTCACTAATCCTTTCTATAGAGCCATCAGCCAAAACAACCTTACTTTCACCCGTAACACACTTTGCCGCGCCAGGATCCCCAACTAATAAAACATGTATATCTCCTTTAACTTTAGTTCCATCTTCTCTGACTTTCCTAACGCCACCCATCAACTGCAAAACTAAAGCTTCTTTGATAGGTTCATGACCAAATATAGAGGGAGCGATACTACCTGCTAATTTTTCATAAACTCCTGGATCTTTAGCTAAGTTTAAAATTTTTTCTTCATCCTCTTTGCTAATCTCTACATCTTCAAAAGTTTCTTCAACAGGCTCTATAAAATTAGCTTCTATCATAAGGTCAAATCTTATTGATTGTGCTCCAGTTTTTAAAAAAACAGGAACTTCTTTTATAATTCCAACAACTCTAACTAAACTACCGGGAGTAGTCTTCTTTTCCATCACAGGCTCAACTAAGTCCTCTTTTAAAAAAACACTTATTCTCTTTGGTTGTTCCCCCCCTTCCAAGCCTTCAGGACTTTCCTCTAAAACTAATCTTTGAGCATCAACTAAATCTTTGCTAACTAGCCTGAATTTTCCCCTTCTTCCACAGCTACATCTTACCGGCTCTTTGAATCTGGTATCTATTTGTAATATGGATATGTTATTCCCGCAACTAGGGCACTCAAACTTAGCGCTAACTACTTGTGGCCTTACATCACTTGCTTGCCTGACAATCCCATCCAAAGTGATTAATTTCCCCAAATGTTCGCTTCTAATATTTTTAATTGATATTCTTTCAGAAGAAGGTAAATTTCTTGCTCTAATTCTTAACTTAGACATATCTGGCAAATCAAATTGGCTTATGGAGAGTTCACCGGCTTTCAAAGTATCTTCTGGTTCAGATAAAAGTTGCTCAGCCAAATCAGGGTCAAATTTAGATAAATCATTAAAATCAACAATAAACGCCTTTCTTCCTTTTTTTATAATATCTTTTAATAATCCGCTATAATTAATTTCTATAAATTCTTTAAATTTCTCTATTTGTTCAGAAGTATCTACAATCATTTCACCTTTTGTTTTTTTCTGATTTATTAAGGTTTTATATTGGAAATAATATATAATAAAAATTATAAAATCTATTTCTTATTTACTTTAGATAGGGTTTTTACCAGTAAATCAACAGCTTCCCTCAATTTAGACTCACTTCTTGTACCAGTACAAACTATTTTTCCATTGCTAAACAATAAAAAAGTTGCCCTGGTTCCTGGTAATTTGTAAACTAGCCCGGGAAATTGTTCTGGTTCATATTCTGTATTCTCCAAATCCATCGCCAAGGAATTTAGATTTAGATCCATCCCTATATCACCTGAAGCAACCATATTTTGAACATTAATCTTTGGGACTATTTTTATTTTTATTTTTATTTTCTCAATATGTTTAATAATGGCCGCCACGGCTTGTTTAACCTTAGACATGCTCTTAGCCCCAGTACAAACAATTTTACCAGAACTAAAAATTAAAGCACTTGTTTTAGGCTCTTTTATTCTCATAACCAACCCAGGAAATTGTTCTGGATTATATTCTGTATTAGGCAAAGCCTCAGCTAATTTTATTAAAGGAATATCATGCTCTAAAGATGCAGAAGCCACAATGTTTTGAATCTTGATTTCTTTTTTTACCATTAAAAAACCCCCTAAAACACAAAATATTATTTATAAATAGATAGAAAACTATATAAAGCTATTTATAAAGGCTCGCCCTTAAAAATAAACCTAAATACACCGGCTATTCTCTTAAAAAAACCAGTAATACCTGTTTCTTTAATCTCTGTTTCAGTAGGTTTTTCTTCTATAATCTCTGTACTTTTTTCCTTGCATTTTCCATCAACATCACACACTAAATCAACAGGACAACCACATAGGCTACACGTATCTTTTAATATTCCACTATTTAGACAGTATTTCGGCTTATTGGTAGAGCATTCACCATAAATTGTTCTATCAACACATTTTTGTTCAATACAATTCCCACCTTTACCACAAACAGCTCCCCTGTCACAACCACAGCGTATACAATCTTTTACTAAAACACCAGCCCTACAATAATCGGGCTTATTGACAGAACAATCATAATACATTGTTCCATCTTCGCATAATTTTTCTTTAGTGTTTAGATAAAACCCCCTAAAATCACTGGTTTCACTTCCAAATTTATTATTAACTTCAATTCTCCAATAATATTGTCCGTCTTCTAGTGATAAGTACACTTTTTGGCTATCACCCACTAATCCATAATATGCAGTTGGACTTGTGAACCTCTGGTTATCATCTATCAAAATAGTATATGATTCAAGCTTATCATCTTCAGGATCAAAATAAGTCCATGAAAAAGTTACAGGATTACCAACAACCTGTCCATCAGAAGGCATTCCTAAACTGACACTTGGATTTTTATTGTAAGAAAAACCACTAACTAGAGAGATCATACTAAAAATTACCAGTACAAAAAACAAAGTTTTTTTAATATTCACCACTTTTCTTTTTTCCCAAGGTTTTCTTATTTCTATGAAAGAAACGGTTTTATTTAAACTTTTTGGATACTAATCTCAAATACTTTCCCTTTTATTTCTTCCTTGGAACTAGTTTTTAGAACTTTGCCTTCAAACTCTAAACTTTTAGCGCCAACTTTCTCCAGTATATCATTTTTAAATCTGCTAATATCATAATCAGAATTTATTACTAAGTTTATTCTATTCTCTTTCTTTAATCCTTCTTTTTTCCTTAGGGACTGTATCCTCCTCATAACTTCCCTTGTATATCCCTCTATTTCCAATTCTTTAGTTATTAAAGAATCCAATTTTATTTCAAATTCCCCTTTGCTTATTCTAACTTCCTTAACATTTAGTTGTGTTTTTATTAGTTCATTTAAGTTTTTTAATTTTGCAGGGTTATCTACTTTGATTTCTGCTTTCGCCAAAGGCCACCTAACACCATATCCAATTTTTTCTCTTTCAGCTAGCCCTTGCTGCACTAGTCTATTTACTACTTCAAAACTATTTTCTAATTTTGTATCAATTAATTTTTTTTCAAATTTAGGCCAACCCATTAAATGAACAGATTCTTCTTTGACAATGTTATCTTTTCTTAATTCTGCCCATAAAGATTCAGTTATAAATGGACTTATTATAGAAAACATCTTTAAAATATCCAAATAAGTTTCTTCAACAGCAAATAAAACTTTTCCAGGTTCTGAATTTACCTTATCTCTCGTAAACTGTATATAGATTCTAGATAAATCCAGATACAAATTTTCAATTTCTTTTATAATTTCATCTATCCTATACTCTTCCATTAATTCTGTAACTTTTTTTACCGTGGAATTTTTTCTAGATAAGATAAGCTTCTCTTCAATATCCAATTTTTTCTCTTTTTTTCCTTGCTTTCTTAATTCTTTCAAGAAATTTGCTAAATTAAAAAGAATGTTCAAATTCCTCTGCTTCATCTTTACTGCTTCCCAATTAAAATTAATATTTTCACCTGCTGGAGTTTCACACATATAATATCTTAACACATCAGCGCCGTATTTATCAACAACTTCATAAGGTGAAATTATATTACCTAAAGACTTAGACATTTTCATTCCTTGATAATCTAAAATCATTCCGTGACAATAAACATTTTTATATGAAGACTTTCCAAAAGCAATCCCAGAACACATTTGCAACATACTAAACCACAATTTTATCTGTTCCGTTGCCTCTAAAATAAAATCAACAGGCCAAAATTTAAAATATTTCTTTTCTTTTGGATAATCCAAACAATTCCACGATGTAGTCCCAGAATCAACCCAGACATCAATAACATCAGGAACTCTAGTCATATTATTACCACATTTCTTGCACTCTATTTTTATCCCATCAATCCAAGGCTTATGCAAATCACCAGGAACTTTTCCAGCCTTTTTCTTTAATTCGTCTAGACTACCAATAACTTCAACATTACCGCATTCACAAGCCCATATAGGAACAGGACATCCCCAGTATCTTTGCCTAGTTATTCCATTATCCTTTAAATTCTCTATCCATAAATCATAATTTTTAGAAGCAAATCCTGGTTGCCATCTGACTTTTTTATTAAAACTTAATAATTTTAGTATTAAATCCTCAATTTTCATAAACCATTGCTCTGTAGCTCTATAAATAACAGGATTGTGACATCTCCAACAATGTGCATATTCATGCTCTACTTCTGTTTCTTTAATTAAGCTTCCATTTTTCTCTAGTGCTCCAATAAACTTATCATCATCTTTTTTAGCTCTTAAACCATCAAATCCATTCATTCCCATAAAATATCCTTTTTCATCAAGCAAATTAAAAGCACCAATTCCATATTTCTGGCAAACTTCAAAATCCTCAGGACCGCAACCAGGTGCACTGTGTACTAATCCAGACCCAGCAGAAATATCAACATATTCATTAGATAAAATAACAGTATGAACTTTTTTCCATTTTCTCTTAAGTTCATCGTAAATCTTCCCTAGTTCTTTATGTAAAGGATGCAAATATTCTAATCCTTCTAATTCACTACCTTTAAATTCCTCAATAATTTTAAATTTATAATTCATTAAACCAGAGATAAAAACACT
The DNA here is from genome assembly GCA_016188045.1 of Candidatus Woesearchaeota archaeon. Taxonomy (GTDB): domain Archaea; phylum Nanobdellota; class Nanobdellia; order SCGC-AAA011-G17; family JACPIM01; genus JACPIM01. The sequence goes on along the minus strand of JACPIM010000011.1, from coordinate 413 downwards.
GGCTAACGCCTTTGCAACTACCCATATTTCTTTCCCATTTTCAGTCTCAACTTCCGCCCTTACATATTCTAGCTCCGGATTTACCATAACAGCCAGATTAAACGGAGTTGTCCATGCCGTAGTAGTCCAAATTATTAAATATTCTTTAGCTTTATTTTTAACTTTAAATTTTAAAAAAATAGAATTTTCTCTAACATTTTCATATTCTAACTCATGCTTAGCTAAACTAGTTTCACATTCAGCACACCAGTGCATAATTTTTTTTCCCCTATACAATCTTCCTTGTTCCCAAGCTTTTTTTATCAACCACCATTCTCCCCCAATAAATTCGTTTTTTATCGGCCAGTAAGCATTTTCAAAATCCATCCACACACCTAATCTTTCTAAGTCTTTATCCATTAATTTTGCATTTT
>JACPIM010000009.1 GCA_016188045.1 Candidatus Woesearchaeota archaeon | reverse complement strand
TCATGTTCTAACAGTCAAGATGATGATTGTGATGGTTTAATTGATTGTAATGATCCAGATTGTGGTTTCGATGCTTCCCAAGGAACAGGAGATTGCGATAACGATAGAACTTGTGATTTATTTGAAACTAATAATGACTTAGATAATGACGGAGTAAGAAATGATCTAGATCAAGAAAAATGTACTCCGCGAGATTGTATATCAAAAATAAACCCTGCAGGTGTAAAACTAGATTCAGATTCAGATGGAATTTGTGATACAAAAGATAGTTGTATAACTGCTCTAGGTTGTAGCCCAGTTGACCCTAACGGTTGTGTTTTAGATTGTCAGTCTAATAGTGCTTGTTTACAAGATTCTTTATGTACTTGTCCAAGTTGTGATTATTGTGGTGGTGCATTAGGCACATTAGGCTGTGACTACCAAGAATGTTCTCAATGTGCAGGAGGAAATTGTAAATATGACGGGTGGGGTAGTAGCACTCAATGGGGAAGCTGTTCTGCCTGTACATCAGTAGATACCTGTTCAAGTTATAAAAATCAAGAAGATTGTTCCTCAGATCCATGTTCAACACCAACTAATACAATTGGACCTTGTGACTGGTCAGGAACATCCTGTATTGAAGTACCAAAAACAAATTTCTATAGAGATCAAGATTCAGATGGGTTCGGACAACAACAAGGAATACCATTAAGAGCAGTTACTCCACCAGATGGATATGTTGCCAATAATCAGGATTGTAATGATAATGATGTAAACATAAAACCAGGAGCAGTAGAAATATGTGATGGCGGTATAAACAATGACTGTGATTCATCAACAATAGAAACAGGTTGTTCTTGTTCAGTTGATTCTCATCCAACATCATGTGAAAAACAAGTAGGAGTTTGCTTAGGAGCAATGAAAACCTGTATAGATGGTTCTTGGTCTAGCTGTAATTATGGTTCAGATTACTTAGAAACAGAAAATACTCAAGAATCATGTTCAGATAATTTAGACAATGACTGCGATAGTTTAATAGATTGCAGAGATCCAGATTGTACTTCATTTGATTTTGATAAAGATCGTATTTGCGATTCAAGAGATACAGATAAAGATGGAGATGGAATTCCAAACACAAACGATAAAGAAGAGTTTACATATTATGATAAGACTACAAGAAAAGGTTGCACTGTATGGAGATCAACAGATAATGTAAGAAGTGATTTAATCGGAGTAGCAAAAGATACTACGGATAATGATGGAATATGCGATACTTTTGATAAGTGCCAAAATACAATATCTCAATGTCAAGTACAGTCTTATGTTGATTCATCACCGGGATGCCAGGCAGATTGTAGTTCTTGTCCATCAGATCCTTCATGTACTTGTGATGATTGTGGATCTGGCTTTAGTTTATGTACAAACGAGGCTTGTTTATCTTTAGGAGAAGCAGGCAACGGATGCTCATTCAAACCAGGAGGAATATTTAGTTATAGTTATTGTTACCAATGTAATAGTATTACCTCTTGTTCATCATATCTAACACAACCAGATTGTGAAACTAACCAATGCCTAAATAATGATAATATTCAATGTATGTGGGATACAACTTCAGATTCATGTAAACTTAAACCAAAAATAAATTATTATCTAGATTTAGATAATGATGGGTTTGGTAGTATTATAAGTATACAACAATCATATACTCAGCCAGAAGGATATATAATCCAGGGCGGAGATTGTAATGATAATGATGCAAATATAAAACCAGATTCAGTAGAGTTATGTGATGGCATAGATAATGACTGTAAGGAAGGCATAGATAAAGGCTGTCAATGTACTACAGGTCAAACATTAAGTTGCTCTCAAGGCAAAGTTGGAATATGTACTCAAGCCCAACCACAAGTTTGCGGTCAAGATGGAAAATTGCCTGGTTGCAACTATGCTTTAATACAAGGTTATCAATCAGAAGAAACATTATGTGATGGTTTAGATAATGATTGTGACAGTTCAATAGATGAGGGTTGTTCATGTCTTCAAGGACAGCAAAAATCATGCTCCATCCAAAAAGGCGTTTGTAGTGGATTAAAAGAAACTTGTACTACCGGAATATGGCCTGGTTGTGATTATTCATCTATCCAAACATATCAATCAGAAGAAACACTATGCGATGGTTTGGATAATGATTGTGATGGTACATTAGATGAAACTTGCTCTTGTGTAGATGGAACTCAAAAACCATGTCAAAATCAATTAGGAGTATGTTCTGGTTCTGTGGAGATATGTACAAATGGTGCTTGGCCGGGATGCACAAAAACAAATTATGGTCAAAATTATATTGAAACAGAATCAACACAAGCATTATGTTCAGATAATTTAGACAATGATTGTGATGCTCTAGCTGATTGTTTAGATCCAAGTTGTCCTGGTGGAGGAGATTTTGATAAAGATAATACTTGTGACATCAAAGATAATGATAAAGATGGAGATGGAATTCCAAACACAAACGATAAAGAGGAATTTACTCCTTTGGGTTGTAAGATAAATATTTATGATTCTGCCAATTTAGGAAAACAACTTGATACAGATAGCGATAAAATTTGCGATGGTTTGGATAAATGTGAAAGAACTATATTAAGCTGTGCAGTTCAAGGATTAAATGATGCTGCTCCTGGTTGCCCAGCAGATTGTGAAATTACAACTTGTGTAGCTGACCCGGCATGTGAATGTAAAACTTGTGCAGAATGTACATCTAGCACTTTAGACTTCTGCTCACAAGAAGAGTGTTCAGTATGCGGCCAAGGTTCATGTTTCTATCATCCTCAAACTCTAGCTAAAAACACCTGTGATTCTTGTACAACTGCCATTTCATGTAACACATATTTAACACAACTAGATTGTTCAAGAAATCCATGCCAAAATAAGTTACTCGGACTAAATTGTACTTGGTCATCTAATAATTGTTGTATTGATAATGATAAAAATAATGTTTGCGATGATTTAGAATGTGAACCAGATTGGGAATGTGATCCTTGGTCTACATGTACTAGTTCAGAAGGAACCCAAACAAGAGACTGTGAAGATGATAATGATTGTGATGCAGAATGCCTAGAAGATGATGAAGAGTGTATTACTGAAAGAGCATGTAGTGATTGTACTCCCCAATGGCAATGTACTGATTGGTCAGAATGTTCTAATGGAATTCAATCAAGAGACTGCAGAGACATTAATGACTGTGCTCATACTTGCTCTATAGATAACACTTTATGTTTAGAGCAAAGATCGTGTGGTACATGCACTCCAGATTGGGAATGCACTTCTTGGTCAGAATGTGAAGATGGAATAAAAACAAGGGAATGTGAAGATAATAATACCTGTAATATAACCTGTTCAATTAATGAAGCAGAATGTATAGAGGAGCAATTATGTACAACAGATGAAGAACCAGAGTCTTCATGTGGAAACGGAAAATGTGAGCAAGAATCAGATGAAAATCAAGCTACCTGTCCATCTGATTGTACTCCTCCGAATCCATGTGTGGTAAATAGTATTTGCGAACCACAATTCGGCGAGGATCAAACAAATTGTCCAGATGATTGTGAAGAAGAAACTACATTACCGCCGCCAGGACAACCATACTGCGGAGACAGTATATGTGATTCAAATGAAGATAGTACATTATGCCCGGAAGATTGTAAAGAAGGAACAACACCGGGTCCAACACCAACGCCAACACCAGAACAAAAGAGCAAATTATGGGTGTATATCATAATTGTAATTTTGTTAATCTTATTAATATTAGCCTATTTATTATTCTTCAAGAAGAAGGGATCAAATAAACAGAACAAGAGAAAACCATTTAGCCAACTAGGGTCGTTATTACCAGAAGCACCGCAAAGGAAATCATTATTTGGTCCACAACAAACACAGCAAGTTAGAAGGCCAACCGTTCAAAGAGAAAAACCAAAGAAGAGTTTGGTAGAAGATGAATTAGAAAGATCAATAAAAGAAGCTGAAAAACTTTTACATAAATAATTATCTTTTTTATTACTGTTTGTAGTGAACTACTTTTATAAACACTTAATATTATTAAAAATACAATAATGTCAAATTTTATGTTATTACAAGAAAATAGAGAACATCCTGATATTGAAGTAGCTAAATATCGGCTAGCTTCTTCTAAAGAAGCAAGAAGAGCAGGCAGGTACTTGGGTTTAAATTTACAAAATAATGATCAGGGTTTTGTTGGAAACATAAATCATCAGGACGCGTTGGATTTAGTCACAAGATTAAATGGTTTTACTTTATTTCCTGGTTACTTCGCGGAATTTTTAAGAGAAATAAGAGACGGAGGGAGTGATAGAAATCATAAAGTTTATGATGAAAATGGAAAAAGAATAAAAGTAGCTGAATTAAAATTAATTAACAGGGATATAACAGAACAAACTTGTTGTTCTTGGAAAGGAGAGCATTTAGATCTATTTGTTTCTTGTGAAGATGATGACTTATTTGTGGAATACCATAGAGTTAATACTGTTGGTAGGTTAGTTCCAGTAGAAACAGAATTAGATAAAGGCACTTTAATGACAGATAAATGTATAGATTTATATGGCTGGTTAATTGCTCATACAAGTCAAGGATTGCCATTAAACAATAACTCCGGTGGTGGATTAGATTATTCTAGTCCTGGAGAAAACTCTGTCGTTTGGTTCGGTGTTGGCTCTGCTAGGGTTGGCCTTAGCTGTGGCGGGGATTCGCGGGTCTCGGATTCTGCTCTCGGGGTACGTCTCGCGCGCGTAAAAATTTAGGATTCTTTTTTATCTTTTTTTAATAAACTTAACTCAGCTAAAGCATTTCTCAATAGCATTTCATTATTATGCAATCTTGCCATCAATTCGTTAAACAATTCACTTACATTAACAGCATTTAATTTTAATTCACTAGGCTCTAAAATTTCTATAGAACTGGGCATATAATCAAAGCAAAAACCAACAACAGACTCTAAGATATCAAATTCAATTTCTAATTCAGCAAACGAGGAGTATAATGGTTTATCTTCTAATTGCATTGCCTCGAATATTTTTTCACTGTTAAACTTTAAATTTTTATTTTTTTTCATATTATCAATTAACAACTTCATGGTATTTTCAACATGCTCTTTAGGAGAACCTAATACTTCATTTATTATCTTTGTTTTAATCATTTTTTCTCAGTAAAACATACATTAATAAAATCAACATCAAAAAACTAAAGAGATACATAACAAGATTTCTTTGTTTTTCTGTTGATGAACTATATATAATACTTCCAGTAATTTCATTAGTTAATTCACTATTTAAATTGGTTTCGGTATATCCAACTTCTTCAACTACTTCTTGTTTTAAGTCTTTGTTACTAACTAGCACAGCTTCTTTTGTCTTTGGTTGTTCACACAAATTATTATTTATACCAGAAATCTCAATATCTTCATTATCTTCGCTATCTAAGCCTTGAACAACCAGCTTATACTCCCCATCATTATACTTCTTTTTACAATTTGGATCTATCTGCAAGGATAAAGTTACAGGATATTCAAAGAATTTCTCTTCTACATTAATCCTGGCTCTTTTAGTTACTATCTCTTTTCCCTTTTCAATCCACGCTTGAACACTTTCTTTTCCAGTATCGCCTTTATATACATTAATCTTAAACCGAATATTATCGCCAAATTTAGCTTTTTCATCACTACCTAAATATATTTTTTCAATACTTATTTTGGAATTTAGATCAATATCATCTTCTTTTTCAGGATTTTCTTTGCCCGCCGTAGGCAAACTTAACACCCATTTGTCTTTTATCTTTGCCCAACTAACTCCTTCTCTAGAAAAACCATAGCTAATTTTGTCGATTAAATTGCCTTCATTACCGAATAGTTTTATTTCTTCAAAATCTTCATTATTTAATAGTCCATTAAATCCATTTGCATATATAACACCATATTCTCTTGGGCCTAAGTTTGGGTTTTTAGTATTAGTTTCGCTGATGTAAAGTTTATGGTTGGCTAAATCTTCAAAATAGAAACCACCTAAACTAAGATTATAATTCTCATTGTTATATACTTCAATCCATTCTCCGTTTGGCATTTCAGCATCATCATTTCCTATTGGATCAGGCATTATTTCGTTAATAATAATATTATAGTTTATGTTGTTAGAATTTTCATTACAAACAGTAGGAATGCACTCTTTCATAACACCAATTAAATTTGGAATTTTACATAAGACCTTGCCATTTCCATTGCCACCATATTTTTCAGAATAACTAACTGCATCCAAAATAGTGTTATTATATTCCAAAACCAACGAATCTCTGTCATTATTAAGATTATTACCAATAGTTGCACCAGCTGAAAATATATTGCAATCTAAACTGCTATAATTAAATCCTTCTTCAACAACAAGGTAATAATTGCCATCATATCTTTTTACTAACTCTAATTCATCTTTAGATTTCAAATCTTTTAAAGTTATATTGTTAAGAATTTCATCACTATAAATTTCGATATACTCAAAATTATTATCACTTCCAGCAGGATCATAATTTATTTCATTAATATAAGTATTAGCATATGCACTAACAGAAAATAGAAATATAAATAGAGCAATCTTTTGTTTCATTAAAGCTGTATTAAAAATTGTATTTTATAAAATTGATTTATTTGCTTTAGTAGTAAATCACAACTTTTTTTGTTTAAACTTACCAGTTAATTCTTCAAAAGCAATGCCTTTTTCTAAGGCCAATTTTTTATCAACAAAGTAATTTTTTCCAGAAGTTTTACCAACATCTTCTAATTTTAAAAAATACCACGGCATATTATCAAATCTTACACCTAACCACGGTTCAGCTCCAAAAACCTTAGAAAACAAATTTAATTCTTCAATTTGCTCAGCGTTTATATCTCTCCTGCCATTTCCAGATTTGCATTCAATAGCTAAGACCCTTCCCATTCCACCCACCACCAGATCTGGTGCTGGAAAAGAGGTACTACCACTACCCGCTATCCTACCGGCTGCAAATCTACCTGTAGAAAAAAACATTTCCAATAATTCTCTCTCTAATCGGCTCCCCTTTTTTTTCGACATGAGAATAGAAAAATATAGTTCAATATTTAAACCTTATTAAAAAAATAAAAAAATTAAAGATCATAAGCTTTAATAGTTTTTCTACCGTTACTATCGCATCTTTTTTCTGCAGCTTTAATAATTTCCTCAACCTTCTTGCTTAAAGCTTCAGCAACATCTCCTGCGACATTGCATTTTGTAGCATCTTTTATTTTAGATCTTACAACTAATAATTCAGCCATTTTCTCTCCTCCTTTTAAAAATCATATTTTAATACTATAAGGCGTATAACCTTAAAATTTAATGGTTATGAAACTTTACTTATTTATAAACTTTTCTTATTTTTGACTAAAACTTTTCATAAAAGGAAACAAAATCACATCTTTTATAGAGTCCTTACCACATAATAGCATCATCATTCTGTCTATACCAATTCCAACCCCGCCAGTAGGCGGCATCCCAGTTTCAATAGCCTCTATGAAATCTTCATCCATAGGATTTGCTTCCTCATCACCACCCCGTAATTGTTTTGCCTGCTCTTCTAATAATTTTCTCTGTATTATCGGGTCATTTAACTCAGAGTAACCATTCGCAACTTCAAAACCCCCAATAAAAGGCTCAAATCTCTCTACCAATTTAGGATCTTTTCTGCTTTGTTTGCACAAAGGGGTAGTTTCTATGGGATGTTCTATAATAAACGTTGGCTGAATTATCTTTTCAGAAACCAATTTGTCAAAGATAAGATAAATTGCCATACCACTTGAACATCCTTTTCTATACTCAATATTGTTCTTATCTAAAACTTCTATTAACTCTTTATCCATTAACTTATCTACATTAATATTAACATATTTCTTAATAGCTTCCTTCATAGTCATAACTTTCCAAGGTTTTTTTAAGTCAATAACCTGACCCCTAAAATTTACTTTTGTTTTTCCATTTATTATCTTAGAAGCGCCAATAAATATTTCCTCAGTTAATTTCATCATATCCTTAAAATCAGCATAACTCTGGTATATTTCAATTTGAGTGAATTCCGGATTATGCGTACTATCAATTCCCTCATTTCTAAAATCCTTTGCAAACTCATATATTCTCTCAAAACCACCTACCAACAACCTTTTCAGATACAACTCATTGCTAATTCTCAAATAAATATCCATCTTAAGATTATTTAAAAAAGTCTTAAATGGTCTGGCGCTTGCCCCGCCATATATTGGTTGCAAAATAGGGGTATCAACCTCCAAGAAATTTTTTTTATTTAAATACTCCCTAATAAAGTTGATTACTTTTGTTCTTTTAATAAAAATTTCTTTAACTTCAGGATTTACTATCAAATCTAGATACCTTTTTCTGTATCTAACTTCAGTGTCTTTTAATCCATGCCACTTTTCAGGTAAAGGTCTGATGCTTTTACATAATAATACAAACTTTTTAACCCATATGCTTATTTCTCCCTTTTTTGTACAAAAAATAATTCCTTTCACTCCAATAATGTCACCCAAGTCGCTTTTTGAAAAAGTTTTATATTCCTCTTTTCCTATTACATCTTCCCTTACATAAATTTGTATTTTTCCACTTCCATCCTGAATATGCCCAAATCCTGCCTTTCCCATAACCCTTAAAGTCATTACTCTGCCAGCGACACTAACATCAGTTTTTGTTTTTTGGTCTTTCTTTAATTTATTAAATTTAGTTAGAATATCTATTGCATGATCTTTCTGATCAAAACTATAAGGATAAGGATTAATTTTTCTTTGCCTTAAATTATTTAATTTTTGTATTCTCTGTTTTATTAATTGATTTTCCTCTTCCATAATAAGCACCTGCGGTTCTTATCAGCTCCCTTCTTAATAAATAAAACTAAAATTTTTCTTTAAATACTTTTCTTAAGCCCTTTCCAATTTTTTCTAGCCTTATCCAAACGTTCAAAGTTGCCGGTATCAAACCATTGTCCATCAAAAGGAAAACCAACTAATTTTCCTTCTTTAGCCAAAAAAGGAAAAATATCTTTTTCAAACATTGCAAACCCTTCGGGAATTCTATCAATAATGTCTGGTTCCAAAATATAAAATCCAGAATTAATCAAATTAGATGGAGCCTCTTCTTTCTTTGGTTTTTCTACGAATTCTAATATATTATTTCCTTCTAATTTGGCAACACCATAAATACTCGGGTCTTCTACTTTAGTTAATGCAATAGTTCCATATCCATTTTCTTTTTTATGCAGTTTAAGCATGGTATTTATATCAATATCTTTAAGTTCATCTCCATTAGTGACTATAAAAGATTCATTTAATAAGTGTTTAATCTTTCTTAATGCCCCAGCAGTTCCCAAAGGCTCATCTTCGTCAACATAAGTAATTTTCATCCCAAACTTACTACCATCCCCGTAATAGTTCTTTATCTTTTCTTTTAAATACCCAACAGTCATCACAACCTCTGTTATGTTGTGTCTTTTAAATAAATCAAATAAATGTTCAGTCATTGTTTTGCCTTGTATATCAACTAAGGCTTTAGGAGTATGCAAAGTTAAAGGTCTCAATCTCGTTCCTTGTCCGCCAGCCAATATAACTGCTTTCATTTTACAACAAAACTTTTTTCTCCCCATATCTTTTCTTGAATAATCTCTATATTTTTAACAATAGCTTTACTGGGCCCCATATTACAGAGTTCTATTATCTTATCTACTTTTTCTTTTTCACCCTCAAAAACAGCCTCTACTATGTTTTCATCCAGATTCTTGACCCATCCATTTAATCCTAAATCTAAGGCTCTTTCTCTTATAAATGCTCTAAAGAAAACGCCCGTTACTTTCCCCTTTATAAAAATGTGTTTTCTAATCATAAAAAATAAAAATATATTTTCCTAAGTTTATTCTTAAGAAAATTTAATTTGAAGCCAATTCATATATTGCTTTAATAGCAACTATTATTGCAGCAGGAGCAACAAATACAACTACATTAGCTAAAACTCTTATTAGAATTCCACCAACTACAGGAATCATGTCTAATTTAGCCCCTCCAGCCAACATTAAAGCAACACTAGCTATCAAAAAATTACTAACTTCTTTTCCAGTTACATTTAGGAATCCTACAATAACACCTAAAATTACTAGTATGGTCACTATTATTCCACTAGCTTCTGTAAAAAGTCCTACTAAAACAGCAATCGCTAAACCAATAATAAAAGACCAGCTTCCTAATTTTTCCATTCTAAAACCCCCCTTATTTTTTAATTTAACATTAAAATATTTAATTCTTGTTTATTCTTTCTGCTATATAAATGTTATTATTATTTTCAATTATCTTGACTTTAACGCTCTTTCCTAACTCGTGGTTACAATTATTAATACTTATGCATCTATTTTTAGCTTTTCCTATCATTTGATTTGAAAACCAACCTGGAGCAACGATTTCAACATTTAATTTCTCACCAATCTTAAAATCTACAGGTAATCTTTCTCTTTTCTCAACATTAAACTCTTCATTTTGAAATCTTAATTTTATATCATACTTTTTCTCTAATTCCTCTATTTTTCTGTAAAACTTCCAGTAAGTTATTTTTTCAGCTTCTTTCATCTTTCTGCTATACTTATAAGTTTCATAATTTTGTATACCGATTAAACAATTAATTTCCTTAGCAAGTTTTATTATTTTTTCAATTTCATCATCATTAACACCACGCAACAACACTGGAGTTAACATCAGTTTAATCTTGCTTTTAGTTATATATCTTATAATTTCAAGAACCTTATCTAAATCATATACATTATTACCAAATAATTTCTTACTTTGCTCTTTATCTAATGAGTGTAAGCTAATATTAATCCTAGTTAAACCGGCTTTCTCTAATGCATCAACTTTCTCCTTTATTAGTAAAGTTCCATTTGTAATAACAATAATATCTTTAATCTGTTTTATCTTTCTTAAACCTTCAACCAGTTTAACAAAATCAGGATGCGTTAAGGGATCACCAACAGAATCTAAAAAAAGTTGTAAGTTATCCCCTTTAAATTCTGCTACTTCTTTAACCCAGCCCAATAAGTAATCAATATCTACAATATAGTTAACAGGGTGCATTTTAAAATCATTAGCTGAGGTTGAACAGAACTTACATTTCATGTTGCATATAGAAGTACATCTAACTTGTAAAACATTTGTTCCTCTATCAATAATCCCAAAGGCAATACACCCGATTAATGGAATACCACTATCTTTAGTTATTCTAATTAGATTAAATTTAGATACTTCTTTCTTTTCTTGTATCAGTTCAAGTTTCATTTTATAGAGATAACTTATTTATTCCAGGAAATTAAATTTTATATTCATCCATATTAGCGTAACAACCAAACGCGGCAACAAAATGACCCCTGTCATCAGTAATTCCAGCGTGCGGTACTTGGCTAGACCAAAACTTTAAGCCATAGATTGTATCAGCTTCTCTTGCAGGGATTTCGATTCTATGCCTCCTTGTTCCTTTTGAAAAACGTAAAATTCTATAATTATCTTTAGGTATATCATACCCTAGCTTCAGTAATGAATCTCTAGTAAGTGGTATGTGCTCTATTATCCTAGAATGATTTCCGAGATTTAAAATCAAACGAAGAATGTCTAAACTACCATCAACAGATGGATCTCTTCTATGTCCAATGCCAGGATTAACATCAACATGCATGCCGCCATACTCAGAAACTGGCCTATTATCTGCAAGACGAACAAAAGATAAAGACATAGAACTTTCAGGAAATGGGAGTTTATTAACTAAACCTTCTTGAAGCCTATTGCCTAACGCTATACACTTTGGGTATTGGCTTTCGTCTTCACAATACTGTGGAAAATAACCCCATGTATGAGAACTATCCTCACTCCTAGACAAATGTTCCTTAAGCTCTCTATAAGCCTCTTCTATACTCCATTCAATATTTGGAACTCTATACCTCTCAAGAATCATAAGTGGTTTTTCAACTGTACCAAATACTAGGTTTAGTCTAAATCCTGACTCTTTCTTTCTCCTAAGCAAAGTTTTTATCATTATTACCTAAATGGTAAGCATTATTTTTATACTTTTCTATATAGCTTTTATTTCTTGTTTGCTATAAATTGTAAATACTTCATTTTCCTAGTTTCATAGAGATAGATAGTTCTTTCTATAGCATTCTTGAAATGGTCTGCCATTGAGTTTCCCCAATCTTCATCTAAGGAAACAATTTTTGGTCTAAAATAACTTTCAAATACCTCTACAAAATATCTTTTCATTAATACTCTTCCCACTCTTGAATAATCCTTAACTCTCTCAATATTAAAACCGTTATTCTCTAGTACCTTAAAAAGGTTTAAATCTGTTATCCAATCCGTGCTAGACCAGTCATATTTCAGTAACATATGTTCATCATTACTAATTTTTTCTGTTATAACCCAATCATCAAATGCCAAAATACCATTTTTCTTTAAAACTCTCCTAAATTCACTTATTGCTTTTTCTTTCTCTATTATATGATAAAACATATTAAAAGTCCATACAAAATTAAACATTTCTGAACGGAAAGGAAGTACCTCAGCATTTGCCAAAACATAACCAACCTTATCCTCTAACCCGGCTTCAGCAGTAATTCTTTTTGCAGTTTTCAGTTACTTCCTACTTAGATTAATTCCAGTAACATTACATCCATATTCCTCCGCTAGCAATTTACAAGAACCGCCCATACCACATCCAACATCCAGGACATCACTACCAGCACTTATTTTGGCTTTTTTTGCAAGACGCCTTACACATTCTTCTGCACCCAACTTCCAATTTTCTCCATACATCCAAATATTTTTATCATTTACCATCGGAGGATGTAAATGTTCTCCAGTTATTAATCCAATTATACTTGCTCCTTCTAAACCAATCTTTCTTCCAAGTTCATCATCCCAATCATAATGTAGCTGAGACATAATATCACTTCAAAGAGAAACTATTAGTTGAGTGTGAACCATTTTATCTTAATCAATTCCATAAATCAATAAAATTAAAAAGATTTATTAATCTTGTCCAGAAAACCACAGTTCTCTAATTTCTCTCAGGTCCTCAGCTATATCATCTAAAGTCCTGGCATCAGGACTCGTCATAAAAGCAACATCACTTGACCTAACAACTTCTTCAACAACAAAAAAATGGTTTTTTAATCAAGAGGATAAACCGTTCTTCTTTCTAATACCAACCTTCTGCCTTCATATTCTATATCTGCCACTTTAATCTCACAAAAACCAACTTAGTTAGTTTATAAAGCTACTTATTTCCATAGGTTCCCCTTTCCATAAATACTTTATCGGCCTTGATAGCTATTCCCTTTTCATTTTCTAAAATTTCTTCGGTTGTCATTTCTGCTTTTCCTATACAAACGAGTTCATTTTTTAATGTAAACACAGCCACCAAATCCCATTTATTAATCTTATCATTTAACTTTGATATTCCAGGAACATACAAATCAGTTCCATGACACACCGGTTCTACAGCACCATCAAGAACCCAAACCTTTGGTAAATGTTCAACTGCCATCTCAAACGGTTTTATACACTTTCTGATCTCTTCTTCACTCCCACTTTTCCAAAACTCATAAGCATCTTTCAAATCATGCAAATTTATCATATCTTTATCAGAAAAAGGACCTGCTTTAGTCCTGATAAGCTGCTTCATGTGTGCTCCAACTTTTAATTCTCTGCCAAGGTCGTGGCAAATTTTTCTTATATACGTTCCAGCCTGGCAACCAATTCTAAATAATACATCCTGTCCATCAATTTCCATTATTTCAATATAGTATATTTCCCTCTCCCTTTCCTGTCTTTTAACAGCACTCTTTTTTGGAGGAACTTGTTTTATTTTCCCTTTAAATTTTTCAAAGACCCCTTTAATTTCCTTTTCAGTAACTTCTTTATGGATATGCATTAAACAAACATATTCTTTTCCAGCAGAAAGTAATACTTGTACAATTCTTGTAGCACTATCCAAAGCAATAGGTAAAACACCGGTTACTTTCGGATCTAAGGTGCCAGAATGTCCAGCCTTCCTTATATTTAATATTTTTTTTACATAATCAGTAACCTGATGACTTGTTGGGCCAGAAGGTTTATCTAAATTTATTATGCCATATTTAATCAAATCTTCAACAGGCCTATCTTCCGGCCGACACCCAAAGTTAGAATTTGTTTCAGCTCCATTTTTTATAAGAACTTTTCTCTCTTTCCTTTCAAAAGGTAGTTCCATTTGTAAATAAGATACTCAAAAGTAAAAACTATTCTTTCTTAGGCTTCTTATGCTGCATTTTCTTGCTTTGTCTTCCATATGTTTCAGCTTCTAAGGATTTTCTTGGCGATTTTACTGCCTCTTTTTCTTCAAGAGTCTTACCTTTAAGTTTACCCTTCATCGTTTCTTTTTCTAATTTTTCAACTTCTTTTTTATCAGTCTCAACTTTAATCTTTTCTTTTTCTAATTCTTCCTTCCTCTTTTCAACTTTTTCAGCAACTTTACCCTTTTCTTCTACAGTAACTTTCTCTTCTACCTCTTTTTTACCAGTTAATTTGCTCAATAACCCTTTCTTTTCCTCTTTTTTCTCAAATTCTAAAAAACTCAAATCTTTGGCAGAAGCAAGTTCGGCTTTTACAATCTCTTTTTCTTTAACAGTTTTAACTTCAATATGATGTGGCACATTTTTTCTCCCATGTTTCAATACTTCACTATTCAAAAACGGACCAAGTTTAACATTTTTAGATTTCATATGTCTTTGTAAAAATTCTCTAATTACTATAATCGCTTTATTAGCATGCATGTATTTAGGTGCTTTTCTATATCCTTTTCTTAATGGTATGTTGTATGTTCTTTCTAACTCTGGCATACTCCAGTCCTCCAAAAATCAAAAGCATAGGTTTCGGCTTTCTTTTCCAATTGTCTAAGGTCTTCTATATCATAATAAGTTTTAGGGCCGCTTAACACATTGTCTAAAAAAATAGATATTTCTTCAAGCATCTTTGGATTATCACCAAAATTAGTAATCAATCCTTTTTCCATATAGGTTGCTATACCATTAGCATCCATAGTCATAACACCGGGTCTCATTCTGTATATTATTTCAAGTTCATTAAACGCGGCTTTAATAATTGTATCAATCCCTTCCCTAGTATTAATTTCAATTTCCATCTTAAACCTTTAATTTATGTCTCCTCCAACTTCTCTTTACAACAGTATGTCTTCCAGGATGAACTCTTCTTCCTCTTCCGTAAATTTTTAAAACAGTCCAAAATGGGGCCCATCTAGTTTGGCTTCTTCTCTTATTCAATCTGTTTTTTCTTGCAGGATGCTTTATTTTTGCCATATTTATTTCCTTGTAAATTTAAATTCTCTTTTTGGTTCATCTAAACTAATTAACAATTGTTTTAGTTGTTCATCATTTAACATTCTTTTCAAATTTCCAGCTTCAGCATTTTGCAATATCAAAGCTGAAACCTGTAGTGCTTTTTCAGGATATGCAGATTTTAAATTCCCCAACCTTTGCAATGCATCTCTATCTAAATATTTCTTAGCACTTTCTTCTATAAGTGCAATTTGTCTTTGCAATTCCAATCTTTTATTCAAATCTTCTTTCATTTCAATGTTTTTTTCTTTTCCTAAGTTTTCTTTTCTAAAGAAAAGCTATTTTTAATTAGCTTATCCAAAAAACTTTTTCCTTTTTTTGTTATTATCCTGCCTTTATGAACACCCCTTTCAGTTTTTTTGATAAATTCTGCTTTTTCTAATTGTTGCAATATCACCCTTATTATTTTTCCAGAACCTTTAAAGAATTTTTCCGGTTTATGCCCCCTGTTTTTCCTTCCGCCGTAATAACTTTTTAATTTATTAGTTCCGATGGGTTTATCTAATACATACAACTTTCTCAAAATAGAAGCGGCCCTTGTATACCACCAATCTTGCTTTATAGGCGGTCTTTCTCTTGCAGTGCTGGTTTTAACAAACTTGGCCCATTCAGGCATCTTCATAAGTTCTATCTTCTTCAATTCCTCAGCAGCTTTTTCAATTAATTCATTTGCCTTTACATCAAATACGTTTGCCATTTTATTATTTTTTCCTAGGTCCCAAAAGCTTTCACTTGGGCCCAATTGTATAAAAAAATTTGGGTTTCTAAAAAGCTATTGCACACCTTGCGGCGTTAGATTAGCTATATAATATAGCATTAAGTTATTCACTTTAAAACATCATTTAAAAAGGTTTCTATCTTAATTTCCACTTAACTCCTTCTTTTGTATCTTCCAATATCACTCCTTTTTCACCCAATTTATTTCTTATTTCATCAGCTTTATTAAAATCTTTATTTTTTCTTGCATATTCTCTTTCTTTAATCATTTTTTCAATTTCTTTATCTAATTTTTTATCTTTCAAGTCTAAAACATTAAATATTTTGTCAAATTCTAGCATCAATTCATAACTTTTCTTTCCACCGCCTTTTTTATTTACTAGTTTCATGAAATCAAAAATAACAGCCCAAGCTTTAGGAGTATCAAAATCATCATCCATTGCCTTGATGAAATTTTCTCTCGTTTTCTTAATTAAAGTTAAATCATCTTTTCCTTTACTATTCTTTAAATTCCTAATAAAATCATTTACTCTTTCCAATGCGTTTTTACTCTGTTCTAAAATATCATAAGTAAAATTAATTGGTGTTCTATAGTGATTAGAAGCAAAAAAATATCTTAAAACTTTTCCATCATATATTTCTAAAACATCCTTTATAGTTATAAAATTCTTTAAACTCTTACTCATTTTTTCTTTGTTTATATTCAAAAATTCAGTATGTAACCAATATTTTACTAGTGGTTTTTTTCCTGAAACAGCTTCCATCTGGGCAATTTCACATTCATGATGCGGAAAAATCAAATCAACAGCCCCGCCATGAACATCATACTGTGGTCCAAATTCTTTTTCAGTTATTGCCGTATCTTCTATATGCCAGCCAGGTCTGCCTTTTTCCCCAGGTTCCCAATCCCAGCTAGGCTCATTTTCTTTAGAAAATTTCCACAAGCAAAAATCACCTTTATTTCTCTTTTCTTTATTCTCGTCTATTCTAGACACAGCATCCTGTGCCTGCTGCTCTGTTCGTTTGGATAATTTACCATATTCAGGAAATTTGCTTAAATCAAAATAATACCCATCTGAAATTTTATAAGCATAGTCCTTTTCTATTAATCTTTTAACTTGGCTTTGTATTTCTTTTATATAATCTGTAGCCCTTGCAAAGTTATCAACAGAATCAACATTTAATTCTTTCATATCTTCATGATATTCTTTTTCATATTTTCTAGCTATTTCTTTCCAAGTTTTATTTTCTTCATTAGCTCTTCTTATTATTTTATCATCAATATCAGTAACATTTTGCAGATAGAAAACATTATATTTTAAATATTTTAAATATTTTACAATAATATCAAACTGAATATATGTTTTAGCATGTCCTATGTGTGCATTCGAGTAGGGTGTGATGCCGCATACAAATAACTGTACTTTTTTATCTTTAATAGGCTTAAATATTTCTTTTTTCCTGGTTAATGTATTAAAAACTTTTAACATATTATTATCCCAGTATATCTAATCTTATTTTTTCTATCTCTTTTTTAAGGGTTGGTAGATCTTTTTCTACTATATTCCACACCCTATCCATGCTTACTCCAAAATAAACATGACTTAATACATCTCTAAATCCTGCAATTTTTCTCCAAGGGATATTTGGATACTTATTTCTAAAGGAAGGGGGAATATTTTTAACAGCCTCTCCTATTATTTCCAATTGCCTTATCACAGCACTTTGTCTTAGCTTATCTTTAGAAAGTTTTTCCTTATTCAAACCATTTGTAAATTCTTCTATATTTTTTATACTCTCCAATATATCTTCTATAAATAATCCTATATCCCTCTTCATATTATCCTTACCTCCTCATTTAAAATTCTGTTTTTTATTGAAGGCTTAATCATAGAATATTCTACCAAATCTATCTTTTTCCTCAGAGTATCTTCCAATTTCAACTTTAATCCAATAAAACCAAGCAGACTCATGTTTTTATCTTCAATATTAACGGCTATATCAATATCACTATTCTTTTTTTGTTCCCCCCTTGCATAGCTTCCAAATATTCCGGCTCTTTTTACTTTATTCATTATTAATATCTTTATTATTTTCAATTTAATTTTCTCGATTTCTTTGTTTGCTTTCTTTCTTTTTTCATATAGCAAGTGTCCATCAGCTGTTTTTTCTTTTTTTAAGAGCTCAAACTTTGATAAATTATGTCCAAGATATACTCTTTTTTTTGAAATTTTATCTTTATTTCTTATAGACATAACTCTGTAGTAATACTTTCTATCATTAATATTCCTGATTTCTGTATATGACATATTATTCTTATGTCCACATTATTTATAAATCTTTCTATGTAGACACAAGAAATTATAACCTTTATAGCTATCTGCTGTATGTAGTAAGCAGAATTGAACTGTTGATTATTCAGCTTAAACAAGAATATAATATCTGTATAGAATATTGAACGGTCAGAAAAGTGTAACAAAAGATGTAACACAATTATTATAAAGTGTAACAAAAGATGTAACACATTAGAAAGGTTTAAAAAGCCCGAATTGTTATAATAACACATGAACAGAGAAGAATTGCACACCATATTGTTTGATCAACAAAAAGACTTTCAAGAAGAAAGGCCAACAATAAACAGAGAAATGGCAAAAAAGGCCATAGAACTAATTTCTCTCGATATGCCTATAGTCATAACAGGAGTTAGGAGATGTGGCAAGTCTTTTTTATTGAAAATTATAAAAAACGAGCTAAGCCTAAAGGAAAAAGAGTATTTTTATGTTAATTTTAATGATGATAGGCTGGTAAAATTTTCATTAGAGGACTTCCAGAAAATAATAGATTTTCTTAATGAGCAGGGATATAAAGAAAAATGCGTTCTTTTCATTGATGAGATTCAAGAAGCCAATGGGTGGGAAAAATGGATAGATAGGATAAAAGGGAAATATAAGATTTTTATTACAGGCTCAAATTCAAGACTTCTAAGCAGCGAAATTGCTACAATACTAACGGGAAGATCAATAAGTTTAAGCTTAACTCCGCTTAATTTTAAAGAATTCTTACAAGCAAATAATATTTTATTAGAGAATTGGAAACTGGATTTAAAAGAGCAGGCAATAATAAGAAAACAACTAGATTCTTTTATTGAACAGGGAGGAATACCTAAGAGAATTACCACAGGACAAAATATAATTATTAAAGAGCTTTATGAAGATATTTTATATAAGGACATAATAAGAAGGTTTGGCAGGCTCGACAAACAAATAAAAGAAATTGCCATATTCTTCTTTTCAAATCCTTCTTCCTTAATAAGCCTAAGAACAATTTCAAAGATAGTTCAATTAAAAAATATTGCAACAGTTAAATCTATTGTAGAAGCATTTGAGGGTTCTTTTTTATTCTTCTTTATTAATAAATTTGATTACTCTGTAAAAACACAAATTCAGAATCCAAGAAAAGTTTACTGTATAGATAATGGCTTCTTGGTTAATATGGGATTTAGGTTATCAGAAGATAAAGGAAAATTATTAGAGAATCTAGCAGCTATAGAGCTGAAAAGAAGAGGGAAAGAAATATTTTATTATTCAGAAAAATATGAATGTGATTTTCTGATAAGAGAAGGGAATAAGATTAAGGAAATTATACAAGTAACTTATGAGTTAAATGATAAGAATAAAGAAAGGGAAGTAAGAGGTTTAATTGAAGCCCTAAATAAATTCAAACTTAGAGAAGGAGTAATATTAACTTATGGGCAAGAAGATTCTTTTGAAGAAAGAGGCAAAAAAATTAAAGTCCTTCCTGTGTGGAAATGGCTGTTAAATTAATTTGAATATAGGCATAAATAAGATAGAACTGCTGGTGCCTGTTTTATAATTTTTCTCCTAAAGTTTTCTTTTCTGAATTGATTGTATTATATACTCTTAACATTTTCTTTTCCAAGGTTTTCTTTTTAAGAAAAGCTTAAAATAATAAGAAAAAGAAGATTAAAAAGATTTGTGGTTTTATTTAGTAACAAGTATATTAAGAGACGGTATCTCTATCTGAGCCGAACCAGCAGATAGCCCTGAGATCTTATTAACGCCAAATTTACAAAGATAATTCCCTAGAGGTGCATTTTTATCAACATCAACATATACACTTACCTTGGCTTCCTGACCACTTTTTAAGTCATATTGTTTTGATATATATGATATAGTATCAGATAACAAACAATTTACCTTATCTACTGAGGTAGTAGTTGTTGAGCCAGTTGGTGGACCCGCATCTGCTTTAGTATCACTTTTTTGACCTAAATCACCACCACTAGGATCCCAAGTATCTGTTGGTCTAAAGATCTGAATATCAAGAACATCTAAATTTCCTAAATTAGAAACTATGACCGCAGCCCTTTCTCTCCCGCCTTGTTTTACAGATATACTAGTTGGGCTAAGTCTAAATGGACTATCTTGTGCACCACCTGCAAAAATATTACCTATCTCTGCATCTGCTTTTTCAAAAGCGCCCTTTGTAGTACCCTGCAGCCTTTCAAATATTCCACTAACCCAAGCTAATCCTAAAGCAAGTAAAGTGATACCAATAACAACTACAACAATAGTAGTGATAGAAAGCTCTATAGCCCCTTTTTTATTATTAATCATGATAATACACCTCTATTCTATATATTTAAACTTTTTTATTTAATATTTTTAAGGTTAAAACCCATTAATATATCTTTCTATGAATTAAAATGTGGGAAGGGGGAGATTTGAACTCCCGACTTCTACGGATCTGAAAAGATTTCTTCAGCGTAGTTTGAGACATTTATTGTGCTCTCCTTAGCCAATTTAATCAATTTCAGGCTGAGCTACCTTCCCATAAGCAAAACCAAAAATACCCCACTTTAAAAACATTTCGACAGAAAAAACCAAATTTAACAAAAATTCTTCAAAAATAAGTATCCCAAAAATTATTCCA
Organism: Candidatus Woesearchaeota archaeon; assembly: GCA_016188045.1. Taxonomy (GTDB): domain Archaea; phylum Nanobdellota; class Nanobdellia; order SCGC-AAA011-G17; family JACPIM01; genus JACPIM01. The sequence continues at coordinate 28,137 of JACPIM010000009.1, read as the reverse complement.
ACTACCACTTTATATTCATAACCACCAAACATAAAGATAAATAAAATTTATAGCCTTTTATAGTTTTTCAAATTAATTAAACCTCAATTGATATTTCTTTATGGTTTTTAGGAATTATTTTTACTACTTCTTCTTTTTTTAAGTTGACAAATTCAGCTATTTCTTTTGGTATCCTAATCGCCAAGCTATTTCCAACTTTAGCAACTTTAGTTTTCTTTGCTAATCCAAAAAGACCAAGTTCTTTAGATTTTTTTTGTATCCCATCTACAGAAACTTCATCAAAAAACACCTCTCCACATTTACTGCACAAAGAAGCTGGAAATTTTCCTAAAGATATCCCCAATTCTTTATGTTCAACTTCTCCTCTTTTCAATTCACCATTACAAAAAATACATTTCATTTAACCCTCCGGATAAACCGTTATTATAAAAATATCTGAATTATTTTTTAAAAATACTACTTCCAAACCAAAAGCTTTTGCGTGCATCTTTTCTGTATTTTTTTCTTTCCACTTCATTCCTTTTGTTATCACGGATTTTACTTCATTTTTTTCTATTCCCAAAGCATCCATTTTGTATAATGCATGTTGCGAAAATATAAACACAGGTAATCACCTGTAATCTTAGTGTATCCTAGGATTTATAAATCTTTCGTAAGTCACAAAGAGGTCTTAGATAAATCAAAAGTAAGATTTCAATTAAATTATAAATATTTTCTACACTCAAGATATTTCGACCAAAATCTATTTAAAATCAATTCTAAGAATAAAATAAGATGGATCTACCAAAGAATTATGATTTCAAAGAATCAGAAAATAAGTGGAAAGAATACTGGGAAAAAAATAAAATTTTCAAATTTGATCAAAAATCAAAAAAGCCAATTTTCTCAATAGATACTCCACCGCCAACAGTTTCTGGAAAGATGCATATAGGGCATGCTTTTTCATATTCTCAACAAGATTTTTTAGCTCGTTATAAAAGAATGAGGGGATTTAACTTATTTTATCCTTTTGGAACAGATGATAATGGTTTACCAACAGAAAGGCTTATCGAAAAATTAAAGGGAGTTAAAAGCAAGGAGATGCAGAGATCAGAATTCATTAAGCTTTGTTTGGATACTTTAAAAGAAATAACTCCTAATTTTATTCAAGACTGGAAAAATATTGGTGTTTCTTCCGATTACAACCTCAATTATTCTACAATAGACGATAACTCAAGAAGAATCTCACAAAAATCTTTCATAGACCTATTTAAACAAGGTAGAATTTATTTAAAAGAATTTCCAACGATATGGTGCCCAGAATGCCAGACTGCAATCGCCCAAGCAGAACTAGAAGACAAAGAAAAAAAGAGCTTATTTTCTACCATAAGATTCAAAACAGGTGAAAGTGATTTGTTAATCGCAACAACAAGACCAGAATTATTGGGGGCATGTGTGGCTGTTTTTATCAACCCTAAAGATAAAAGATACACACATCTATTAAGAAAAAAAGCAAAAGTACCCCTATTTGGGTATGAGGTTCCCATAATTGCAGATAGTTCTGCCGATATGGAAAAAGGTACGGGGATTTTGATGGTTTGCTCTTTCGGAGATAAATACGATGTAGATTCAATTAACAGGCATAAATTAACCCCTAGACTAATCATCAATACAGATGGAACTTTAAATATTAAACCCTATCAGGGCATAAAAATTAGAGAGGCAAGAAAAAAAATATTAGAAGAGTTACAAAATAAAAATCTTATAACAAATCAGAAAGAAATCTCTCATGCTGTGAATGTTCATGATAAGTGCGGTAGTGAAATAGAATTTATTACAACAGAACAATGGTTTATAAAAATTATGGATTTAAAGGAAGAATTAATTAAACAAGGCAAGAATATCAAATGGCATCCAGATTTTATGTTCAAAAGATACGAAAATTGGATTAAAGGTTTACAGTGGGATTGGTGTATATCAAGACAAAGACATTTCGGAGTTCCAATTCCAATTTGGTATTGTAAAAAGTGTAACAAAAGTATTATTGCTCAAGAAAAAGAACTGCCTATTGATCCAATGCAAACAAAGAAAAGATGTTCTTGTGGAGAAATTGCTGAAGGTGAAAAAAAAGTTTTAGATACTTGGGCTACAAGCTCTGTAACGCCACAAATCTGCTCTTCATTAGTTAATAAAAATATTGAAATTCCATTTTCACTGAGAAATAATGCTCACGATATAATAAGAACGTGGGACTTTTATACTATTACTAAATCTTATTTGCACGAAAAAAAACAGCCTTGGAAAAATATAATGATATCCGGGTTCGTTACACTAGAAGGGGAAAAGATGTCTAAATCTAAAGGAAATATCATAGAACCACAAAAAGTAATAGAGCAATATGGTGCAGACGCTTTAAGATTTTGGGCCGCAGGATCTAAATTAGGAGAAGATTTAGATTATCAAGAAAAAGACATAATCACCGGTCAAAGAACCATTACAAAACTATGGAATGCCTCTAAGTTTTCTTTTATGCACTTGCAAGATTATAAAAGTAAACCCAAAAGATTAGAAGCGTTTGACTCGTGGTTATTAATAAAACTGAATAATATTGTCAAAACTTCAACAGAAACTTTTGAAAGTTATGAATATTCAAAAACAAAATTAGAAACAGAAAATTTCTTTTGGAATACTTTTGCTGATTTTTATTTAGAAATAGTAAAAGATCGTTTATACAATCCAGACAAGAGGGGGAAAGAAGCTAGAATTTCTGCCCAATTTATCTTATACCATTCATTGTTAAACATAATAAAACTTTTTGCACCAATAATGCCATTTATTACAGAAGATTTATACCAATTATTTTTCAAACAAAAAGAAAAGCATGAGTCAATACATATCTCTCCTTGGCCGAGATATGATAAAAGTTTAAAGGATGAAAATTTAGAAAAAGCAGGAGATAGAGCAATTGAGGTCATACGTCAGGTTAGACAATTTAAAACAAAAAATAACAAATCGCTAAAAGAACCAATAGTATTAACATTAGAAAAAAGTTTAGAAAAAGAACTAAGGCCATTTTTAGATGATATAAACGCAGTAACAACCGCAAAAGAAATCGTTTTCTCAGACAAATTCTCTATTTCCTTCTAGCAGTAGACTGATAAGATGCAACCATTATATTTACAAAAGCAAAACATTTAAATATATATAAAATCTAAATATAACTATGGAAACCAAAACCGTGACAATAAATATGGAAAAAGAAGTTTTAGATAAATTAAGAAAACTAGCTTTAAAACAAAAACAAAAAAAAGGTTTTTTGGGTAAGACAATGACTGAAGCAACTAAAAGGTACTTAGAAGAAGAAGAACAGGAGGAAATAAGAAAAAGGGCGTTACAAAGATTAAGAAAAGGCTATCACATGGGGCAAATATTGATTAAGCATAGAAGTGAGTTGTATGATAGAAAGTAATTCTTTTTCCTTGATAGATTCAAATATATTAATTTATGCATACGATAAAAGTGAGACTATAAAAAATGCAATAGCAGAAAAGATATTAGAAGATATTTTCACAAATAAAAAAAACGCCGCCGTTTCAACGCAAAATCTTTCAGAATTTTTTGTAAATATAACCAATAAAATTGAAAAACCAATCTCTATAATCGAAGCATACTATGTTATCCAGGAGATAATTTCAATGTCAAATGTGAAAACCCTCATAATTGAAAAACAAACTATCCCCAACGCGATTGATATCTCCTCAGAATTCAATACATCTTACTGGGATTCACTTATAGTTTCTGTAATGCAAGAAAATAATATCCACACAATTATTACGGAAAATGAACAGGATTTTAAAAAAATTCCTTGGTTAGAAGTCATAAATCCTTTTAAATAGCATATTCTTTTAATACTAAACATGTTAACCACAAAACAAAAACAACATCTGAAAAAATTTATTAGGGACCTTGGTTTAGTTAGAGGACGCCATACAGAATTAGTTTCAGTTTATATTCCAGCAGGTTACGAACTAAATAAAATAATACAGCATTTACAACAAGAACAAGGCACAGCTTCTAATATAAAGGATGCTAAAACAAGATCTAATGTGATAGACTCTTTAGAAAAGATGATTCGTCATTTGAGGCTGTTTAAACAAACACCACCTAACGGATTAGCTGTTTTTTCAGGCAATATATCTAAACAAGATAATAAAATTGATATTCAAGTATTCTCAATAGAACCGCCAGAGCCATTGAAAACAAGGTTATATCGATGCGACCAAACTTTTGTAACGGATTTATTGCAAAACATGACAGAGGCAAAAGAAGCCTATGGCTTAATTGTCATGGATAGAAGGGAAGCAACATTAGGAATTTTAAAAGGAACTTCAGTCAGAACATTATCAAAAATGACTTCTGGTGTTCCAGGAAAAACTCGTGCTGGAGGACAATCAAGTCAACGTTTTGCAAGAATTAGGGAAGGAGCAGCTAAAGAATTTTATAAAAGAATAGCAGAAGCATCAAACAAGGAATTTTTAAACAAACCCGAGATAAAAGGAATCTTATTGGGTGGCCCAGGTCCAACAAAAGAGGAATTTAAAGAATACCTAAATAATGAGATAAAGAAAAAGATATTGGCAATAAAAGATTTAACATATACTGATGAATATGGTCTAAATCACCTAGTAGAACTTTCTCAAGATGTATTAGCAAAAGAAGCTATAACCCAAGAAAGAAAATTATTGCAGGATTTTTTTGAAAAATTAGCAAGATCACCAGAGAGAACAGCCTATGGTCTAAATGAAGTAAACAAAGCATTGGACTATAGTGCAGTTGACAAATTGTTGATATCAGAAAGTGCCGATGAAAAGATAATAGAGGAATTGGAAGAAAAAGCAAAAGCCTCAAATGCTGAAGTTTTCATAATATCAGTAGATACCCAGGAAGGGCAGCAATTAAGAGATTTAACAGGTATAGCCGCAATATTAAGGTTTGCTATACAATAACTTTAAAAATTATTAATTTCTATCTTATCATATGGATCACTTAAAAAAACAAATAGAAGCAATTTTATTTACTTTAGGAAAGTTTGTATCTGTTGATGAAATATCAAAATATCTCAATTTAAGTTCATCAGAGGAAGTTATAAAAGCAGTAGAGCAATTAAAAAAAGATTATGAGCAAAAAGATTCTGCTTTAATACTGCACCAGCAAGATAATTTATTTAAGTTAAATATCAAAAAAGAATATGGTTTTCTAACAAACAAACTCCTTTCTACAACAGAAATGGACTCTCCAACAATAAAAACCCTAGCAGTAATAGCTTTCAAATCTCCAGTACAGCAGGCAGATATTATTCATATAAGAGGAAACAAAGCATATGACCATGTCTCAAATTTAATAAATTCAGGTTTAATTTCAACAGAGAAAGATGGCAGAACAAGATTAATTAAACTAACCCCGCATTTTTATGACTACTTTGACATTTCAGAAAAAGAGCTTAAAAATGAATTATCAAAAATAACCCCTAAAGAAATTCAGAGGATTTTAGCAGAGCTTCCAAGGCCAATAGAGTTACCAAAAGACAATAATGCTTAAATAAATCCAAAAACCACCTTAAATATAACTCTAATTGAAGCGATAGTAACATTTTAAAAGATTAGAAGCAAGATTGGTGTTTAAATATGGAGTTTATAACTGGATTGTATTTGTTTGTAATCATTACAAGTATTTATCTCTATTCTATTTTTTTGCTTTTATTATTCAAAAATTGGAAGGAATTGTTTAATGAAGATCTTTCAAAAGAAAATTTGCCATCAGTTACAATATTAATACCAGCCTATAATGAAGAGGATACAATTGCAGGAACAATACAATCAGTTTTAGATTTAGATTATCCAGAAGATAAAAAAGAAATCATAGTTTTAAATGATGGTTCAAAAGACAAAACAGGAGAAATAGCTAGTAAATTCAAAGGAATAACTGTTATTAATAAACAAAATTCAGGCAAGGCAGATTCTTTAAATTATGGTATCAATATAGCTAAAAACGAGTTTATAGCAGTAGTAGACGCAGATTGTTATCACGAAAAAGATGCATTAATTAAAGTTATTAATTGTTTTAAAGAAGATCCAAATATAGAAGCAGTTACTTCTTCCGTGAGGGTAAAAAACCAAGAAACTTTGCTGGGAAAATTGCAGTTTATAGAATATACTTTAATCGCTTGGGCAAGAAAATTATTAGAGTTCATTAACTCCGTTTATGTTACTCCTGGCCCTTTAAGTGTTTATAGAAAAAAAACTTTACAAAAATTAAATGGTTTTGATAAAAATAATTTAACAGAGGATATAGAGTTAGCTTGGCGTATCTTAAAAGAAAACCACAGAATTAAAATGTGTTTATCAGCAAAAGCATATACTGTAGTTCCAGAAAAATTTAAACAATGGTGGCATCAAAGATTAAGATGGGATATTGGTGGCCTACAAACATTTGCAAAGCATAAAGATACATTAGGAAAAACTAAATATGGCATGCTCGGTGTTTGGGTAGCTCCATTTTACTTAAGTTCATTTATCTTAGCTCTGCTCGGTTTCATAGTCTGGGTTTATGTCTTAGGTAGAAGATTTATTTCAAAATTGTTGCACTCTTTTTATTCAATAGAAACAGATAGTTTTGTGTTGCAATTTAAAGAACTGCATTTAACACCCTCAATATTCACAATTTTCGGAGTTTTATTGATAATTACTTATTTAACATACATCACTTTCGGTTTAAAAATGATGGATCCTGGAAAAATTCCAAGAACCAGAAAAGCAACAATCGTGTTATATATGTTTTTTTACTTAGCTCTCTATCCTTTAGTTTTTATCCAGTCACTCTATTTATTTTTCACCAATAAGTTATTCAAATGGTAGTTCAAAAAGATGTTTTTTGGAAAGCGGGGATTATTACCGCAATAGTTTTTATACTCGGGGTTTCATTGGGATCGTTCTTGGAATCTTCTCGGATAAAAGATATAAGAGAAGAATATAAAATAGTAGAAGTGCAATGGGCAGATGCAAAACTGCAAAGCAGCTATTTTCAAATCTTAAAACCGGAATTTTGTGATTCCGCAATAAAAGAAAATCTTAATTTTGCAGATCGTGTGTATAATGAAGGATTAAAGATAGAGCGTTATGAAAATGCCAATAAATTAAATGATGAAAGTCAGTTACTTTATGAAAAACAGCGCTATGCATTATTAAAAACAGAGTTCTGGTTAAACAGCATTTACCTAAAAGAAAAGTGTAAAGCAAACTATACTAATGTTTTGTATTTTTATTTAGATAAACCAGCATTAATAGAAAAATCAAAACAAGACACAATTTCTTTAATATTAAAAGATTTAAAAGACAAATATGGAGAAAAAATGATGTTAATCCCAATACCATTAGACTTAAACTTGGTTACAATTAATGTTATTAAAAGCACGTATAATCTTACAATTTCACCAACAATATTGATAAATGAAAAAATAAAATTAGAAGATTTGCATTCATTTGAGGAAATAGAACAAAATATTTAAAATGCAAAGTAACAGATCATTAACCGCAATATATTTCTTTAGTATAATTTTATTTACAATATTTTCGTTTTATGCTTATTTTTCTAATGTTAAAGATTACATAAACGATTCAATCATAGCGATAATTCTAGTATCTATTGTATTTTTTTTAAAAAAACACATCAATCTTTACAATTATTCTTTTATCTTATTAATATTAGGCCTAGTTTCACATTTATCTGGTGTTTTTGGTTTTTATAGTTCTTCTCCTTTATTAATTCAATATGACCATTTCACCCATTTCTTAGGATTATTTGCAGTTTCAGTTATATTCTTTAATTTTTTTAAGAAATTTTTCTCAGAAAATAAGATAAATAATTTTTTGATTTTGATTGTGATCTTTCTTACTTCGTTAGGAATAGGTTCTCTCATAGAGGAAACAGAATTTTTGGGGTTTTTAAAATTTGGAACAGGAGAAGGACTATTGAAATTCGGTGGTTTAGGCGATACTCCCTCAAATGAAGGAATGTTAAGGGATATAGATGTCCTTGGCGGTGGTTGGATTAATACTATGTGGGATTTAGTATACAATTCTTTGGGTGCATTATTTGGCGTAATATTTATGTATATAGTCTACATATACAAAAGGAAGATAATAAGAAACTAAATAAAAAGGAATTGATAAGAACCTCGGTTCTTATAAAAGATGATAAAAAATCTAAAACCTTGTGAGATGTGCGGAAAACACGATAGTTTAACAGATACCCTAGTAGAGGGATCTGTTCTTTCTGTCTGTAGAAAGTGCACAAAATTTGGAACTTTAATAAAAAAAACAGATATAATTTATTTAAAAAAACCAAAAAAAGAGATAAAATTAGAAGAGGTAAAAGAATTCATAACACCAGAATATTCAAAATTAATTAAAGATGCTCGTGAAAGATTAAAATTAAATCAAGAAGATCTTGGAAAAATGATTTCAGAGAGGGAATCAATTATTAGGCAACTAGAGCAAGGTCATATGAAACCAACATTTTCTTTGGCAAAAAAACTAGAGCAATATCTGAAAATAAGATTAATAGAATCAAATGAACCAAAAGAAAAATTAAAAGACGTAAGAATAGATTTTTCAAATGCAGCTATGACGATAGGGGATCTATTAAAGATGAGAAAAAAATGATTAATTCTAAACAGCAGCTAGAAGTTTCTTTATCAAAATTAAATCAGGTAAACTCTCCTAAAGTTGAACTGGAGCAATATCCAACGCCGAGCAATATAGCGGCAGAGGTTTTATGGTCAGCTTATATGAACAATGATATAAAAAATAAGATAGTTGCAGATCTTGGTTGTGGTAATGGTATCTTAGGAATTGGTGCCTCTTTATTAGGAGCAAAGAAAATCTTTTTTTTAGATTCAGATCCATCTAGTTTGCTTGTAACAAAGAAAAATTTTAATTCACTAAATTTATCAAACGCCATATTTCTAAGGGAAGATGTAAAAAATTTCAAAAATAAAGTAGACACAGTAATTCAAAATCCACCATTCGGTGTTCAAAATGAACATGCAGACAGGGAATTCCTATTGAAAGCATTTGAAATTTCAAATAGGATCTATTCTTTTCATAAACTAGAATCAAAGTCATTCATAGAAGCGTTAATAAGAAACACCCATTTTAAACTAAAAGAAGTACTTAAATTCGATTTTCCATTAAAAAAATCGCAGGAGTTTCATGAAAAGAAATTGCATTTAGTTCAAGTAGGTTGTTTTATACTCCAAAAAACATAATAGAAACCTTTAAAAAACTAGGTAATCAGAAAATTTACTATGGAAATAGAAGTACTGGAATCAGAAAAAAATAGGCTTAAATTTAAATTAAAAGGAGAAACACACACTTTCTGTAATATCTTAAATGAGGAATTATGGAATGATAAAGATGTTAAGGCCGCAGGTTACAGGATTGAACAATCCCTGGAAGATGAACCAATATTCATTCTGGAAACAGATTCAAAAGATCCAAAAAAAGTATTATCAGATGCTATTTCAAGACTAAGAAAACAATTCAAAGAATTTGAGTCAAAAATAACAAAATTAATAAAATAAAAACAAACATTTATAATATCCTTTATTTTTTCTACAATAATGTCAACTTTTAGAAAAATTTGGAACTTTATCTGGCATGAGGATTCTATATTGTCTTGGATTGTAAATATTATACTAGCTTTAGTAATTGTAAAATTCCTGATATATCCTGGCCTAGGCTTAATTTTTAATACAAATTATCCGTTAGTGGCAGTTGTTTCTGGTTCTATGGAACACAATCAAAGGAATTTTGATGAATGGTGGTCTGTTAATGGCAACTGGTACGAAAAAAACAATATTACAAAAGAGCAGTTTGAAAAATTCCGTTTTAAAAACGGTTTTAACAAAGGCGATATTATGGTATTATTCGGTTCTAAAAATGTTAAAGTAGGTGATGTAATTGTTTACACAAGCACTAATACTTATCCAATAATCCACAGAGTTGTAAAAATAAATCAAGATTCCTCTTTCATCATGAAAGGAGATCATAACTCAGACAAAGATCCAACTTCAGTAAGTTCTTCTGTTGGTAAGGCGGTAATAAGAATACCTTTACTGGGATATATAAAAATACTATTTATTGACTATATTTTTAACCCAATCCTAAAACCAGTTATATCCTTTATCATAGGAATATTTAAATAACCTTAATTTAATATAAAAGGAAAAATTTCAAGTGGGTGATTAAGATTTTTTGTGCTAAGTGTGGTTCAATAATGTTGCCTAAAAAGAGAGGCAAAAAAACAATACTCGCTTGTTCTTGTGGTTATAAAGAAAAAAATAAGCAGTCTTTTGTTATAAAAGAAGAAATAAAGGAAGATAAAAAAGACAAAATAGAGATAGTTGATAAAAAGATAGAAACTTTACCCAAGACAAAGGAAGAATGTCCAAAATGCAAAAATTCAGATGCTTATTATTGGCTAGTTCAAACAAGGGCAGCTGATGAAGCCCCAACAAGATTCTTCAAGTGCACTAAATGTGATCATACTTGGAGAAGATATTAGTTTTATAATATCTGAGAACAATTCTTCCCACATATTTATAAATTAGTATTTTAATTATTATAAAAATGGAATTTCTTTTTCCCCATCAAGAACCCAGAAAAGTACAAAGCGCTTTAATGCAGCAAATTTATTCTTGTATTGAGAATAAACAAAATTTACTAGCACATGCACCAACTGGCATCGGTAAAACCGCAAGTTACCTTGCTCCAGCATTAACCTATGCAATAAAAAATGAAAAAACTTTATTTTTCTTAACACCAAGACACTCTCAGCATCATATTGTAATAGAAACAACCAAGAAGATCCAAAAAAAATTTAATACAGATTTTAAAGTTGTTGATTTCATAGGGAAAAAGCATATGTGCCTCCAACCAGGAGTTGATATATTATCTAATTCAGAGTTTCACGAATATTGCAGGGAATTAAGGAAAAAAGATAATTGTGAATTTTATTTAAACTTAAAATCAAAAACCCAGAGAAATTTATGCTTATCAGAAATAAAAGAGCCCTTGCATGTAGAAGAATTAGTTAAGCATTGTTCTAAACATAATCTCTGCCCTTATGAAATCGCTGCGTTATTAGGTAAAAAGGCAAAAGTAATTATAGCAGATTACTATCATATCTTATCTCCAACAGTTAGAGAGTCTTTATTTAATAGATTACAAATAGATCTATCAAACTGTATTATTTATTTTGATGAATCTCATAATCTACCAGATCGTTGTCGAGATTTATTGACTACAAATATTTCCTCAATAACATTAGATTACGCCTTAAGAGAAGACAAGGCTTTTAAATTTAGTTTTGAAGACGAGTTATTAAACATTCAGAATAACTTATCCCAATTGTCAAAAACTATCCCAATAGAAAAACAAGAAGTCTTAGTAAAGAAAGAAGATTTTGTTGTTAATTTAGATCTGATAGAGGATTTAAAATGGGCAGCAGATGAAGTTAGAGACAAGCAAAAACGCTCTTCCCTAGGTACAGTAGCTAATTTTCTTGAATCTTGGCTGGGTCCCGATAGATCATTCATAAGAGTAATTTCAAATGGTTTTACAAAAATAGGAAAGCCGTTTATTAATTTATCATATCGTTGTCTAGATCCTTCATTATTGATTTCGCAATTAACAGCACACTCATTAATATTTATGTCAGGAACTTTATCGCCAACAGAGATGTACCTGGATTTATTAGGATTAGATAAAAACAAAACAGTAACTACTGAATTCTCTAATCCATTTCCTCAGCAAAACAGATTAAATTTAATAGTCCCAACTGTAACAACAAAATATACAAAAAGAGATGAAGCAATGTATAAAAAAATATCAAAAATATGCTCAGAGATAACAAATATCGTACCTGGAAACACAGCAATATTTTTTCCATCTTATGATTTATTAAATAAAATAAATCTTACCTTTTTGAATGAATCAGAAAAAACAGTTTTTATAGAAAAACCTGGGTTATCTAAATTAGAAAGACAGGAAATGATTGATAAATTCAAATCTTATAATAAATCAGGAGCGGTTTTATTAGGTGCAGCTTCCGGTTCTTTTGGTGAAGGAATCGATTTGCCGGGTGATTTTTTGAAATGTGTTATTGTAGTTGGTTTACCGTTAGCAAAGCCAGACATAGAAACACAAGAACTAATCAGTTACTATGATGAATTATTCGCAAAAGGATGGGATTATGCTTATATTTATCCAGCAATTATAACATCATTGCAAAATGCCGGCCGTTGCATAAGATCTGAAACAGATAAAGGCTGTATTGTTTTTTTAGATGAAAGATATTCTTGGCAAAGTTATAAAAAATGTTTTCCGTCAGATGCTAATTTTGAAACAACCAAAATTCCAGTTCCAAGAATAAAGGAATTTTTTGAAAATAATAATTAAATATGCCATAGATTATATATCTTTATCTACTTCTCGTTCTAATTTCAATAAAGCAATATATGCCTTTCTAACAAGAGCTATTAAATCGTGAGTTGAACTATTAAAAATAGATTTCCAATCCAATTCTGTAGCATCATCAACAATCTCAATACCTCTTCCAATACTATGGGGATAAAACCATGATCCCCAAGGCACAATAATACTTATAGAATAGCATTCACTAGTATCGATTCTCCCAGCAATTATACGACCTTCTCCTTCTGGTAGGTACAAGACCACGTGGTCATTATTAGGCTCAGAATATCTCTCAACTTTTATTACCATAAAATTCAAAGAGGTGGCTTATTTTTAAACTTTTTCAATATAACTTTTACTTTGGGATAAAAACAAATCAACCACCTTTTTATAATCATTAATCAAAAAGATAGAGGATTCTAATCCAGTGGATTTTTCTCTTTTTTAACCCCGGTTTTTTCCTCTTTTTTATCTACTTCATTATCTTCTGTAGTTGATAAAGGTTTATCCTTATATTCTAGTTCTTTAGCAGAAAAAACACTAGGAACATCAATGAAATACTTGCCATCTTCCAATTTATATACCAAAGGTTTGCCTTGAAATAAATCAACCAAGTCAATTTCGAATTTGCCAGGTTTTAAAACTCTAATGTTTTCTAAATTTAGAACAATAGGTTTATCTTCTTCAAATTTATCTCCTATAATGTCAATAACATCCTTCTCCATCTCATCTACTTCTTCTCTCGACAGATTAGTGGTTATCTCTTCAGCTTTTTTAATAGACTCTTTTTTAACATAAAAGAAAAACCTTCCGCCGCAGTTATCGCACCCTTTAAGTATCTGGCTACTCCCATCTTCATAAAAAGTCTTACATCGAACACATTGATGTGGCATGATTTATCTTTGCTTTTTATAATTTATAAATATTTATGTGTTTTATAAACGGACTTTTTAATCTATAAAAAACTTAATAAATATGTAAATTATTAATTCTATTAATGAAAAGAGGCAGTTTTATTTTGGTAATAATTATTTCACTTTTTGCTTTGTCTGGCTGTGTTTTTTTACAACAACCAATAGGCCCTCTAAATCTAGAACAAGCAAAACAAAGAATTGAAGATTGTAGCGGAGAAGCTTTGGTTTTCATTGAGGTAAATGACGATGCTGTTAGCACAATAAGACCCACCTTGGATGGCAACTTTTTAGTATATGGTCAGATTACAGAAGAGAATATCGGTGCAGCAAATACCATCCCAAGTGAAACTAGTTTTTCAGATGGTTCTTATATTGTTACTATAATAACAGACTATGGCCAGAGAAGAGAATATGTATTAACACCAGATAAGATGAATTGTAATAATTTCTGGTCGGTATCAACAAGAATACCCAGTTTATATAACCTCTACAAAATAATAGGAACTGGAAAATATATAATAGACATAAATTCACCTTCTCATGTTTTAACAATTGAAGGAAGTTTATCACAAGGATGTAATGTATACAAAGATGGGTCTACAACAGCGGATAATATACCAACCGCATTTTCAGATGATGGAATAAATTGGTTATTAGTAAATGAGGAATATCCACAAAATCAAAATCCCTTGGTTGGCAAAGTGATAGTAAATACAAATTCACCAAGTTGCGTTTATACAGCAAAAATAAAAATACCTAAGAAAAAAGCAGATAATTTAGAGTTTGAAGAGTTTGAACTAATAAACCCACAAGAAATTGAAGAGGTTAAAAACTAAAATGAAAAAGCAAATTAAGATATGTATTTTTATTATTGTATTAATGTTAAATGGTGTCCTATTTGCTAAAACAATTTCAGCACAATATTCTACAGTAGGAGATCCACCTTATCCACCATTCAATTATGTATGTGGTAATGATGTTTTGGAGCCAGGTGAGGAATGTGAACCAAATTTAAACTCGCTAACATGGAGATGCCAAGAACCGCCATCGGGCGAAATAATAAGTGGTTGTAATGGACAAGATATTCCAAATCAAGAACTTTGGTGTAAATGTAGACATGTTCCTGGACCAACAGTACAACCAGAATGTAACGATGGTATTGATAATGATAATGATGGGGGTATAGACTATGATGGCAAAGTAACTGGAGTTAGGGATAGGGATATCCAATGCACTAATGCAAATGATCGCTCTGAAAGTGATTCTGAACCAACCCCAAGACCGGGCAGTGGACCAAGTAACCAACCACCATCAACACCACCACCGATTTGTCCTCTTCAAATATTAGAAGAAACAAGCACATACTCGGTTGGGGCTCAATTTTCTGGGTCTATAGAAGCAAAAGCAACTATAAACCCAGGGTTTTTAACAAATGAAGAAATACAAAAAACAGTAGAGGTAGTAAATAAAGTAAAAAATAATGAACCATTCATAGAAAAAATCAAAAAGATTCCTAACAGGGGGGCTATAGGATTTATAGCCAGTCTTTTTCCAAGTGGGGGTGATGCATATGATGAATTGGCAAATGAAAAGACTACGGCCTTGCTTAAAGGTAAAAACTTCAAAAAGTCAAAAGTTCCTGTAATAGATCCATCACCTAAAATCATAGATCTTGAAAAAACACTAATAGCTGGCGATTTAGATCTTACTTTTAAAAGTTCTAAAGATCAATCCAGAAGTAGTAGTTTTGGTTGTTATCTTCCAGAAACTTTAAAATTACGTTTAGATTACAATTCTTATTCCGATAAAAGTGAAATTTCACCATTAACACCAATGTCTATAAGATTATGGATCATTAGTGATTTAGAAAAATTATTTTTGGATATTAGCAGCCAAGCTTATGGAATTAGCTCCCAAAGCAATATTGGTGCAGAATTTAATAAATTGATAGAACAAACATTAAAATTACCGGCCAGTATATATCGTATTAACTCACAGTTAATAAAAGGAGATCTTATAATAAAAATTACGACAGCAGAAGGGTTAGATGATGATATACTACTTAAAATAGCAAATAAACCAAAAACAGGCACAACTCTTGATAGTCAAACAATAGAGAATATAAAAACTTATTTAAAAGATAAATATATTTTGACCATACATGAAGATTTAACTGCAAGCTATCTTATAGGAAATCAAGTTACTGAAAAACCAATTTGGGATACTATACTTGAAAATGCACCAATTGATCGCTATTATATAATCACTCAAGAAGCATTTGGATCGATTGTCACAAATCTTATAGCCTGGTTTAATGAAATGCCCGAAGAGAACCATAAAAGCTCAAAATATATTGTAGTCAATGCTGGTAAAAAAGAAGATAAAGGCACAGTTGACATAACAGCAAAGATTAATAAACCAAATCTGGATTTAATAACAGATCTAATTAATGCCTGTTGCGGTAGAGAAATGCCTGCTTCCCAACCAGCTTCACGTCCAGCAGTAGATCTTATTCAAGACCCGACACTGGTATATGGTTTAGAACCGACAATGGATCCTTCTGTTATTCTGGCTGGATATTTGGCACTATCAAGCGAAGAAGTAGATAGGGAAGTAGCACCCATGATTATTTGTTATAATACCAATTTGTGCAATGCATAATAGTAACCTATATTTCTCTTCATAACAATCTTTTTAAATTTCCTTCTTATAGCAAAAGTGATGAAATTAACTTTAACAGAATCTAAATATCTAACAGAGAGTATTTCTATAATTTCAGAGCTAGTAAATGAAGTAACATTAAAAGTCCAAAAAGATAAAATAAATATAATAGCAATGGATCCAGCGAACGTGGCTATGGTTTCTTTCACTTTATTGTCATCATCATTTGCAGATTACGAATTACCAAAAGAAAAAGAACTAGCAGTCAACCTAGAAGCATTTAGACAGGTTCTTAAAAGAGCCAAACCAACAGATACGATAATATTGTCTTTAGATGAAGAAAAAAACAGATTAAAAATAAAAATTGTAGGAACCTCAACTAGGACTTTTAATTTATCATTATTAAGATTAGATGAAAAAGAGCAAAGAATTCCAGATCTAAAATTTTTAGCTAACATAAGTTTAGCAACTACAGATTTTAATGAAGCGATTGAAGATATGAGTATCATAGGAGATTCAGTTGCATTAACCGCAGAAAAAGAAAAGTTCATAATGGCCTCAGAATCTCACTTACATTCTGCAAAAGCAGAATTTCCAGCAGATGAAAATCTATCAATAGAACTAAAGTCAGAACCAGTAACCTCAAAATATTCAATAGAATATCTAAAAAAGATGATTAAAGCTTCTAAATTATCAAATCAAATAAGCCTGCAGTTTAGTAAAGATTATCCTCTAAAGTTAGATTATTCTGTAAAAGATAGAATGAAACTAGAGTTCATATTGGCACCAAGAATTAGTGATTAAGAAAAATTTATAAGAATAGATAAACACTAAATAACTCTATGAAAAAGAGGTTTCTAAAAGAAAAAGCATTTTTTATTTTAAGTATAATAATATTTTCCTTATTTTCATTTCCAGTATTTTCAGAAAAAGTAACCGCACAAGAGACACAGCAAGGTTGTTGCCAAAAAACAAAAGATGATACTTATTGCCAGATAACATCTCAGGATAATTGTGAAACTCCAATAAATCCGGTTCAAAGCTGTGATGAAGATTCAACATGTTCAGAATCAAATTTAGTTACATGTCAGCTTTCAAATGGTGTTTGTAATTCCAAGGTTCTTCCTCAGGAATGTACTGATCAACAAGGCAATATCTTACAAGGCAATATCGAAACTATCTCTCAATGTAAACAGGGATGTTGTATTCTGGGTTCTAATTGCAAGATAACAACCAACTCACAATGCAATAGTGATGCTGCGGATCATCCAGGTTTAACACCAGAATTTAAACCAGATATTATTGATACAACCTGTACGGATATTTGTATAGGAATGGAGGAAGGGTGCTGTATAACAGAAGGGGCATATAGCTTTGTAAAAAAGGTTGATTGTAAAGGAGAGTTTAACTTAGGTAAAATGTGTTCTTCCCTGCCAAATTCACCCTGTGAAAAAAATAAAGGAACAGGATGTTATGACGGTAATGTTCATTCTGAAGATTCCTGTGGTAATAAAGAAGAACTTAAAGAAAAATGTAATTTAGAAAATAATAAGTTTTGCAAAGATAATACACAGACAAATACTCCAATTTGTGAGGACACATCATGTAAAGATCCATATGTTGATAAGTGGAACATACATGATACAGATTTAGGCCCAGGTAAAGTCAAACAAGAAGGGGAGTCTTGGTGTATTTATGAGTCGCCAACAGGAAATTATTATGATCGGCCAGGTTCAATTCATTACAGGCATTACTGTTTACAAGGACAAGAAATTGTAGAGCCGTGTAGGGGATATAGAGAAGAAGTTTGTAGTCAAGGCTCTAATCTAGGTGGGGATACATCGTTTAAAGAAATACAAAACATCGTAGAACTGGGAATTGAAATGATAAGTCCGATAAGCCCAGGAGATTTTCCTCTAGTCCTAAATAATGGGGGGCTGTCTTCTGCTGAATGTATAGAGAATAATATATATGACTCTAAGATTACAACTGATGTTTCAACAGTACCATTAGGCTTTGCTTTTTGGGAAAGTCCGAGTTTAGAAGGAAGATTATCAACACCAATGCAGTTTGTTTTAGGCGCAGTTCAAGGACAAATTTCTGGAAGCGGATCTGTAATAGGTCAAATGCTTTCTAGCAATTTTGATATTCAAGGATCTACGGCAACAGCCATGTCAGACAGACCAGACCTACCAAGGACAGAACCAAATCAAGACACAAATTCTATTTGTTCAAAAGCAAATGAACAAGTGACTGTTAAATACTTAGTTGGAGAATTTTGTCCAAATAGTTGTGTTAAAAACTGTTATGCAGAAAAAGACGACTGGATAACAAAAAAGGCAGAACAATGTAAATCCTTAGGTGATTGTGGTTTAGATTATGGAGTTGAAGCAGATCAACCATCTGGTTTCCTTTCTTTTAGTGCTTATTGGACAGGTTCAGCTCCTGGCCCAAGACCATCGATGATAAGTCCTTTAAAAGTGGTTGAATGGGGAACAAAGATAGGGGTTTTTAAGGGAATGAAGGGATTATCCGGAGAGTTTAATCTATTATTATCAAAATATACCTGCCTTGGTCGTGGTGGCGGAAAAAATGCGAGTCTCAATTCAAGATTAGCTACAGGAGGTATAGGGGCAGGAATAGGTCTAGTGCTATTCGGATTTAATCCATTAGGAGCAATAGCTGCAATTATTGGTGCAATAATCGGCGCCTTATTAGGTGGTTGTGAAGAAAAAACAAAAACAGTTACAGTTACATGTAAGCCATGGAGTCCTCCAGTAGGAGGAGATAATTGTGATAAGTGCAGAGTCCAAGAAAAATTTGAAGATCTAAAAAATGTAGATGGAAATCAATTTAATACTTGCACAGAATATAGATGCAGGGCTTTAGGAACAGCATGCAAATTTATTCCAAATGCAGAAGATAATAATGGAGGCATTTGCGCAAACATTGATCCAACAGATGTTTCTTCACCAAAAATATCTCCAAATTATGAAGAATTTGAAAAACAAGAAATTTCAAAATCAGATATCACAGAACACAGCAGAGGATTTAAAATAAATAAATTATTACCTGCTTATCAGCCATTTACTTTGGCATTAACAACAGATGAATTGGCAATATGTTCATATACAGTAGGAACTCCAAAAAACAAATTTGAAGATATGGACCATACAATTACAACATCATACATACAGGATCATAGAATATTAATTGCTCATCCACCCTCAAGCGCAAATGAAGAAATAACAACCGATTATTATATAATTTGCCAAGATGTTCAAGGAAATCCAAAATCAACAACGGCTTCCTACGAAGTTGAATTCACAACTAAAAAAGAACCAGATTTAGCTCCTCCGGTGGTGGAGGATATTACTCTTACAGATTCTCCAGGAAATACTTTAATTAAAAATGGATTATCAGAAGTAAATTTCTTAGTTTTTTTATATGATTCAAGTGAAGTAAAATGCAGATGGTCTACTACAGAAGTTAAATATAATGATATGCCACAGGAAAACAGGATACATTGTCCAGATGAAAGACAAGATACGATTTATTTCCAATGCACCGGAACTTTAACAGGAATTCAACAAGGTAACAATGATTTCTACATTTCATGTAAAGACGAATCAGAAAATCATTGGATTTCAGCTCCTAAAAAAATGACTTTAACAGGAACAGATAAGTTACAAGTTGAATTTTTAGAAAGTGATAAACCTTCAGACACGTTATATAATAATGCTTTCACATTAGCAGTTGCAACTACGGGCGGTGCCCAAGATGGAACTGCAACATGTCATTATTCAATAGACAAGGGGCAATTTATGAAATTCCAGAATACAGACGCAAAAGTTCACTCGCAATCTCAAGGTCCTTTAGTTCAAAGAAGATATCATTATGATATAAAATGCAATGATGTAGCAGGAAATGAAGCAGTAACACAATTAGAATTTACAGTTGGAAAAGACTTAGAACCACCAAAATTAAATAATATTTACAAAGAATCTAATTCGTTATTCATAACTTTAAACGAACCTTCAACATGTAAATTCTCAGATAAAGATTTCAATTACGATTCAGAAGGAGCAGAATTACAAGGTAAAGAAACAACAGTTCAAACAACAACTATAACACAAAATTACTATTTCATAAAATGCAAAGACCAATATAATAATAATTTTGGCCCTATAGAAATATACACATAGAAATATTTATATATTAATTAGATATATATTTATATCAAAATAAAATACAAAATGACACAATTACAAATTGAAAAAGTTAAAAATATAAAACATTCACCCACCCTGAATACTATTTTTATGGTGGAAGAGGTTTTAAAAGAGGCCAACGAAGTAATAACTACTGCAGAACTAAAGAGAAGATTACCAAAAAAAGTGATGCATCAAACACTTATGTTAATACTTGATTATTTGCAACTTAGCGGAAAAATAATTATTGGTACTAAAGGGATTCTCTGGGTATTTGCTGAAAGAAAAGAGCTTGAAAAGATGATACATATGGGAACAGAAGTATGAACAAGCCAACAAGAGTAGTATTATTAAACGAAGCGGAAAAAGAATAGAAAAAATTAAATGAAGTCGTAGGTCAACAAATCAAACAGGGGAAAGAGAATAGTGAAGAAATTCAATTACTAAAATCAATAAGACAGAAGATAGAATTTATCAAAGTAAATCCATTTTATGGAGATAATATACCTAAAAAATTAATTCCCAAAGAATATAATGTCCAAAACCTTTGGAGAGTTGAACTTAGCAATTTCTAGAGGATGCTTTATACTATACATGGCGATCAAATAGAAATTGTGTGTTTTATACTCGATATAATAGATCATGATAAATATAACAGAAAATTTGGTTATATAAAAAAATAATTCATAGATGTTACAAATAAAAATATCCATAGAAACAATTATAAATTAAAAAACAAGAGGTATAAACTATGTTTAAAAGAGGACAAGTCTCTACTTTTGCCATAATTGGTATTATATTAATAGTATTAATAGCATTATTTATATTTTTAAGAGATAGGGTTTACTTTGGTCCGGCTTCTGAAAAAAACTTGCAAGATGAATTCCCTCCAATAGAAGAGCATTTTAAAACTTGTTTAATTGAAAAGGGTAATGAAAGAATAAAGCAGATGGGGTTGCAAGGTGGCTACTTGGATCCTGCAGAAGGAACTTATCTCTCGTATCTTAACAAGGAAGTTTCCTATCGTGGTTGGGATATTCCAACTCAAAGATACTGTAGAACAAGAATTTTAACATAAAAAGATATGGAGCAAGCGCTTTCATTGAGACTAAAAGATGATTTGAAAACACAATGCTTAAACATAGGGTCTTTCGGAAAAATAGGATTAAGTGTAGAGGAAATAGACGATTTAAAAATAGATGTTGATATAGGTGAAGATACTACTTTGTTAACTGCAAACCAAAAAATAAGAATTTCTAAAAATGATGTTTCAGTAGAGCAGGATAAGTTCTCAGCCAACGTAGATTTACCATTCGGAAGGTTATATGATGCCTCTGTTGATATTGTAAGGGAAGAATGTGGTTCAGGAATATTTGACACATTACTTTATAATGTAGCAAAAACACAAACAACACTTAAACCATATATTTGTCAGAAATTACAACCTTATCCAGATAAATTATATCTTTGTAAGATTAAAGATGTTCCACCCGCACCAGATAAGGAATTTATATTCCAATTTGCCATAGAAGACGAACCTAGAAGAGGTTTATAATGAGATTATTAAAGCAAAAAGCAATATTTATGTTATTTGTAATAGTCTTCTCCGCTTTTTATTTTCCATTTAATGCACCACAAGTTGAAGCTCAAGAAAATAAGGAATGTTGTGAAAAAACCGTCTCAGGAGATTTTTGTGTTTATACTTCGGCTTCTCAATGCGATAAAACTAAACAACATTCTCTTACAACATGTGAAAACACAGATTATTGTTCTCTGGGTTGTTGTTTTGATTCTGATTCTGGCGAATGTTTTAACAACGTTGCAAATTCTGAATGTAAAAGCCAGGATGAAAGAACTTTTCAACAAGGCGAATGCTCTCAAATACCCCAGTGTTCTATTGGTTGCTGTCAACTTAGTAATCAAGCTTTTATTTCAACTTTAACAAAATGTAAATCTGTTACTTCTCAATACCCAGATGTAACGATGAAATTTGATCCTGGAATTCAAGATGAATATATTTGTTTAGCTTCAGTAAGATCAGGTGTTAAAGGCTGTTGTGTCAAAGCTCAAGGCCAATGTTCATTTACAACAGCAGAAGAATGTGGTATTCAAAAAACACTTCCTCCTCCACCCGAGCAACAAGTTCCAGGATTTGAGAATTGTATTTCAGAAGGTTCTGTAATTGATAGTTCAAAAGGAGAACAATGTTGTCAAGGCTTAGAATCAGTTCAAATAGGTCCAGATCCCAATGCAAAACCGGTTTGTAGAAGGTCAGCAGCAACAGATACTTTTCCTCCACAAATAACAATTCAATCACCTCTAGGAACAGTAACTCAATTATCCACCACATTACAAATTTCAACAAATAAGGCAGCAAACTGCAGGTATGATACCCAAGATAAATCCTTTGATCAAATGTCTAGTTTATTTTCAACAACCGGCGGTACTTCACATTCAGTTTTTATTTCAAATTTAATAAATGGAAATTCTTATAATTATTATGTAAGATGTAAAGATCCACAAAACAATATTGAAAATCCATCTTCCACAGTAATAACTTTTAATGTTAATACTCAATCAATAACAGGGCAAGCAGTTCTTAATTTTGATCCAAATACACCACCAGAAGAAAAAACAGGTTTCTTTGAAGGCTATTTATGCAGCAACGATGAATTACCTTGTGATGTTGCTAAACTACATAATTTAGGTTGTTATAATGAAGATGTTTACTGGTTTGATTCTGGAAATAATCCTGAAAATGTTTTTCTAGGAAACTCTGAAACTCAAAAAGAAAAATCTTACAATAAAGGAAGAATTTTAGAGAATATAGATAATATATGCACTAATCCAGATGATGAAAATTGCGGTAATTGCGATTATACTTTAGGAACTCTATGTGGGGAAAAAGATGGTGAGTTTTTATGCAAGGACTTAAATTGTAAAGACACCACTTCAGATCCAAATTCTCCTGATGCAACCGGTGGCTCAAAAGCACTTGGTCAGTCGTGGTGTCTTTATGATGGTCCTGTTGGTCCAGATGCAATGGGTGCTCCTCAAGATAGAGTGGGCTCAAGACACTTCAGGGCAGCTTGTATTAATGGAGAAGAATTAACTGAACCTTGCAAAGACTTCAGAGAAGAATTATGTACCCAATCATATTCAAATGGGGTTTCTACTACAGGAGAAGGTACTTCTTTATTTTTTGAGGTTACAAAAAATCTACCTCAGTTGCCTTTTTGTTCCTCTCCGCTAAGTAATGTTTTTAATCCAAGTATTTTTGGACAAAGAGATGCTTTGGGATTATCTGGATCAGGTGGCTACTCAGAAGCAGCTTGTCGTCAAAATAGGTTTGATAGTTGTGCTCAATGTAATACATTAAGTTCACAATCAAAAGTAAGATCATGTTGTGAAGATATCTCTCAAAGAGATTGTTCATTTTTACAATCAGGAGTTACTGCAAAAGGTGGAACTTGTGTTCCTCTAGTAAAACCTGGCTCAAGATTCTGGCAAGGCAATACTTTAATTAGTTCTCGTCAATCTACTACAAATAATCCAAGTCCTACTGGTAAAGCAATTACTGAAATCACAGGAGAGCAAGTAACTAATCCAACTAATCAACCAACAAATCAACCAAGTTCTGGTTTTTTTGGAACACCACAACCAACACCACAACCAACTGGCTCTCCAGCAGATACCCCCCAGATTAGGGGAAATCAAAATTTAAATTTGGGTTCTACCGGCGTTCCTACAAACACACAAGGAGTTAATGTAAATCAAAATATTGGAAATGATATTTGTTCTCAAGCAAATGTTGATTGTGAAATTGGCTTTACTAGAACTGGTTGGGATCATATTTTAGGAAAAAGTAAATGGGAAGTTACTTATAATCCTCAATGTCTAACAGATGATGCATTTACAGCAGCCCATTCTGTTTGCAGATCTATTGGTGATTGTGGTGCTTATTTTAATTATGTTGGAGTATTTACAGAAGGAGGATTTGATGTAAAAGCAGAAGGTCCAAAAGGAGAATTAGCAATTCCTGATAATATAAGGGAAAAATTAATGGCAAGGGCAAGACCAAATTTATTAAAATATGCTTTAGAAAAACCACCTCAAACAGGAGGAAGCCCTAAAGCACCAACTATCGGAACCTTTTTTAAAAAATCAGCTATACCTTTATCTATTATTGGTGTAACTGTCTTGGGAGGTTTAGCTAGTGGTGGTCTCGGTGCAGCAGGTGGTGCTTTACTTTTAGGACCTATGACTTTAGTAGCACCATTTGCAGGTATTGGTGGGGGTAGTACAGGAGCATCAATGGCTACTTCATTAAAGGGCGCAGGGTTTGGTAGTAGTACTTTTGTAAATACTTTATCTGCAAATCAAGCCATACCAGCGGGAACATTTATATCAACAGAAAAAGCCGCTTCAATGGGATTCATAAAAGAAGGCGGACTCTTAACAAAGGGCGGACCAATACCAGGTTTAACTCCAGCAGAGGGAGGTTTTACAGTAGCTGAAGGATCAACTTTAAAAGTTCCTCAAGGACAATCTTTAAGTTTAGGAACAGCAACACCAGCAGGTTATGCATTAGGGGTTGCAAATCTAATAGCTTGGGTGTGGACAATTTATGAATTAGTAGATTGGTTAGCAGCAGATACTAAAAAAGGAAAAGTTGGATTTATTTGCAAGGCTTGGGAAGCCCCAGATGGAGGAAACGATTGTGATAAATGTAATAAAAATTTAGAAGTTAAACCTTGTTCAGAATATAGATGTAAATCTCTAGGTAAATTATGTGAATTAGTAAATAAAGGAACAGATAATGAAATTTGTACAAATGTTCAGCCAAATGATGCTTTCTCGCCAAGAATAAGACCAGATAAAGATTATATGAAAGATTATCAAATACAAGAAGTTTCCAATGAAGGATTTGAAGTTACAAATTCAATACCACCATTTACTCCAGTTAAATTAGGTCTAATAACAGATGAAGCAGCGCAATGTAAATTTAATACTAAACCTTCAGGAAGTCTGCAATCAAAAGAAGCATTTGACTCAATGGAGTTCGATTTTGGTTCAAGTTTATTTTTGATAAAACACAATATGACTTTCATGTTGCCGTCAGAATTAACAACACAACAAGCACTACAATTAACAAATAATGGCCAATACACAATTTATGTAAGATGTAAAGACTCAACAGGAAATGCAAATGGTCGTGATTATTACATCAAGTTCTCAATAGAACCGGGCCCAGATTTATCAGCACCAGAAATCACAAGTGTAAATCCACTTTCCGGAACATATGTTAAAGAAGAATTTACAGAATTACCTATAAAGATGTTTGTAAATGAATTAGCAACATGTAAATGGGAAGTTAACAGAGATATAGATTATGACGCAATGCAAAATCAATTTAGTTGTGAATCTATAGGGACAGGTTTGGTACCGACAGCCTCTTCAGCAGCATATGAATGTTCAACAACATTAAAATTAGAAAAAGCTCAAGGATTGCCAGCACAAGAAGCAACTTCATCTTCAGATATAACTCCAACACCGGGAAACATAAGAAATGTTTACTACTTCAGGTGCAAAGATAAAGAAAATAATAAAAATACACAAGGCTATCCTTACACATTAATTTCATCTACAAAATTAGAAATAGTTAATAAATCACCATCAGGAGAACTAGAAACCGGAAATAACTTAGTATTATCAGTTACAACTTCAAAAGGAGCAGAATCAGGAAGAGCAATTTGTGGTTATTCAGATAAGCAAAATGTAGAACTTCCTAATATGCCTGCCTTTGTAAATACTTTATCTAATACGCACACACAGCCATTATCACCATTAAATGAAGGAACATATAGATTTTATGTTGTTTGCCAAGACAAAGCAGGTAATGTAGCGATAGACACCACAACAACAGAAAACTCAAAAAAAGGACTTATTGAGTTTACAATAAAAGCAGATAGAGATTATCCTAAACTAGTCTCAGTTTACAAAGAAGCAGGAACCTTGCACATAACAACAGACGAACCATCTTCATGCCAATATTCAGACAGTGACTTTAATTTTGGTTCTGGAAGTGATATGTCAAATCCAATTTCTGAAAGCCATGATGCAGCTTTAATAAATCAGATTTATATTATAAAATGCAACGATGAATTTGGTATTACTTCTCCAGGATATATAATTTATCCTTAATAATGGGAAGTTAACGCTTATAGGAAAAGACCCCGCTTGGTTATTTTTTAGCAATAAAAAGATTAAGCTTGGTGTAGTAAGAGTCTTGATAGCTAATATTTATTTAATTTGCGATCTACAGTTATTTATTAGTTTTATAAAAAATCTTATTAATTATCCAAAAAGTAAAGCGAAATACTAAAACAAGAAGTGTACCTAATAATACCAAAACAAAAACAGTAAATAAAATTAAGAATATTGGAACTAAGTAGCCGTAAACAAATACCTCTCTTTCCAATCTTAGTCCTAAATACAAACTAATACTAAAAAAGAATAGTAAACACGAAACCAAACATAGTAATCTCGTATTCCTATTAGCATTAATCTTTTTTGATACGTGGCCACTAGGTAAATAATGTACTAAGCTTCCTCTTTCCTTATGATATACTCTTTTTTTAAATCCATTAAATAATCTTAAAACTATTTTATTTACCCTTTCAAAATCTTCTCTTAATCTTACAAAAAAGCCCCTAACCTTATAATACAAGCTGTTTAATAACGTTTTTTTAGAAACTGATCTAATCAATAAATAAACCTGGTAAATAATTATATTTAATCCAACTATGTTACCAAACACAAAATATCTGCCTAAGTTGTAAAGCAACAAAATCAGAGTTAAGATAGCATAACCTATTACCAAACTTAAGACAAAGATATTTAATTTCTTTTTCCTATACTGCAAGTATAACAAAATTAAAATAACAAGTATGAACAAAACTAAATTATAAATTCCTTCATAGGAAACTTGTTCCTCAGCTTCTTTTTCCTCGTATTCTCCCAATCCTAATTCTTCAATAGTAATATTAGTTCTATCAGATTCAACGATAATATCAGAGAAATACAAAATAGTTTCATTTACTTTCCTTCCCGTTTCACCCTCTATTATCATTATTCCTATTCCAGGAACAGTACTCGTACTAGAACTAGTGCTTGTAGTAGTGGTTGTTATTATAACTCCTGGTATGGTTGTACTAGAAGTGCTCGTGCTTGAACTAGTAGTAGTTGTGCTTGTTGAAGTGGATGTTGAGCTTGTACTTGTAGTAGTAATCCCTTCTATGATACACTTATCAGGAGCCTTACAACCATTCTGATCAAAACCACCAGGAACTAATTTACCTCCGTCCTTACATTGTTTAGGTGGCCATACAGGACATTTAACACATTTATCTTTGAGTTTACATCCATTTGCATCTTTCTTGCCAGAAACTATCTTTCCATCTTTGCACCAGTCATCAGGATGTATCTCTAAAGGAGGGCATATAACCGGAGTTTCTATTTTCTTTAATTCGTCTATTACTTTATTTCTTTCATCTAAAATATCTTTTATTCTTTCGTTTAATCTTTCTTTTTCTTCTTTTAGTTTTTTATCTCTCTCTTTTGTTAATTCATTAATCTTATAGTTCAATAAAACTTTATCTTTTATTGTTTTCTTTAATTCATTTATTTTCTTCTTATATTCCTCATTGATTTTTTTTATTATTTTGTTATATTCTCCTTTTATTTTCTTTATTTCTTCATTTGCTATTTTATTTATTTCTTTGATTATTTCTTTTTTTATTAAATTATTATTTCCTAAAACTTTAATATTAAAGCTTG
>JACPIM010000008.1 GCA_016188045.1 Candidatus Woesearchaeota archaeon | reverse complement strand
TAAGTTAGCTACTTCTTTTACTGTTGGTTTTTTGTTTGTTCTTATTGTTTTTAATGAAATTTCTGCTTTTATTAGCTTAGTAATTAACTGAATATCAGAAACATTTCCTGCTATTGTAACTGCCAAGTCATCTGTTAATTTGTATACTTTGTCAACTGATTTGTTTAATATAATACGACCGGCGGCTGTTGCTCTTTTATCTGCTGCAAGAACAATGCCCTCTTTACAGACAATCCCTACGGTTGTTGTACCTTTTCTTACGATATCTTTAACATCATCCATTCTTTTTAACCCCTTAAATGGTTAGAATTCATCTAAAAATATTATAATTATGTTATTTATAAGCTTTGTGGTTGGGCTTTATTACCTTTTTAATGCTACAAATATTTATAAAACTTGAAATAATTCTGAGTTGTGTCGCTTGAATATGATATTAATTTAGCTGTATTGAATTTACCTAATTCTATAGATATAGTTGGTTTTTTTTCTCATACCTTAAAAGCGTTTTATTGGGAATATGATGATTTAGGGAGAAAACCAATTGGTTTAGATAACTATCTTATAAAAGGACACACAACTAATTGGGATAGAAGTTCAATGAAGATACATATATCTATGAGGCCCTATGAAAGCAGATTTACTGACATTCCTGCTGTTCTCGGTGAAATTTGTAAAGGAAAACTTAATGGTAGGCGGGGTTATTCGCTAAGTTTCACAGTTGAAAGAAGAGCAGATGTTCTCTATGGAAGAACTAAAGAAGAATACATCAGAATGTTGAGGCAATATTTTAATGAACATCTTGCTTTGAAGAGAGTTAAATTATCTGAAGTATCTGGATTTAAAGATGCTTCTTAATTGTATCTTTAATTAAATCTCTAGCTTTGCTAAATCTCCTTTTTTCTTTAGCATAAATAATGTTATTTTTAACAAAGGCGTTTTTGTGTTTTTTCTTGAATTTAATTACGTGCTCTTTTTTATCTAAAGGCGGACCTTTAACCAACATTTTTGCAGTTAATTTATTGCTTTTAAGATTAAACCAAAAACAAGCTTTTTCTTTCCATATCCATCCTGCTTTCTTTATTACAAATCCGTGTAAGCTAAGCTGTTTTTTTATTTTATTAAATAAAGAGTTTAGTTTGCTGCCGATTACATCTTTTTTTCCTTTTGGTGGGGATATTTTTATAATTATTGAATTTTTTGGAATTTTTTCTTCTTTTTTTACGAAAAATCTTTCTGACTTGTTTTTTAAGAATTCTTTAGATGCTTTTATGAATAAATCGTATTTTTCTTTTGATAAAACTGCGGAAGCATTTCTTGTTTTATCTACAGGATCTACTAAGATTAATGGGGAGTGTATTTTAGATTTATTTAATTCTATTAATGGATTTTTTAATTGTTTTTCTGGATCTATAATTGTTTTTTCTTTCCATTTTGAAGCTGATTTTATTAAATTTAAAAAAGAGCCATAGTGAATAGTTAATATTTCTAAAACATATCCTGAGAAACCTTGTATATATGATTCTGCCCCATAAACATTTTGTGCTTTTGCAAAAGCTTTTGTTAATCTAATATCATCGTAAGAAACTACGTTTCTTATCATCTTCCTTTTATTACAATGTTTTTTTACCCAGGAAACATGCAAGGGAGATATGTCAGTTATATTTCTTGCTTGTTGAATATTTTTAATATCTAATATTGGAACTATTTCAAAATTATAATTTTGTTTTTCTATTTGAAAATAATCTCTAGAGCCGTGAAGTTTAATTGGTTTGAATTTTTTTAAAGCTTTTTCTAAAAATATAGATAATTTATGAGATTTATCTTTGAATTTATCATAGTTGAATTTAACAAATATATCTATATCGTGGGTATCTTTGAGCCAGGTATTCTTAGCCAGAGAACCGCCTATTATTACTTTGGTATCTTTTATTTTTATTTTACTGATTAAATCATTTGTTAAAGAAAATATCTTTTTTTCGTCTTCTACAGAAGGTTTTATTTTTTTTAGAATTGCCTCGAACATAAATAAGCTAAATTAAAGAAATTTATAAATGTTTTTAATAAAAACTATTAAGGTGCGTTTTATTTACTGCCTTCAAATCGCTAATTTCTATATGTCCCACATATTTTCCCTCTGTTTTTTTAGTTATTTTTCCTGCTTCTAAACCCTGGTCCATTAAAGGAGAATCAAGAACTAAAGTGTCAAAATGACCACCATCTCCGCCATTATGGAAACCGTATTTTTCAGATAAATCAAATAACTCTTGTATGTTGTTTTCATCAATTATTCTTCCTAACCAGCTTTCATCTAAACCTTCTGCTGCTATTTGGGTTACCATTATTTTATAGCCTTTTTCAATCATATCTAAGAAAAGGTCACCATGATCTAGGCCAGCATGAGAGGCAAAAGTTTCAATCCCTAATGGAAGCAAGGCATCTTGAATAGATTTTATCTGAGTAACTTGTAAGCCGGTACCGCCTAAAATAACTGCATCGACTGGATTTTTTTCAACAACGTTTTTAACAATTTCAGCTTCTAATTTAGGATCCGCAACAGAACAAGTTTCTAGAATATGTCTTATTCCCAAGATTTGGGCTATTTCTTTTGTATGCTCTACTGTTGCGTAATGGAATAAGTAACAATCTTTTCTGGTTGGTTTTATTGATAATAGATAATCAACGTCCCATCCTTTTTCTAATGCATATTGTAAAGCATAATGAGAATCTTTTCCGCCCGAAAATAATATTGCTACCTTCATAGGTTTATTTTATTGAAAAAGAATATTTATAAAACTTTCTACTGGTTTTTTATATTTTGCCATAAACCAAGAATATTGCCTTCTGAGTCTTTAAAATATGCAGCATAACCCATATCGCCTACTTTTATCTTTTTCATAACTACTTTTCCGTTTAATTTTTCAATTTTTTTTAATGAATCATCAATGTTTGAAACACTTATTGTAATTACTGGATTTTTAATTGGGTCTTTTCTTTTCATCATACCGCCATTAATTGCGCCTACTTCGGTATTCATTCCTTTATCATTAGTTTTAGCTGTAAATACCAGAGTATAATCCATCTCTGGAATGTTCTGTATTTTCCAACCAAAAATAGAATTATAAAACTTCTCAGCCCTAGATGTGTCTTCTACTGGGATTTCAAAATGAACAACTTTATCCATAATTTTATTTTAATGATTAATATTTATTAATATTGTGTTTAATTATTAAGGTTTTTTTATTTTTGCTATGAAAAATCCTTCTGTATCATAGAACTGTGGCCAGAGTTTAATGCATTTTTTTAGTTCTGAAGAATAATTATTATAATTTAGGTTTAACTCTGATTTTACCTTTAAATCTATTTTTTCTAATTTTGCATCTGAATTGTTTAATAAAAATTGAATTACTTCTTCATCTTCCTCCGGATCTAGGGAACAAGTTGAATAAACTAAAGTTCCTTTTGGTTTTAAATTAGAATAACATTTTAAAATTAATTTTTTTTGCAACTTGGATAAATTATTAACCTTGTTTTGAGAATAGGTTTGGATAGTATAAAAAGAGTTTTGAGTTAATCCTCTAATTGTTCCTGTTCCAGAGCAAGGAGCATCTAACAATATTTTATCAAATTTATAATCAATGAAACGAGCATCCATTATTGTTGTTATAGTATTAGAAACCCCGCATCTTTGCAAATTATGCGATAATGGGAGCATCCTTTGAAAGATTAAGTCATTTGCTATAATCAATCCAGTATTTTTCATCATAGAAGCAATTTGAGTGGTCTTAGAACCGGGGGAAGCGGCTGCATCTAGAATTATTTCATTCTTTCTCGGATTTAATATTATTGGCGGTAGCATAGAGGCCGCTTCTTGAATATAAATATGGCCTAACTGATGCTCCAATATATTTCCTAAATCTCTTCTCTCTGTTTCAATCCAAAAACCTTCCTTACACCAAGGAATTTGAACTAACCTGTATTTTTTTGATAATTCTCTTTTAGTTTTTGCTATTGTTGTTTTTAAAGCGTTAATCCTAATTGCCTTTCTCAAGAACTTGTTGATTATATTTTCATACTCAGTGAAATTAGTTAATTTAGAATATTTTTCAATAAATTCTTTCTTAAGCTCAAGTTTCATATCTTTGTTTTTATGGAGAAGGTAAATAAATGTTTTGGTAGGCAAAGGTTTAAATAAAAATAAAATAAACTTAATATATGCATGAACTAGAGTTGATAAAATGGCTTGATAAAAATAACTTATTAACAATAACAAAAAATCATTCTAAATATTTTAAAGAAATATTGACTAATAATTTAAATATAAAAAATAATAGCAATATATTAATAATTAGTGATTGGGGAAGTCATGGCCACAGATTAGCTCCAATAATTTCTGGAGCTTATTACTTAAGTTTGGAAAAACTGGGCTATAAATCTGGAATTATTTTAGGAAATGAGAAAACAAGATATACTCCTGCTGAAAAAGAAGTAGTATCCTCTTTAAAAAGATTAAATACAAATAGTTTAATATTAATGGCTTTTTCAAATAGGCCCGGTTCTTTGGGTGTTTTAGGAAAGAGCTTTAGAAGATATTGCTTGGAAAAAAAACATAATTTCATTTCAACTACGGGTTTGGGTGGACTGGAGAATAAAGATCTTTATATTATTACTAAAGCTTTAGATGTAGATTATAAAAAAATAAAAATTAAAGGAGAAAAAATAAAAAACGCCCTTGATTTAGGAAGAGAGATTAGAATAAAAACTGAAAGAGGGACAGATTTTAGTGCTAGCATTAAAGGGAGATATGGTATTTCTTTAGATGGAGATTATAAAAATAAAATTCGCGGAGGAAATATGCCTGCTGGCGAAGTTTATATTGCTCCTCTAACTGGAAGCGTAAACGGAAAGATTGTGATTGATGGCAGTTCTAGAAATGAAAAAGGAACTATGATAATTGAAACTCCAATTACACTAACTGTGAAAAAAAGTCAGATTTTAAAAATTGAAGGTGGAAAAGAAGCTATGGTTTTAGAAGAAACATTAAATCTTGCTAAAAAAATGGCTAAAAGACCTAGTAATATAAGCAAAATTGGTGAAATCGGAATTGGAACTAATCCTAATATAGATATAGTTGGGAGCATGGTTGTTGATGAGAAAGCCATTAATACTGGGCATATTGCTATTGGAAGCAACTATTGGTTTGGTGGGGATATTTTTACCTTTTTGCATTTAGACCAGGTTTTTAGAAATCCTGAAATCTTTGTTGATGGGAAGATGTTGGAGTATTAAGAATATTTATAAATTTTAAAATATCTTAATAAAATAAAAATGAAAAGAGTGATTATTATACTAATTGTAATTTTACTATTTATTATAAATGGTTGTTCCAATAAAAGCCAAGTAACTGGTAGTGCAATTAAAGAAATTAACAATACAAAAAAACTTCCCTATATGATGGATAGCAATATTTGCCTTGTTATAGATGATGTTTCTTCTCCTATAATTTTGAATAAGAACTGCAGAGTTGATTCAGATTGTTATGGTGCTGCTAGAGCTTTTGGCGTAGAAGACATGAATACTGTGAAATGTTCTTAATTTAATGCCCAATGTAACAATTATCTTCTAAACCTTAATCCTGCCATTTCTTTCCATTCAATAATACTTTTCATTATTCCTGGCATAATTCCTGTAAAGGTAAGCTTATTAGACTCAAAAATACCATCCCATTTACCAAGACTTATAACTAGTGCTGTTCTATCTTGTTCGTATTCTTTTAGTTTTTTGTTTTTTTCCAAAGAAATGAGATTCTTAACAACAATTTTAGCTTGAATCTTACTATTTTGGGCTGTTTTTTCAACCTCCGTTGAATTTACATCTCCAGCAACAAAAATATTTTCTGCTTCTTCTAATTGCAAATATTTATTTATTTTAATATGACTTTTTTCATCTAATCTGTTATTGAAGTTTTTTTTCATGAATTCAAAATTTGGAATTATTCCTGTGCATAAAAAAGCCAAATCTGTTTTAATTTCTCTGTTTTTATCTGTATGGTATATTTTTCCGTTTTCTTTAGCGTCAATTACTTTTTCATTATAAATTATTTTAACTCCTTTTTTTGTTAGGAATTTTTCTGCATATTTTATTGTTTTATCATTATTTCTTTCCATTAACTTATTTTTGGAATGAACTATGGTAATTTCTTTATTTGGGTAATGCGTGAAGATCTCTGCTGCTAATTCAACCCCCACTATACCGCCACCAATTATTAAAATTTTATTAGCTTTGCATAATCTATCATAATTATTCCTTAAATGGGTTGCTCTTGCTGTAATAATAAGATTTTGTTCTTTTATTGGTGCTTTGTACCTACTACCAGAGCAGATACACAAGTAATCAAATTTTATCTTTTGATGATTTACTTTCACATAATCTTTTCCTATTTCATTTACATTACCTAGAAATATTCTTGTTTTTTTTAGATAATTTTTATGCAAAATTTGTATTTTATTAAGGTGTTTTGGTTCAACAATGGTTCTTAATATTCCTGGAGTGAATTCAAAATAATTTTTAGAATCTATTAAAGTTACGTTAAAATGTTTTTCTAATTTTCTTGCTATTAAACTTCCTGCGAATCCTCCGCCTATGAGTACTACTTTTTTCATATAAAAAAATAAAAAAATTTATTCTCTGGATATTTTACTATCCAAAGACCACTTTCCTGCTCCATATGCTAATAATACTAAAAATGCTGCAAAGAATAATACTGCTGGTTCTCCACCATTGGTAAGCGGGTTAATTCCTTGTGGTATGTGTGCTTTAAAATAAGCAACTATCATTTCTACTGCTGTTATCAAAGAAACATATCTTGTTAGTAAACCCAAGATTATCATTACTCCACCAACTACTTCTATTATCATTGCTAATCCCATAAGACTTACTAGAGTTATTTTTCCACTACTTAACCCTTGTATTTTACTTATGCCGTGTAGCATGAATAACAAACCTATAACTATTCTAAACACGAAATAAAAATAGTTTGCATTTTTTTCCATAAATTGTTTCATTAATCTTACCTCCTGTTAAATTTAATGATATAAATTATATAAATAAGATTTTTAAATATTATGTTTAAGTTTTAATTATTTTAATTCATTAAACTGTGAATATGTTTCTCTATTTAAAGGCACAGTTCCCGTTTTAATCCACATTTTAAATTTAAAATTATTCTTTGGATTACTTGAGCCAATTTTTTTAAAATATTTCCTAACTTCTTGACCAAATAAATATAATTGAAATATAGCTCTATTTTTACTATATGGCACTATTTCTGAAGGCCTAAAACCCAGTCGAATTAATGCTTTTCTCAAAGAATATATTAGTAAATATGATTTATTTGTAAACTGAAGTTGTGCAGAATTTTTATGATGTCTATGTAAACCTCCATCCGTATCAAATAAACCCCTAACACAAAATTTTAGAATATGCTTATTTTTAAAAAATTCTTTTGGTATAACTGAATTCTTTTTAGGAGATGAAATTTTCATATCAGAAATAAGAAAATCGCATACTTTTTTTGTAGAAAATCTACATGCCAAACCGTTATTAGAGGTTTTTATAAAAGAAGCTTGCTTTGAAAATAAATTTCTTATTAATTTCGGAATATATTCTGTAATATATGACCCATCTATAGAACTACCACTAACAGTTATTTGATAATTTCCTTTATTTATATTACCGTCTCCCAACATAACACCAACAAATTCTGATAATTCTGATGTTAATTTATTTGGAATTTTAGCGGTTCCATTTATTGGGTAAGGGACGATTTTAAATTTGAAATTATTAGGATCAAAATTTGAAGTTTTAATCATCTTTTCAAAATAAGTTTTAGGAAGCTTACTTTTTTCAGATAAATAAAGAAATATCATCCCCCTACTAATTCCAAGAAAATTTGCTAATTTGTCCCATGAACAAAAGATTTTTTCTTTGACTAATCTCATAAATCTTTTTTGTTCACCATTCTTAAATTTTAAATAATACTCATCATAATTCTTATGTCGGTTTTTCATTTGCCATACTCTATAGTAATTAAAAATAACAACTGTACTATTATAAATTATGTGCTGTTTTGTCCATATTTAGTTCTTTTTTTATCTTAATTTTCATTCGTCTTTCAGATATACAACGATATATAATAAATGAGAATGCGCTGGCCGGGATTTGAACCCGGGTCACAGCCTTTTTGCTTTTGATGAAACCCCCTTTAAAAGTTTCTTGGCAAGGCTGTATCTTTTGTGGAATCTGTTCACAAGATTTAACCACTGGACTACCAGCGCATAGAACTGATTAAAAAATAAGAATATATAAGGTTTATTATTTATCTTTTTTTATTTGAAGATCTAAATAAGGTTTTATTTCTTTTAGTAGATTAGAGAATTCATTAAAATCAAGTTGTTGGTTATTATCAGATAATGCTTTTTCAGGATTATTATGAACTTCTATTAATAAACCATCTGAACCAACGGCAATTGCTGCTTTTGATAGGTCTATAATAATATCTTTTCTTCCTGCTGCGTGGCTAGGATCTATTATTATCGGCAGTTTTGTTAATTTTTTAATTACTGGAACTGCTGAAATATCTAAGGTATTTCTTGTTTGTGTTTCAAATGTTCTTATCCCCCTTTCACACAATATTACTTCTTTATTTCCCTCTTTTAAAATATATTCTGCTGAATAAAGAAATTCTTCTACAGTCTGGGCAAAACCCCTTTTAAGTATGATTGGCTTGCTTGTTTTTCCTAGTTCTTTCAATAAAGAAAAATTTTGTGAGTTTCTTGTGCCTACTTGAAAAATATCTGCATACTTATTTATTAAATGAATATCTCTTACATCTAGGACTTCTGTTACTGTCTTAAGCCCTGTTTTTTCAGAAACCTTTTTTAATATTTTTAATGCTTCTTCACCATGACCTTGAAATGAATATGGAGATGTTCTTGGCTTGAATGCGCCACCCCTTAAATATTTTATATTCTTCTTTTTAAGAAAATTAGCTATTTCTAATAGTTGTTGTTCTGATTCTACTGAGCAAGGCCCTGCTATTAAAATAAAATCATTAATGAAGTTTTCAGCTTTTAAAACAAGTTTTAGATCTTTCATATTAAATAGTGGGCCGGGAAGGATTCGAACCTTCGACCTTCGCCTTGTAAGGGCGATGTATACTAATCTATTTTTATAGATTCATAGCCACTAGACTACCGGCCCAAATACTCTTTTAAGAAAAAACATCATATTTAAAGATTTTGGATAAATAAAAATTAACAAGTAGCGTGAAAAATGGCACCAATTTTCTTTTGTTGTATTAAAGCCTTATTATATTGAGATATTGCGTTTGTATTCTTGTCTATAATCAAATTAATTCTCCTCATTCTTATTAAATCTTTTAATTCAGAAGGAACCTCCAAATAACCTGAATTTCCAGTACCAATTATTATCATTTCAGGATTTATTTCTAATATTTCTTTTATATCTTTTATTTTTAGCTCGTGATGTTCTCTATCTTCCCAGTGCTTGACTCTAGTATCAACTATCTTAATGTCTCCTAAATACTGCCTGCCATTTATTATAAATGAGCCAAATTTGTGTTCTTCTATCATTTTCAATTAAAATATAGGTTTTTCAAATTTAAATAAATATGGCTTAATGTTGAATATAAAGTCTATTAATAATAACTACTGATTGATAGTTAAAATAGAAAGGTTTATAAAGATAATAAATAATCAAAGGGCCATATCTATAGGAGGAAATAAAATGAATGCAGATGAATTTTATGCAAAGTTAAGGCTTGGAGATAAAGAAAAAGTGATTAGGATTGTTGAAAGTATTAAGGGTTTTGGTTTCATAGTTTATGCTGCCGGTAGTTCTTTAGGAAGAAATGATTATAATGATATTGATCTCGTTGTTACTCCCTCAGCAATTCAAGGAATTCAAACTGGGGATACTAGTCATTTTGCATTTAGTAAATTAGAGCATTATCTAATAGGATTAGAAGTAGGAGATATTACTCAAGAATCGTTGAATGTATTGGCAGTAATATCATCTGTTGGATATGTTGGTTCAACTCTTAGAAAAAGATTTAGGGTTAGAAAAGCAGATACATCGGTGGATATTTCATTAGTAAAAGAACCTTTCGATCTAATACCAGAAACTGAGAGGGTTCTTTTATAATTTTTTATTTCAAAACCTTTATAAAAACAAAATTATTAAAATAAATATAGAATGAAAAAAACTAATAATTCTACACCTAAATTACCTCCTATACCTGATGAAATAAAAGCAAAATTCGAGGAATTAAAAAACAAACTAGAGAAATTCAAGAAAGAAATTCTTAGCAAGTTTGACAAATATATCATGGGCTTGGCTTTGATGCCACCTTTAAAAGACAGCAAGGACAAGAATGAGATTAATGTTTTTATTTTAGTTGATGATTCTGACAGCAAAGATGTTGCCAAGTTTGACTTAAAAGACAGATTAGTAAGAGTTATTGAAAAAATTGCAAAAGAGGTTGATCCTAACATAAAACCAGAAGTTATGTTGAATACAGAATTAATAGAAAGCTGTTATGATGGAAAATATGAAATTTTAAGAGATATTGGAGAAAGCACTATATTTTATGATCCCAGTGATATGCTGGCTGCCTTGAAGATTTCTGAGCTGCACAAATCAATGACTATAAAGAAATTTGAGAAATACATTGTAAGTTATGTTGCTGCAGGAAGCTTGTTTAGAGGAGAAAAAAGCAATGATATTGATGTTTACATTGTAGTGGATGACACAGATGTTAAGAAAATGTCTAGATTTGAACTAAAAGATAAATTAAGAGCCATAATTATTAGCATGGGGTTACAAGCAAAGCAAATTACAGGAGTGCAAAAAGATTTTCACATTCAAGTATACATATTAACTGATTTCTGGGAAAGCGTAAAAGATGCCAGTCCTGTTATATTCACTTTCTTAAGAGATGGAATTCCTTTGTATGATAGAGGAGTATTCATGCCATGGAAGCCATGGAAGTTATTATTGAAAATGGGAAGGATAAGGCCAAGTCCAGAAGCTATTGACTTGCATATGGATGTTGGTGAGAAAAGCATTGAAATGGCTCGTGGGAGATTAATAAATGTAGTTGGCCAAGATTTGTATTATGGAATATTGAACCCTGCACAAGCTGCTTTGATGTTGTATGGTGTTGCTCCTCCAAATCCTAGAGAAACTATAAAACTCTTAGATGAAATTTTTGTTAAAAAAGAGAAGTTACTAGAGAAGAAGTATGTTGATATACTTAACAAGATATTTTTATTTTACAAAGACATAGAGCATGGCAAGATAAAGGATATAAGTGGAAATGAAGTTGATAAGTTATTAAGAGATGCAGATGCTTATATGAAAAGAATAAAAAAATTGTTCAACCAAATTGAGAAAAAAACAGAATCTGCCATTATTGAAGAGCTATATGATACATGTATAAAAGTTGCAAATGATGTTTTAGGTTTGGAATCTGTTAAAGGAGAGCCTGTTAAAGGATTAAATGAATTAGTTAGAAAAGGAATAATGTCTGAGAGATTTTTAGGAATATTAAAAGATGTGATTAAAGCTAAGAGAGATTATGACGCTAAAAAATTAAGCAAACAAGAAATCGAGAAAGTAAGAAGAGTAGGATCTATCTTTATAAGTGCCATGACTGAATATATACAGAGAAAAAGGGGTATTGAATTGGAGAGAGCCAAGCTTAGATTTAAGTATGGTGATAAATTTGGTGAAATGTACTTGTTAGATGATGATATTTATGTTATAGAAGACATAGATGCCAAAGATAAAAGCGTAAGAAAAAGCAAAATGGATAAAGACGGGAAATTAAGCAAGTTTACTGCCAGTACAATGGTTGAGCTAGAAAATGAAATAGCTAAAAGAAGAATACCTAAGCATGTTTTCATAAAAGAGCATATTTTTGAAGATTTAAAAAGCTTGTTTGGAAAAGATGTTAAGATTAGTGTGAATTATTAATCTGGTTTTTTAATTAATTTTAACTAACCATAATATTTATAAATCACTATTTACTTGGGTGTTTTATGGAAGGCGTTATTGTTAATTTTCGTGGTGGAAAACACACTAAATATGATAATCACATGATTATTCAAATAAGTAGTGTTAAAGACAGAGAGAATGCTAAAAAACTAGTGGGAAAAACTGTTGTTTGGAAAAGTCCTGCTGGAAAAGAAATAAAAGGAAAAGTAAGTAATATGCACGGAAATTCAGGGTGTATTCGGGCAATTTTTGAAAAAGGAATGCCTGGACAAGCTATAAGTCAAAAGGTCATGGTAGGATAAAATGGTAGGATTAAGAAAGGGTCATTGTTATAGCAAAGTAAAAAGACCATATACTAGGAAGTCTAAAGTAAAAAGCAAAAGTTTCATAAAAACAATTCCTCAAAATAAAATTGTAAGATATTTTATGGGTGATATTACTAAAAAATTTGATTATGTTTTAGATTTGATTTCTAAAAATGATATGCAAATAAGGCATAATGCTTTGGAAAGCTGCAGAATGATTGTGAATAGGCATTTGCATAAATATATGGGAATGAATTATTTGTTAGTATTAAAGGTTTATCCTCATCATATTTTGAGAGAGAATAAAATGTTGGCTGGTGCTGGTGCTGACAGAATGCAGAAAGGTATGCAGCAAGCATTTGGGAGACCTATAGGATTAGCTGCTAGAGTAAAAAAAGGACAAACAATATTTTCTGTTTATACTAATAAAGAGAATATAAGTTATGCTAAGACTGCTTTAGATAAAGCCAGACCAAGAATGCCTGGACAATTTTCAATAAATATTGAAGAAATAAATAATTAGTTACTTACTTAATATATGCTTACCCAATATATGGTATGCATAATAACCAACTAAACCAATAAAACCTGTGATTATAGAACAGATACCAATTGCTGCGATGTCTTTTTCTGCGCTTTCATGCAACCAAATCCTAAAAGAATAGCCTAGATTTGTTTTTGCTTCTGGGCTTGTAATCCTAGTTGCGGCGTATCTTATAACGGGAGAGTCATGAGTTTCACCAATAGAAACCAATCTTTCTCTTGCCATTTTTGCTCTTTCTTGATTTTCTCCAGAAAGATCTTCTTCTAGAATATTTAAAACCCCAAATGCATCATCAATAGTTTCCATTATTTAGTTTCTGGTTCTTTCTTTTCTATTCCTAATGATTTTTCTATATCTTCAGAACCGTGTTTTACCACTTTCATATTAACTTGAGCTATTAAATTACTTATCATATTACCACGAACTGTTTTTCTTATTCTTATTCCCTTTTTCTTTTTTAGTTGTTTCCTTCTTATTCCTGGACCATGAGACAACATTGCTTTTTTTCTTCCAGTTACTTCTATGTCAGATCTCATTGGGAAACCAGCTGTATCTGAACCACCTGTTATTTGCAATTCATATCCTTTTAATCCTAAATGATCTCCTTGTATTTTATCGCCTATTTTGTTTCCAGCCAAGTCTATATCAGATATTT
The DNA here is from genome assembly GCA_016188045.1 of Candidatus Woesearchaeota archaeon. Lineage (GTDB taxonomy): Archaea > Nanobdellota > Nanobdellia > SCGC-AAA011-G17 > JACPIM01 > JACPIM01. The sequence goes on along the minus strand of JACPIM010000008.1, from coordinate 1,893 downwards.
TAGCATAACTCTTGCCTGTTTTCGGATCATTTATAACTAATTTTAATTCTGCCATTTTAAATACCCCATAATGGATTATTCTTTCTTTTTATTAAAGCAATCTCCTTTAAAATTTCAATTTCATCATGCTTTAAAAGCTTTTTCAATTTTTTTAGCTTTATAAAGTCTTCTTCTGGAATGTCTGAATATAGAATTGTGTCCTCAAAAATCTGCCTACCTACCGTGATATGAGGAATTGCTATTGCCGCTTCCTGGTTTTTTTCTGCCTTTTGCAGGTTTTCTCCTTCATTTTGCATACTTTTCACTTCACTGCATCTTGAACCGTCATCTTTCATTAAAGGGGTGTCATTTTTTAGGATACCTGATATAACTCTAATACCAACCACGCATGGATTAGACTGGCGGAAAACACATCCACGAAGGACTTGTATTTTTACTGGATATATAATATTTTCAAGCTCTTTAGTTTCTTGTTGTTTTTTAAGGCTTAACAACCATGATTCATAATCTTCTATTATTTTATAAATTACTTGGTTTGTTATTATCTTTGCTTCCTGTGTTTCATAATCATCTATGTTAAATCCTAGAATTATTTTATTTGCTAATTCTTTTTCTGATTTTGCATCTGAGATGTCTTTTTTTGTTATACTGCCGATTGAAGCTTTTTTTATTTTTACTTTTTTTAATTTAAGTAAATTCATTAATGCTTCTAACGAGCCTAAGGTGTCTGCCTTTACTATGATGCCGTCTTTTTCTGTATCTATTAAAACCTCACCGATTTCTTTTTTTAATTCGTTTTTTACTTCATCTGAATTGTTTTTAATTATTACAAATGGCATGCCTGAAAGGGCATTATCTAAATCTGGAGCGGAAATTATAACACCATTTGCCGCAGTAATCTCTTCTTTTGGTGTTAATCTTCCTCTTTCTTCAACAAAGATATTTTTTATTTTAGTTGTAATTGGATCTGACAAAGTGGCTATTGCTAATTTATCACCCTTTTTTATTGTTCCATCATAAATCACTGTGTCTAATATTTTTCCTAAACCTCGTTCTTCTTTTATTTCTAGAACTATTCCCTTAGCTGGTCCTGTTGTTTCTAATTTTAATTCCTGTTCTAGATATTTCTGAGCTAAACCAGTAAGAACCATCAATAATTCCGGTAAGCCTTCAGAAGTTTTAGCACTACATGGAATAATAGCAATCTGTTTTGTATAATTTTCTATCCTATCAAACCTGTCTGCATTTAGGTTTAGTTCTCCTAATTTTTGAACTACCCGATATAATCTTGTTTCAATGTCATTTGTTACCTGCTCTTGCTGTAAACTAATACTTTTTATTAAATTTTTATCTTTATTGTGCCATCCTGATAAAGAATCTATTTTATTTAATGCAATTATAAATGGGGTTTTGTAGCTTTTTAATATTTCAATTGACTCTATTGTTTGGGGCATTACTCCTTCTCTTATGTCTATGACTAAAATAGCTAAATCTGCTAAATTTCCACCACGTTTTCTTAGATTTGTGAATGCTGCATGCCCCGGAGAATCTAAAAAAAGAATTCCTGGTATTGTTAGTTTAATGTTTAATTTTTCTATTAAATGGCCTGCTATTTTGTTCACTTGTTTTAAAGGCAGATTATATGATTTTAATGTTTGGGTAATCCCCCCGGCTTCATGTTTTGTGATAGAGATCTCTCTAATTTTTTCCAAAATACTTGATTTTCCGTGGTCTACGTGACCACATAGTAACACTATTGGCTGACGGATTGGCATATAATAGAATAAGGAAACCTAATTTTTAAAGGTTTTGAATTTATATGCTGTAGAATATATTAATAATATTAGGCTGGTACCTTATTTTTTTCACCATTTGGTAATTTAGGATAACCGG
>JACPIM010000007.1 GCA_016188045.1 Candidatus Woesearchaeota archaeon | reverse complement strand
ATGATAAAACTCCTAGTAGACCATAGAGAAGATAAATCCTTAATAAAAGAACTATCAAAAAAACACCAAATAGAAATAAAACAATTAATAACAGCAGATTATATAATTCAAGGTAAAAATTCAGATAACACCGATTTAAGTATTGGCATCGAGAGAAAAACTCTAAATGATTTCCTAAATTCCATTATAGATAAAAGAATAATCCAACAATTAATTTATTTAAAAGAAAATTTCACAATTCCTTTATTGATAATAGAAGGAACTCAAAATATTTACACAATTAGAAACTTCCATCCAAATGCAATTCGTGGTATGTTGGCTTCAATAGCAATAGATTATCAAATACCAATTTTACAGACAAGAAATTTTAGAGATACGGCCGCGCTAATAAACACAATAGCTTCAAGATTAGAAAAACCTAAAAAATTATTTTCGTTATTAAAAAAAAGAAAACCCCTAACATTAAAAGAACAACAAGAATTGATAATAGAATCATTTCCTGGTATTGGCCCAAATTTAGCTAAAAATTTATTAAAAAAATTTAAGTCAGTAAAAAAAATAATTAATGCTTCTGAAGAAAAGTTAAAAAAAACAGATAAAATAGGCCAAATAAAAGCAAAAGAAATAAAAAAAATAACTGATTCAGAATACCTCTAAGCTAATTTTCCGCTACGTTTTTCTCGATTATGCTCTTTCTTTCCTAGGTTTCTTTTCTTTCCCGCGAGCGCTTTCCTAAAGGGCTCTAAGAAAGGCTCAGTGTGGTTTTCCGCCAGTACTCATTAGGCCCCATAGCAACAAGTAAACTCCTATAATAGTCCATCCATTCCACCAACCAGGAGCACTACGCCATAATCCTAAGGCCACTATCAAAAGCAAAATACCAAAGATGATATTTGCAACTGCACATTTTTTGCAGGTATACATTCCACAAGTACCCGTCATATCTTACACCCCCATTTTTAAATAAATAATAAATAAAACTTATTTTACACATATATAAACTTATTCTTGAACTACGCCACGCCATATTCTATTCTAAGCCCATCCCAATATTCGGATGTCTCTCTATAAACTTCTTCAACAAATGCCCAATATCAAAATTAGCAGAGGGAATAAGCTTAGTCCCAAAATTATCAAATCCACGATCTAACTCATATCGTATTCTCTCCCAGATAGGCAATAGAATAATATCAATATTTTTTTCACTTACAATATAATTTTTATCTAAGTGCCTTCTTAATTCATCCAGCAATTCGCCATTATTACCTCTTCTACCTACCCTCTCAACAAAATCAATACCATATCTCACAATCTCGGTTAAGAAAACTTTAGCCTCTAACATAAATCATCAAAAAATAATAAATGTTAAACTCAATTTATAATTATTATCAATATTCAAACTAGTAATTAATTAACAATAATTAATATAAAAGCAAAAACATTACTCTAAATCATATTTTTCAATTAAGAAATACTTAGAGCCATCCTTGCTTAATTCGCTTTTTATTAAACTAAAACCATCAACCCAGAATTCTTCATTTTTAATCCCAATACTTTTTAAAATATCCAAAAACTTCTCCTTATTTTTAACAAATTTAACTCTTCCCAAAGTTATATGAACACTAAATCTGCCATCTTTTTCAAATAAGCTTCCTAACTTTAACTCGATTTCAGAATGCAAGTTAAAAACTTCTTTTTCATTTTCCATTCCTACCCAGATTACATTTACTCTGTCTTCATTAGGATACCAACCAAAATTACTTACGCTTATCCTAAATTTTTTAAATTTAACATAGCTTAATGCTTCTTTTATTAAATCTAATTTATCTTCTTCAACTTCACCTAAAAATTTTAAGGTTAGATGAATTTGTTTTTTATTTACCCATTTAATCTTAGCAAATTCATTTCCAATCTCTTTCTCTACCCCATATAAATGCTCTTTTATGTTTTTAGGTAATTCTATTCCTATAAATAGTCTCATAATTAAATAAACTCCTTAATTATTTTCATTCCAATATTAACAGTCATATCATTAACATCCTTATCGGGATTTATCTCGACTAAATCAATTCTTCTTAGATTCTTCATTAATTTTATTCTTTTTAAAAAATAAAACAATTGTTGACTTGTTAATCCATTAACTTCCCTATATCCTGTTCCAGGAGCAAAAGCAGGATCTAGCACATCTATATCAATACTTAAATACAAACCATCAAAGTTTATAGCATTCTCCATAATCACATCGCAAACATCTTCTTCATTTTTAAAAACCCGGTCAACTGTAAAATATTTTATTCTGTTTTTATCCAAATACTCTTTTTCTTTTTCATCAATAGCCCTTACTCCAACAAAGATTAAGTTTTCTTTTTTTAAAATTCCTTCTTTTATTAAACAATACACCCAATTTTCATGCGTAATTATTTGTTTTTCCGTTAACGCCTTTCCAAAAAGGGTTAACTCTTCAGGATAAATATCAGGATGGGCATCAAATATTATTATCCCGTGATTTTTAAATTTCTTACTAAAGCCTTTAAAACTTCCATAACTAATACTATGATCTCCTCCAACCAAGATATCTCCATCTGTACTAGAAATATTTTCCATAGTTTCATCTATATTTCCATTAGAAACTTTAACTTCTTCAGATTTTATTCCTTCTAAAATTAAATCAGGACTTTTCTCGCAACCTAAATTTTTTCCCAAAGATCCGCCGCTAAACTTAACTTTTAAGATTTTCATAGATTTTGTTTAAAGAAAGTGATTTTTAAGCTTTACCTAGTAATCTTAAACTTTTTCACAGTTTCATAAAGTTCTTTCGCTTTTTTATTTTTTTCAAAATATTCTCTCGTCGGTTTAATCAATTTATTTAATTCATTTACCACAGAATTTTTCAAATCCATAGGATGCAATCCACCAAAAATATAATCTTTCCTTAGCTCATCATAACTTCCAAAACTAACATCCCCACCAAATTTCTTATCTCTTTCAATTTTAACATTTTTAACATTCTTAAAAATAATATGCCTACAATATTCCAATAATGGATTTCCCTCTTCAATTTTAGCAGGGCAATAAGCTCCGTTTATTTTTCCTTTTAGTTCATCAAAAGAATCATGCATATAAATACAAGAACTTGGATCAGATTTACTCATTTTAGAAGCCATTAAAGTTTCTTCATCAGTTTCTTTTTTCTGCAATCCTTTTAACCCTAAAATTATATGATGATGAACCGCAATAGGCTTTCTCCATTTTAATTTCTCAGAAACATCTCTCGCCAACATATTTGCCCTTCTCTGATCCATCCCTAATTGACAAATATCAACATTCAAATGAAAAATATCATTCACTTGCATACTCGGATAAAATAGTTGTGCAGTACTTATAACATCGTTTTCTTTTCTTCCAGCAATAGTTAAAGATTTCTTGGTTCTATTCAATGAAACTTCTCTTGCAATCCTTAAAACACCATCCCAGTATTTAATAGAATCCATTTCTTTGTTTGCCCATAAAACTTCAACTTTACTAATATCTATTCCACAGGCTTTCCAAACCTCAACAAAGTATTTTCCGGCAGTCTGTATATTCTCTAAGTCTCCGCCTAGTTTATTATTAATAAAAGCAAAATAATCAGCCAACCAAAGTTTAAATTTCACCCCGGCCTTTAACATATTTTTCAAATTTGTTGCCCTTAGTAATCCAAAATGTATGGGCGCAATTCCACTAGGTTCAAACCCATCATAAGCAACCGGTTTAGAATTGGTTTCAAATAATTTAACTAGCTCTTCTTCTGTAACAATCTCTTCAGCAAAATCTTTTATTAAACTAACTTTGGTTAAAGTATCCATATAGATTCTAAATCTTAAAAACTTTATAAAATTATCTAAATGCCAAATTCATCCATCATCGACTCACATGCCATTTCTTTTAAAGCATTTTGAACTTTTTCACCTAATTCTTTTTTGCTTTTACATTTTTTAATACTAAAAGGATCATCGAACTCTATTGTTAAGTTTATTTCCTTAGGCCAAATAAATTGTTTAAAAAAAGCATAAAGATCCAACCCAACATAAGCCCAATATTGATTCTTATATTTAAACTTCTTTAAAGCTTCAAAATATTTCTCTTCAATAACACTTGGATCATAATCTAAAAAAATAGGCTGACCAACCACATCCTCTTGTATTTGCTGACTTGCTTTCCAAACAACACCCAACAATCCTAGTTTTGGTTCTTGTAATCTTCCAGTATAGCTTCTTCCACCATCAACAAAATCAATCTGATCGCATTTTTCATCAACAACTAAATGTGTTATGTATTCAACCATTGTTTTTCTATAACGCCAATCTATATTCCCCCTATCAACAGCATAAGCTCCCAATTTTCTCCATAAATTATCAAAAGGCCAAAAGAATAAGTTTTCACCGGCAGCAAACCTAGGGATTTTCATACCGTGTTCCCAAAACATATAACCTAAAGCCAAATAATCATAATGGCTCCTATGATTGGACAGATAAATAACCAAATCAGTTTCGCTAAATCCCCTCTTATACTTCCTTTCTTGTATTACTCTTCTATTTTCTCTAGGAACAAACCTGTTTATAACCCACCCCCATTCTTTACCAAAATAATCAAAGTATCTAGGGTCGAATTCATGAGCAATTCTTTTCCATAAAGTAGCGTCTATATTATCATGATTCATAAACAATATAGATATTCCAAATTTTATTTATCTTTCTAAACCGAGAACATAAGCTTTTTAAATGCTTCACATTTCAAAAGACTAAAATGAGACAATTTTATGTTAACAAAAACAGCATTGATTTTATGAGAACCGCATATAGTACTTACCAGGGTAGTCAAGTTCTCACAGATTATCAGAGCGAGACTATAAATATAACAACAGTAGAAGACATGCAGAATAACAAAAGACAATCTGTCAAGTTAGAAAGCAAGGTTTCATCCGCTCAAGTAACTACACCCTAATTTATATCTTTTTTCTTATAAACAAAGGTAATGGAAGAAAAAACCCTGTTCAAAATATCGCTAATTTGTTCTTTACTCGGTTTATTAATCTTATTTACGATTTCAGACTCAATAGAAATTAAAGAATATAAAATCAAAGATATAACCACCAAGCTAGAAGGCAAAGAAGTAAAAGTACAAGGTACAATCACAAGAATCTCAGAAACACCAGGATTATATATTTTTGATATTCAAGATCAAACAGGAAAAATAACTTCAATATTATTCAAAGAAGAAAACCTAAACTTAACTTTAAATTCTAAAATCCTCGCACAAGGAAAAATAAAAATTTATAAGAATAAGCCGGAACTAGAAATTTCTAAAATAGGAACATGATAGAAATTTTAATAGTAATTTTACTTGGGATTATTTTTGGAATTATCACAGGCCTGGCTCCGGGAATCCACCCAAACACAGTCGTTGTTTTCTTGCTAGCAATTTCACCTTTATTACTAAATTTCACTTCACCTTTAATCATAGCAATCTTCATAATTTCCTGTGCAACAACAAACACATTCACAGATTCGATACCTTCAATCTATTTAGGCGCACCAGAAGAATCAACAGCATTATCTGTTTTGCCAGGTCATAGATATTTATTACGGGGAAAGGGCCACGAAGCGATAATACTAACAATAATTGGCAGCTTATTCTCTTTAATCTTGGGATTAATTTTAATACCACTATTAATTCCATTTTTAAAATTTATCTATCCTTACTTAAAAGAATCAGTTCCCTATATTCTAATACTATCTACAACAACATTAATCTTAAAAGAAAGAATGTCAAGATTTTTTGCATTAATTATTTTTTTAATGTCCGGTATCCTAGGTGTTATCACATTAAACTTCCCAAACTTAAACCAACCATTATTTCCCTTATTTACTGGTTTATTTGGAATCTCAACTTTATTAATTAGCCTAAATTCAAACACAGAAATAAAAGAACAGATTATTTCTTATCCGAAATTAAATAAAAAAGACGTTGCCTTAACAACACCAATTTCAGTTTTTTCTGGTTTTTTAGTTTCCTTTCTTCCAGCGTTGGGAAGTTCTCAGGCAGCAATAATTGGAACTTCTATAATAAGGAAAGTCACAGCCCTAAGATTTTTAATGTTAATAGGAGGAATAAATACCATAAATTTTGTTTTAAGTTTTATTTCATTATATCTGCTAGATAAAGCAAGAAACGGAGCCATAGTCGGGGTTTCACAAATTTTAGGAAAAATAGACCTAAAGATTTTTATCTTATTTTTAGCCGTTTCTTTAATTTCAGCAGGCTTAGCAGCAATTTCAACAATATACCTATCAAAAATTTTCTCTAAATTAATAACAAAAGTTAATTATCAAAAACTGATCTTAGCAATCATCTCGATAATTTTGTTCTTAATAATTACAATTTCAGGATTTTATGGTTTTATTATTTTAATTACTGGAACTTCCATAGGTTTATTGGCAAATTTAAAAGGAATCTCAAAAACACATTTAATGGGCTGCTTAGTTTTACCGGTATTATTATTCTATTTGCTATAATTTTTTCATACAAACCTTACACGCCTTAAATTTCTTTTTCTTAAAAAAACCAGCATTTTCAGAAAAGATTCGATCTTTTTGTTTAATTCTTTTGCCAAACCTGCAATTTTCTTTATGATAGGTTCTGTTCTTATCTGAACCAAAATAACTAGCCCACCTTTCTCTTAATTCTTTTCCCAATTGTGTTGATAGGGGATTGCCCTTATTTCCTAAAGGACCCTTTTCTTCAGTAATTTTTTTGGATTTTTCAGCTAGTTCAATATATAACTGATCTAGCCTTTTTCTATATAATTTCAATAATTTGCTTTGTTTTTCTATTCTTTCTCTTAATAAATCATCAATTTCCCTTTGTTTAATTAAATTATGCTCCAAATTATTTTTCTCTTTTTTCTTAATTTCATCAGAAATAAGAATAGCATAAACTAAAATACTCAATAACGCAAAAATAAAATAAGAATTAAAATCAAAACTCAAGAATATAAAAGCATGAACCACTATTAAAATTAATCCTAATAATATAATTTTTCTAAAGGTATTTACCATGTGGTGCTCTAATTTTTTTACCTAATATTTCTGCTAAAAACCCATAACAACCATTATAAACCGAAACCGGAAACAGGCCGTCTTTTTTATAAGTTTCTAAACAAAATAAATAAAATTGATCAGCCAACTGTTCAATAGGATATTTCTCATCAATTATTAACCAATCAACTAAGTAGCTTAATACAAAGGGGCTTGCCTTAACATGGCCAGTTTCTGGGGCAGCAGTAGCCAACATAAAAGGAGGTAATTTTCTTATTATTTCGGCTCTTATCATTTGTATGGTTTCCCAACCCCCACTTTTTGGTCTTGTTCCTCTACCTTTGTTATATTCATCAATTAACCTTTCTTCTAAAACAGATTCTGCATAAGCCAAGGTTTTAAATCCTTTTTCGGCACCAAATCTTTCTCTTGTTTTATCAAACGCCTCAGCTAAATTCATTTTCTTCCAAACCAATCAATTAATCCTTTTTGTTTTTCCTTATCTTTACCAAAAACACTTTCTATTCTCTGTTTAGTTAATTCCAAAGTCTGTTTCAAATAATTGGGAAGGCTATATCTTTCAGCCAAAAATAAACTTGGCTCCAAATATTTTACAATTGAACCTTCAGATATTGTAAATATCAACCTACCACCACATTTACATTGCCCGCTTAAGGGCGGCCTTCTATATTTTTCATTACAATCAACACATCTAAACTGTTGCATACCAAATTTTCTTAAATTGCCTTTAATATCTCTAATAAAGTGTCTCTCGATAATTAATCTGGCAACATCGTTTTCATCAACCGCCCTTATCTTTTCAGCCACCCTCATTTGTCCTTCAACTTTTTCTAACATCGTAGGTATACTTTTATAACTACTACAAACCACCCCCAAATTAATATCGCTCGTATTGTGTGTAAACATAAATCCGCTAGTTTCATCATCTGTTCCTAAAACACTTTTTACGGTTTTTATCTTAAAATCCCAAGGATATTTATACTCCATCGCCCCCAAATAAAATTCCAAAGGATATTTATCAACAATATCCATATCAAATACCATATCATCTACTTCACTAGGTATTAAATAAGAGCTTAATACTAAAGGCTCATCTTGTTTCGCTCCTCTGTGCCCAGGAATATATTTCCTAGAGAAATTCAATAAAGCATCCATTAGCAATATTACGCAAGCCTCATCACCATCGCAATCCCTTCTCATTAAAGAATGAAAATAAGGATGACAATAAAATCCTTGGGTATTGGAAAAACCTATTATTCTTCCAACAACACCGGCAGAAGTATGCGGACTCATTCCAACTACAAGATGACCGACCAGATCTTTCTTACTCTTCAGATTGTAAAATTTTTCTTCATTATACAATTTAATTAATAATTCATCGATAAAATTAGTAACATTAAACAAAATACCGTCTGCCTTTTCATCTGGAGTTTCATCACAACTGGGTAAAATAACATCTTGAATCTGAATCTCAAGTATTTGTTCATCATCGATTAGGTCATTGCCATAAATATCTTTCTCATAACCAATTTCTTTCAATTTTTCAATTGAAGTTCCTATTTCTCTGGGCTTAAAATGTGTTATAGCAGTCTCAGTCATATCATATCTTACAGTTCCATCTTTGTTAACATAAAGTCCATACATCGCTCTTAATATTCCTTTGACTAGATGTTCAACAACATGTTCTTCATTACTTGTTCCTCTAACTCCTTTAATCAGCCCAGGATAATTTCTCGTTTTCAAAGTTTTCAAAGCAGAGTCAAAATATTCACTTATATTTATACTTCTATTTTTATAACCGGCCGCATTTTTATCTAATTCCAGATTATCAATTAATCCCAAGGTTTTAGAATAATACTTCTTGCCTGGTTTATTTCCACACAAATGACACACTGAAAAGATTGTTTCTTTATTGCATTTGTAACAATAAAACAACGGAAAATCGGCAGTTATCTTTCCTTTTTCCAAAGCACTTTGAAAACACCTCATCCTGCCACCTTCAACACCAACAGGAAACAATACTTGCGGACTTCCAGTTAGTTTTCTCATTTTTGCTTTTTCAGGTCTTCCCATTCTAGCCCCAATTGTAGTACCTGACTTATCTCTTATCATAGTATTAGAAAGGTCGTTAACAATTTCCAAAACATTTTCTTTATCCGTCTTGATTTTATTTAAATCATAACCGATTGAAAACATTAAGGCCTTGCACCACGGGTATTCAATTACCACGTGCTCTTTTTTAAATAAATGTGGAACCCCCAATAGTTCTAATGTTCTTTTCGGATCTTCCTTTTTTAATTCTTTTTCAACATCATATTCATAAGGTAAAATTATTTTATCATCATTTATGCTACCTTTTTTTAACCAATCAACCAATAAATCAAATTTTTCTTTATCGGTCTCTTTCCAATGAAAACAATATCTAGGATGCAAGGGCTTTCCATTTTTACAAAATTCAATGGCTTCCTCGATGCTTACATCTCTTTTTTCACTTCCAGACTCTAACATCCACCACTCTTCACAATAACCGGGTGGAACTAACACATGTGCCCGGTTTAAAAAATCACCATAATTAATTAGAATATCTCCCAAGTACAAGATTTCATCTACGTCTTTAGAAACCCGGTTAGCATCCTCAACCGTTTCTAATAGAAGAACATCACCATTATTTAATTTAACAATCGGTCCTTCTATACTATCGCAACTAGCCAAAGTGGTCGCTTTTCCGGGCCTTTCAACTTTTAATTGTGTTCCAATAGCAATAAACCTGTTAACAATTACCATAGTCGCTGGATGAACTGCTTGACTTGAAAAACCAGAATTCCTACACCGACCATATCTTAATCTAAATCCTCCCTTTGCTAAAGGATGAGTTAATACCGGTCTGCCTGCAACCAAATCCTTTATGTAACCATAATCAGGTTTAATTTTTTCTTTAGTTTCTATAGTCTTCTCTTTTTCCTTAGATCTTATCTTTTCTTGTAACTTAACAAACCCATCTAAAAATTTCCAATGCCCCATATCAAAATCATTACACCATTTAGAGAATTTACCCCAAAATTTCTTACTTTTCTGAGTTAATCCCTCCCCGAAAACCAAAGCAACACCATTCCTTAATATATTGGTCTCCATTCTATCCAAATCTTTGTAATTGCTAACTTCATATTTCTCAGTGGCTTCACCATCAATTTGCAAAGGCAAATTTTTAACCATGAATTCAAGCTCTTCTTCACTAGGTAAATATTGCAAATTAGTAACCCTCTCATGAAAATCATACAACTCAGTAACAATTCTTTTAATTTCAACTTCATCAGGGTCATATTCTCCGTAACCAAATTCTTTCCTCAAGTAGTCCGCCAAAGCAACAAAAACACAGATTGCAGTAGTTCCTGCGCTTCTTATTGGCCCGGCAAAATATAAAGCGAAATATTCTCTACCATCTCTTCTCTTCTTTATCCCTAACCTGGTAAATCCTTCTAAAGGAGAAGCAACAACACCGTTGGTAATGTAAGCTAACCCGGCACGCATCCCAATCTCGATTGCTTCTTTTTTATCTTTAAATTTACAAAATTTTTCTTTGGCTACCTCCAACGCCAAAGCAAAGGCTACCCTCCAATCTTGCCCGCCAAATCCCTTTTCAAGTTCATTAATCCTGGTTACAATTCTGGTCCCTTTAACTTGAGGAGCAACAACGCTCAATAATCCCTCTACCCTTTCAGCCATATTTTTAGCTAATGGAATTTCGACCTCTTCTTCAGGATCAAACCCCTTTCTTCTGGCCTTATTGGCAACATCGTAAGCCAACTTAATACTAGAATCAATTATTGCCCTATATTTTATTAATTTATTATTCATAAAATTTGAAGATATTAACCTCCCTATTTCTTAAATTTAAAACTATAAATTTTCCAGGATCCGGGTTAGTTCCAACTTTTTCTTCATAATCAGTTTTGCTCTGCCAACAGCTGCTGTTTATTAAAATAATGTTGTTATAATTGCCTATATCTGATCTGTGCATTTCACCACAAGCAAAGATGTCAGGAATTTTATCAATTATAAGATGATCTTCTGTTTCATTTGGTAAATATAAAGTAGAACTGTGCGTGGGTGCCAAATGCCTTCTTTGCAACAAAAACTTAGAAACCAAAGTCGGATAATCTCTTGCATTGCCCAGTCTTAAGGAATCAACATTATCTATATAATAATGAAAACTATTTCCATGGTACATTAAAACATCAAAACCGGGAAAATTCTCTGAAGAAAGCACATTCACACAAGCAGGATTAGTAACCAAAATAACATTATTTAACTTATGCATTTCGCTAGCAAGATCCTTATCTAATATTGGCTGTGGGACCGATAACCTAAGGGCATCGTGATTTCCAGGACAAACAATTATTTTTATATCCTCTTTAATTAAACTAAAATAATAAGCCAGTTTATTATACTGTTCCTTAACATCTAAGATGGCAAGATTTTTTTCTTGGCCAGGATAAACTCCAACCCCATCAACAAGATCACCTAAAACAAATAAGTATTTTACCTTAGAAGAAACAGCAGCGTGTTCTTTATTTTCACATTTCCCATTTAACCAATCTATAAACTTTAAAAATTCTTTTTCTAAAAAATTCTTTCCTCCAACATGAATATCAGAAATAAAACCAAGATAAATATCCTCATTTATCTTTTTAATTTCTTTATCTCTGGGCACATCAGGCAAAAACAGATCAGTAACAAAAATAATTCCCTCTCCATTAAAACCAACCACACCTAAAATCTCATCCAAAACCAGGTCTTTGGCTAACTTAAATAAACTTTCTCGAGTTTTATTAACTATCATATTGATCGATCCAGTTTTATCTTCTATATTTAATATTATATTTCCATTTTTAGTTGTTCTCTTATCATTAATTAACCCTATTAAAGCAACAGTATCTCTATCTTTTTTATTTATAATCCTATTAATTGAAACCACATTTTGCAGCTCTGCTCTATTCATTAATATTTTTTTCATAGCATCATATCTGGTTCTAAAATAATTCACAAAAGAATCAACTTCTCTTTTTTTATTTTCTTCTTCTAAAAAATTTTTAACAATAACAGAACTATACTCTTCTTCTAATTTGGGGATTACTTTTTCCTTTTCAACATCCAAAACAGGAACTTCACCAAAAAGCAGTTTCAAAAAGGTACCATAAATTTTGTTATCTCTCCCTTTTTCTAAATTGGTTCTAGACTTTTCAAATTCAAACCAATTGGTTTCAAAAAAACCGGCTTTATTTTTTAATAGAAAAAGCAAATCTTTATTTAAAACAACAATCTTTTCCTTTTCTTTTATTCTATTATTAAAATCATCAATAAAATTATTATTTTCATCAAAAGATTCTAAAAAACAAGGACTAACCAAATAACTTTTACCTAAAAAATCTTCAACAATCTCTTTTTTATTCATAGATTTAATCCCTCTTTCAAAAGATCAACAACTTTAGGAACTGTGTTTTGTGGTATTGCTAAACAAATTTGCCTCGTTCTACCATATCTTCCTTTACTTATAACTTTGGCATTAATTATCCCTAACATATCTAACTCAGCAATAATATCACTAACTCTCCTTTGTGTTAATGGTTTTGCTCCAGTTTTGATACATACATCTTTATAAAAATCATAAATATCCCCGGTAAAAATTGGGATTCCTTTATCCATAAAATTAAATATTGAATATAGTGTTAGCTTAAATTGTTTGGGTTGGGTATTAATTATATCTAAAACACGATCTCTTTCCGTCTTTTCCTCTGCTTGATCTATGTTCTCTTCCTTGATTATTTTACCTCCCCCCCTTTCAACTAATTCTCCTGCAACCCTTAAGAGTTCTAAAGCCCTTCTAGCATCTCCATGTTCTCTAGCGGCATACGCAGCACATTTTTCTATTACTCCCTCTCCGACAACTTCTTCCTTGAAAGCCAGTTTGGCCCTTTGTTTCAATATCTTCTGTAGTTGAATTGCATCATAAGGGGAAAAAACTATTTCTTCTTCACTTAAACTACTTTTAACTCTGGGATCTAAATTATCAGTAAAAACAAGATCATTACTAATCCCTATTAAAGAAACTTCACTATTTTTTAATTCTGAATTCAACCTAGTCATATTATATAAGATCTCATCTCCTGTTTTCAAAACAAGTTGATCTATCTCATCCAGTATTACCAATAATAGTTTCTTCTGTTTGTCTATTTCATTAACAAAAATTTTGTAGATTTCATCTGTTGGTAATCCGGTAGCCGGAACTTCAACACCAAATTCCCTACACATCTGCGCAACTAGCCTATATTCTGTATCTGCAACCCGCTTCATTTTACAATTTAAGTAAAATATTTTTATAGGAATCTTTTTTTCTTCGGCAATTTTACTTAAGTTTTCACTAACATGTTTTACACATAAAGTTTTCCCGCTTCCTGTCTTTCCATAAATAAAAAGATTAGAAGGTTTTTCCATTCGTAAAGATGGAGCTAATATGCTTGCTAAATTTTCTATTTGTTCATCTCTATAGGGAACTGTTTTTGGGGTATAATTTGATTGTAGTGCCTTCTTATCTTTAAAAATAGAACTCTTACTCAGATATCCCACAAAGAAATCTTTTAACTCTTTTTCCCCCATACCCCAAAAACAGTATAACTTATATTTAAGTATTCTCATCATACAATATGATATACCCCCACCTATATTTCATATGCAACCTTTTTATTATAAAATAATTAAAATTTTAAACCAAGAATAATATAATAGAATATATATTTTACAAAATAAGAATATAATAGAACACAGAAAAATTTAAAAACAAAAATTAATATATAAAAATAGTATTATTAATTATATATATACTATAAGCCTTCTAAATCAAATATAATAAAATTCATCTTTTCAAAGTTACAACTAAAAAAATTAATTAAAATATATAAAATTAAGAATATTAGTATAGAATTATACAAAACAAAAAAATATTGATTCCATAAGCAAATAAGGTGTAGGAGGGAACCCAAGCTCCTACTTCCAAATATAAACTAAATTTTCATAAAATTTATAAACTCAAACAACATGTTTAATTAAAAATGACAGAAGAAGATAAGAGATATTCAAAACAAATCCTAGGTAAAACAGTTATAACTAAATCAGGAAAGAAATTTGGTGAAGTAGGTAATATAACATTTGAAACTAGGACAGGAGAATTAATTCAAATTATACTAAGAAACCCCACTAACTACACAGAGGGTTTGGAGTTGGAAAAAGATACAGAAGGAAACTTAATGATTCCATTCTCTGCAGTCATGGCTATTGGTGATTTTGTGGTTGTTTCTGAATCAGATATAATTTAATCACTACAACATTTAAACATAATCTTTTTATATAATATACACAGTTAAATCAATATGAAAGATCTTTCTAAAATAAAATCAACAGCAGAAGTAAAGGTTTCTAATAAGATTTCAGAACAAATAGTAGGTCAAGAAACAGCTTTAAACTTAATTAAGAAAGCAGCAAAACAAAGAAGAAATGTTTTATTGATAGGTGGTCCTGGAACTGGAAAGTCAATGCTAGGCCAAGCAGTAGCAGAGTTACTTCCTAAAGAAAAACTAAAAGACATTGTTTCCCTGCCAAATTTAACAGATGAAAATACACCAATAATTAAAACATATCAAAAAGGGGAAGCTAAAAAAATAATAACTACTGCAAGAATAAAAGCAGCAACATCATTTAAGAATCAAACTTGGATAATTTTATTATTTGCAGCATTTATTTCACTACTTCCATATTATTTTTGGAAAATAGGAGAAATTTCTGATATAATATATGCAGCATCTATGATCACAGGAATGATATTTATCTTTGGTATTATAATTTTTATAAATCTAGGAAAAAGACAAAAACAAGTTTCATTTCAAATACCAAGATTGTTAGTCGATAACTCAGATAAAGACAAAGCACCATTTATTGACGGTTCGGGTGCTCATGCGGGAGCTTTACTTGGTGATGTGCTTCATGATCCGTTACAGAGTGGGGGTTTAGGAACTCCAGCGTATGAAAGATTAGTCCCTGGAATGATTCACAGAGCAAACGGCGGTGTTTTATTCATAGATGAAATAGCTAATTTAAAGCCAGAGTCTCAGCAGGAATTATTAACAGCAATACAAGAAAAAAAATATCCAATTACAGGGCAATCAGAAAGATCATCCGGAGCAATGGTTCGCTCAGAGCCCGTTCCAACTGACTTTATTCTAGTAGCAGCAGGCAATTTAGAAACAGTTAAACATATGCATCCAGCACTAAGATCAAGAATTCGTGGTTATGGTTATGAAATTTATATGAATGATACAATAGAAGATACAAGAGAGAATAGAAATAAAATTATCCAGTTTGTAGCACAAGAAGTTGTTAAAGATGGAAAAATTCCGCATTTTTCAAGAGAAGCAATTTCTTTAATAATAGAAGAAGCGAGAAAAAGAGCAGGAATTTCAAATAAATTAACCTTGAAGTTGCGTGAATTGGGGGGTTTGATAAGAGCAGCAGGAGATTTAGCTTTAGAACAAAAAGCAAAGCTAGTTTTGCCAATTCATGTTTCAGATGCAAAAAAACTAGCAAGAACATTAGAACAACAAATAGCAGATAAATATATTGAAAATAAAAAGAAATATAATGTTATCAGAACAGAAGGAATAGAAATTGGAAGAATTAATGGTTTGGCAGTTATAGGCTCAGATTCTTCTTTCTCAGGCATAGTCTTACCAATAGAATCAGAGGTTGTTCCAGGTGGAAAAAATGCAGAAATAGTAGCAACCGGCCAACTAGGTAAAATCGCAAAAGAAGCAGTAAAAAATGTTTCAGCAATTATATTAAAATATTTTGGTGAAGACATCAATGAAAAATATGATATTTTTGTTCAGTTCATAGGAACAATGTCAGAAGGCGTAGAAGGAGATTCAGCTTCTATAGCAGTTGCAACAGCAATAATCTCAGCATTAAAGAAAGTTCCTATAAAACAAGACACAGCAATGACAGGATCTTTATCAGTTCGCGGAGAAGTTTTAGCTGTTGGTGGCGTTTCATCTAAAATAGAGGCAGCGATAGATGCAGGCATTAAAAAAGTAATAATTCCAAAAACAAATCTAAAAGATATAGTAATTTCTCCTGAAAAACTCAAGAAAATAAAGATAGTTCCAGTTAACACAATAACCGAGGTATTGAAAGAAGCACTGGATTGGAAAGGCAAACAAGATATATTCAAGAGAATAAAAAGCTTTAAATAACCCTCTTCTTTTATTTTTCTTAAAATGCCAATAGTCGGTTTTAATTTTACAAAATTACAGGCTGAAAAGCTCAATCCTATTAAAGAAGCAACTAAGGTAAATATTAATTCTAAATTAGGCATCAAACAAGTTTCAGAAGAAAAATTACCAACAGGAAAAACACAATCAGACGGTTTAAGGTTCGATTTCGAGTTTATTCTAGAATATAATCCAAAAATAGCAAATGTTACTATTGAAGGTTTTATTTATTATATGGAAGATGCTAAAACAATGAAAGATATTATTAAAAATTGGAAAGATAAAAAAGACATACCATTAGATATAAAACAACTTGTTTTAAACACAGTTATTCTAAGATCTTCAATAAAAGCACTAGCTTTAGAACAAGAAATTAACATTCCTCCCCATATTCCTTTTCCAACAGTACGTCCTGTTACAAACGAAAAAGAAGAAAAGGGAGATTATATTGGTTGAGTATTTTCTTTTAGAAAAAACCATAATCAAAAAGAGCTCGAAAAAACCATTTCTACATTACTAAATAAAAACCTTTATTTATTCTAATATTTTAAGAGAGTTGATAAGAACTAAATTAAAAGGGAAGTAATAGCCCTAAAAGCTTGTGCTTTGGGGCCTAATTGTAAAACAATTTGGGAAACCGCAGGTGTCTATATGTATATCAGATCTAAAAAAAGAAAATTAAATTCAGGTAAAATAGTAGAATATGCCTACTTAGTTTCTATAAAGCACAGAAAAACAAAAACACCAAAGCAAAAAGTAAAAAAATATCTTGGGCGTATTTATAAATTAGAGAAAAAGAAAAATAAAACCTTTAAAGATTTTATTGCTCAAGATTTAGATTTATATTTTAAAAGCAATTCTTTAACAAAAATAAAAAAAGACCTAATCAAGTTAGAATTACTGAATTACGGTTTTTTAGAGATATCTAAAGAGGTATTTGTTTTTAATGATTTTAAAGTAAATCTAAATAAACCGGGGGTTTTAGATAAGAATAAAGAGATTTCTCTTGAGATAAATAATAATTTTATTAATTCTTATACTTTAAATAGGATTTTAAATTATACTCCGCCTAAAAATCTATCACAATTACAATTAGCAAAAGAATATGCTAATAGTTTATTATCTCTAGGTCTTACATTACAAGAAGATGTTTTTGTTGGGTTGTTTAAGAAGGAATTTAGTAAGAATTAATTTTCTAATTAAAAATCACCAACAGAAAGATTTAAATAGTAATATCAACTGATATTATGATAATCAAGGAGTTTAATATGCAAGCCGAGACTATACAAAAAGAAAAAAAATATATTGAAACAAACAACATAGCTAGATCTCCAACATTGCAAACAGTTTCAATGGTAGAGAAATTCATAGATGAACATTCTGGAGAATATAAAAAAACAGAGCTTTTCAAAAAACTGCCAAAAAAAGTAATGTGGCAAACCTTTCAGGTGATAATGGAATATTTAGAAGACACATTAAGAATAGCCTATGACAATGAGAGCTATGTTGTTTACATATGGAATCCCACCTTATATGAAAAATATGCAAACAGAAAAGACTTAGAATGGAAGCCAGAGTAATTTTTGCTGATGAAGAACTGAAAAAGACATTTGAAAGTTTGAAGTCAGAGAATGAGAGACTTTACAAAGAGATAGAAGAAGCACTTAAAAACGATCAAACAAAATGCTTTTTTTGGTAGGAATGTAAAGAAAAAACTTATTCCAAAAAAAGTAATACAAAAATATAATCTAGGTAATCTTTGGATTTACAACTTAAGAAAAGATTGAAGATTGTTATATACAATAACAAATAACGAAGTTGAAGTTTTAGCAATAGTTCTTGATTGGATGAATCATAAAGATTATGAAAGGTTGTTTAAGTTTTAAGAGGGATGTTTAAAAAAGAGTTTGGGAAATAATAATTACTTTTAGGTAGTTACAGATAGAAAGGCTTAAAAAGATGTACCCCTATTCAAATTTATGGAAAATAAACCAAAGAGCCATAAATCAGAAAACTTAGATTCTATACTTTCTATGATTAGTACCGGGGGGCTATCTCGAGACCAAATAATAACTATTATAAGAGCCAGACAGATTGCTGATCGCCTAGTTATTGAGATACCACAAATTGCTACAGATTATAGAACTGGTCATTTTATCTCCGAGATAATAGATAAATATAGGATAGTTACAAAATATGGTACAACAGAAGATGGGGCACGAACCGCTATTCAATTTGCCTTACATGATTTAATTAATGATGGAGACGAGCTTGAACAAATAGCCACAGAGCACATGAAACGTGGTGGAAGAATGAGAGGAGAAACCTCCTTTACAAAGAAGCAGGCAATATTTTCTATTTCTCCGGAAGAGCGTAGTAAACTTAGTAAAAAATATGGCAAAAAAGCAGGTAGAGCAGCAGCTTCTGCAAATGGGTTTGTTCCCTGGATTGAAAGAGAAGAAACCAATACATATACAAGGTTTTCAGAGTTAGAATATGCACAAAGGCTATCACAAAATCCAAAATTTAGGTGTGGTAGTCAAATAAATAATAAAAGAATAGCTACTGAGCTAAATAATATATATCATAATGGCAAAATAGTTCGAAATTCAACATCAGTAGCTAGCGCACTCTATAAACTTAGAAAAGACCAATAGCTTTAACTCTATTTCTTAAAAATTTATTATTGTTCTCCAACCTTTATATCCCAGGCAAGTGTTACACGACAACCACACGCGTAGCCTTTATATATTAATTTAGCTTTCTATAAAATAAACTAACTTCCCAAAGGAAGTTAGGGGATTAAGTCCAGCAGACAAAACCCCGAGGACATTCATGAATTCTCGGGTTATAAAACTTACGAAAAAAAGGAGATGATATTATGGAAGAATATAAATTAGAGCAATTTCTAGAAGAAAACCCAGGAGTAATAGAAGAGGGATTAGTGGTAATTGATAGACAAAGGAAGGTTGGGGCAGGATTTGTAGATTTGTTATGTAAAGACAAAAATGATAACTTTGTACTAGTAGAGGTTAAATTAGAGCCATCACACGACTCAGTCTCACAAATAGCCAAATATACCTTAGCCTTACAAAAAGAAGGTATTCCAAGAGGTCAAATAATGGGCATGTTAGTTACACAATATATCGATGAAGAAACCCAAGAACTATGTGATTATTTTAATGTAGAAGCCAAAGGATTGGCGCTAGGAAAACCAAGAAAGTTTCATCAAAAATCTATAGAAATCAAAAATAAAGAAACAAACTCAGAATCAGAAGAACAAACGCCCCAACTCATTCAAAAAGGGGGTCTCACAGTCAGAGAAACAGCCATAGTTAAAACAATTATAAGATATAATGAAGAAAAAAAGTACCCCACATATGCAGAAATATCTAGTCTGATTAGGATTTCAAGCAGTTGTGTTCGAGGACATGTAAATTCTATCCTCACAAAAGGAATTCCAGTAGTAAAAAACAGGAACTTCAACGGCAAAATATTTTTATATATTGACAAGGAAAAAGTGCCAAATTTGGCCATTCCAAAGCAAATAATCTCAGATCAAGAAGATTTTTGAATAGTGCCCAACGGACCCAACTTTCTATTTCTTTTATTTATATTTCTCCATAATCAATCAAATAAACAAACCGATACAACTAATCAAACATATAAAATAATTTAAACTTCTAGGTTATCCTTGCTCAAAATGATAGACGAAGAAAAAATAAGGAATTCTTTCCAAAGGGTTAAAGAGGATATTTTGCGCCTAGAAGCCGAACTAAGGCAAAATAAAGAGGTTTTAACTGAAATAAAAAAATTAGTTGAAAGCCCCACAACCACTAAAAAAGAAGAAGAAAATACTGAAAGTTCCACAGGAAATCATGGGGTCTATTCAAATATTCAAACAAATGAACAATCAAATAAACATCTAGTCAAACCTTCAAACCTTCGATCAAACATCCAAGCAAATATCGATTTTGAAGAAACAGAAGACTCACAAATCCAGGATTTATCGAAAAAAGAACCAACACATAGTATTCAGAATGTAGAAAAAGGCCTCTTAACTCTCACTAAACAAGAATTTCATCTTTTTTTATTAATTTATCAACTTGAAGAGCAAGGAACAACCGTGAACTATACCCTTCTAGAAGGCAAATTAAGTCTCACTTCTGGTTGTTTAAGGGGATATGTCAGTTCTATGATATCTAAAGGGGCTCCAGTAATGAAAAAAAGACTAAGAAATAACTCAATAATTCTCTCCATCAATCCATCTTTCAGATCTCTCACTTCCACTCAAAAGCTAATAAATCTGTATTATAAATCAATAGATCCATCACAAACTCATCTTTCTAACCGATTTTAACTATTCTCACTCTTCTAAAAACACCAATAAACCACATTTTAACCCAAATACTCAAAAAACACATAAAAACCGTTCAGTAAACGTTCACTTAACCGTTAAGTTAACCAAGTTAACGTTCACTTAACGATTCGAAAGCTATAAATACCAAAAACATTACTAATCTCATTATGTGGTGGCCATTTTCATTTAAAAAAACAACTGAAAAATCTACAATTTCAGAGTCTTCTGTAAAAAAATCCTTCTCAAATGTTAAAAAAGATATGCAGGAAATAAAGACTAAAACAGATTCAAACACAGAAGAAATTAAAAAAATAAATACGAAGATAATTCAACTAGAGTCTTCAATTTCAAACCTAAATCAAAATATTATTTTATTTAATAAAACTCTTCCAGTAGAAGAAGAAATCTTAGAAACAAAAATTCCCAGTTCTCTAAATAAAGAGAACACAAAAAAACTATGGGATAATCTAACAAATCTTCAAAAAAGCATGTTAATTAACATTAAATTATTATTAGATGAAGAAGGAAAAAAATGGGTACCTATGAAATACCTAGCTCAAGAATTATACCCAGAAAAAACATATCCAGATATTAAAGCAATGATATCAAATTACACAGATCTATTATTAGAGCATGGTTTATTATTAAAAAGGAGAAAAGGTAGGGAAACTTATTTAAGTTTAACAGAAAAGGCCCTGCCCTTTATTCCAAAAAAAGAATTAAAAGTAAAACAAAAAGAAAAGAGATAAATACTAGATAAGATTTAGATAATATGTCACGGGTGACCTTATACGACAGAAAGACCATTATTAATAAAAATACCCCTAGGATATGATGATCCATTTAGAGAAGAAGGAGAAATCCTCGCTCCAGCAACAGCTTTTTTTGACCCAGATGAAAACAAAAGACACCTTGATGCCCTGAAAATACTAAAAACACGCCAAGTAAGAGAGATCCTAGATCTAAAATTAAATTTATCTCAAGAACACTCAGCTTATTTATCAGAAAGAGACAAAAAATACAGGGTCTATCCAGGTTTAACCACAACAACAGTGTATTGGTACAGTGACCATCTCCCGGAATTTTGTCAGGGAACACAATCAACAATTAGAGATATTGCTCTTATTAGGCCAATAGAATATGCCATTATAGTCAAAGAAGATGACCATAGCCATTTTTTTATTCCATCAGAAGAATTTGTCCCCAATATTAGACACAATTTCATAAACTGGCTGCAATTAGTGTCTTTATCAGGATATGATGGTGATTTACACTTATCTACGGGATTAGCAGAAGAAAGAAAACAAGATTTAGGAGAGCTCTATATGCATTGGGCAAGTAAATTGAAGCAATTTAGGGCCAAAGCATACTGGGATCTAGCAGCACCAGATTATAACCCGGATTACTATGGTCCTTATCCAAAAAGAGTTAAGGTCATTGAAGATTTAGAGAACCATGTAGAATTATGGAGGATGGGCTTTCCAACGTTTCATGCTGCTACAGAATTTCCTCCACCACCAAACACATTAGAACAAAGAGTTTTAGTAGCATAAATCTTTAATAAACGCTTAAAAGTTTTATTATATAAAACCTATAGTAATTGATTAAAGTTTTTAGCAATTTAAATGGATATTTAGGTATACAAATTTTTAAATATTCTCTGTTTTTTAGGATTGGGATGGATGCGCAAACAACAGAAGTTCCAGATTTGGTGGATTACAGAGGTGAAACATTACGAGATTTTAGAGGAAATTGTCTAGAAAGAGGGAAATCCTATACATATCATTACACTCTGCCTTATACTAGCGGTGGTAATCCAGAAACAAGGAGGACAGAAATAAGACCACCAATCATTCTATTGGCGGATTTTGGGATAAAGAGCAGTTGTTTCTTTTTGAAATTAATAGCTTCGGATGGAAGAGAATATATATTTCACGATAGCTACGGACCGGCACAGTCAAAATCAGCAAGTCATGCCGCTGGAATGTTAGAGAGAGTAACTGAAGACGAGATCCAATGTGCGCTAGAGGGGCTAAGGAATAAAATAGGGCAGTTGGAAGAATGGTTAAAATTAATAAATTCTTAAAATAAATCTTTCAATCATCGCTTAAAACTTTTAGCACCACTAAAATTCTCATTTTTTCCATAACGCTTTTCCTAAAAGGGTTAATATCCAATCAAAAACACTAAAAAAGACCAATTTTTTTAAAACAAAACAAACCATTAAAATTCAAGAATTGACTAAATCACCTCCCTTTGGCGTCTAGTCGTATTATAACTATAGCAACATTTATATACTTAGGGCACCCAAAGTATACAGTAAGAGGTGTAAATTGACCCTAAGTACACAAACTAATCCTATTGGTAAGCCAACGGCCGCTATTTATGTAAGGGTATCTACAGAAGACCAAGTAAGACACGGCTATTCTATAATTGCCCAAGAAGAAGCATTAAGAAACTATTGTACCGCCCTTGGCTACGAGGTCTTCAAAGTATACAAAGACGAGGGAAAATCAGCTAAAGATATGAAAAATAGGCCGGCAATGCAAAGTCTTCTTAAAGACGCAGAGGCAAAAAAGTTTGCGGCTATTTTTATTTACAAATTAGACAGATTTAGTAGAAGTATAATGGATCTCATTTTGACGATAGATCAAATCAAATCCTGGGGAATAGATTTTATTTCGCTCCAGGACAGGATAGAGACTGTTTCTGCTACAGGAAAACTGATGTTCCATATAGTCTCAGCTTTTGCTGAATTTGAAAGTAATGTAATAAGCGAGAGAACAAAATTTACTATGGGTAGTAAAGCAAGTAAAGGGAGCTTTATGAGCAAGGCGCCCTTGGGATATAACTTTGTTGACAAACAACTAGTTGTTGACGAAGCCGGCGCCAAAAAGCTTTTAGCAATTTTTAAAGAGTTTATCGGAACCTCCTCTAGTCTAAATCAGCTCGCAAAAAAACATAACCTTAGTACAAGGGGGTTAATAAAACTCCTTTCTAACAAAACCTATTTGGGGATAGTTAAATTTGATAAGGAATACCCCGGAAATCACCAGCCAATATTAGACAAAAAAATTTTTGATTCAGCGCAAAAAAAATTAGAAAAAAACCAAAAAGATGGACCAAATAATCTTTAAATCCCGAGAAGAGGCGTACGAATGGATAGATGATAATTTGATACAAGGAGACGAGAGGTATACAGCATGGACAGAAAACCAACTTATTCTAGCCCAATTTTTTCATGAGGACGCATGTTTAATTGAAGAAAAAGAGATCATGGATATGAAAGAACCTTCATATGATGAACTTAGAGAAATAGGTGGCCCACAAGAATATCATAAGTTTATTGCAATTAAACTACTTGAATCAAATGGTTTCGTTAAACAGAAAATTAAAACCGAGTACCCCTTTCTTGGAAGAAGAGTAGATATTTTTGCACGGTTAGGAAAAAAGAAAATATTAGTCGAATGCTGTTCTCTTGACATTAATAAAGTAATAGAATATTTAGAAGTACCAAGTACAGAATTATGGGTGATCACTGCTGGCTATGCGCCATGGGATAAAATGTTTCCTATAAAAGATCGCAGCCAATGGTTTATAATCAAAAGAGGCAAGAATTGGGCGGAGTCATATAAGAAATTCCTAAGATACAAAAGAAACCTCATAAATCAAGTAAAGAATCCATTAGATTCTTTAAATATAAAGAAATGGGAAGCCTAATCAATTTTGAATCAAAAAAAGAAACAATATAACGCGCGTAGTAAAAGATAATTTTATTTGTCAGAAATATATTTTAATCAAATCTTAAAAATTTTATAAAGATCTAAACTCTTAAATCTCTTACTATGTTATCTAAGGCAGTGTTAACTTTTCCGCCAACATAATCAAAAAAAGGTCTTTGTTTTTGTAAATCTTTATCTCTCCATCCAACTAGTCCTTGTTCTAGTAAGTCAATATAAGCAGCCCTTTCACCAACAGGAACTACTGCCGGAGGCAATTCCTCTTGTGAGAGTATTGCATTTTGAAAAAGCCTTGCAACTCTTTTGTTTCCAGATTTTAATGGTTGTATCCCAGTTAAATATAAGTGAACCATTGCTGCTTTTTCTACAGAATGTAAATCTCCCTGTGTTAAATCTCTTCGCAATCTATCTATCAATTCAGGCACTTTTATAGGATTAGGTGGAGTGTATTGTAAGCTAAGACTTACCCTAATATCTCTTAGACCCGTGTTAACAGGATCAACTAAATGGCCAACATTAATTATTGTTTTTTGAGTCAAGTACTCAGCTACATCTTTATCCTCAGCATTGCTTAGTCCAGCCATGTAAGCCCAAGCTTCTCTAAGTCTAGCCTTGCCCTTTCTCGCTAATTTCCTTATCATTCTTTCATTATTCTTTTGCCCCGGCTCAAGTAATTGCCATCTTAAGTCAGGATGTTCAATCCACCAAGAATAAAGGTCGCTTTCAGCCTCTAGCATCCTTTTTATCCTTTGACTTCTTTTTAAAAAAGAATCAGGATTACCTCTAATTAATTCTCTTTTTTTATTTATTTCTCTTATTAAAATTTGGTCAATTGGCATAACATTAGTCCATTCTTTAAATTTATAAACCTTTCTATATTTAACTACTTAAAAGTAAATACTAATCTTTATATAGCTTAAACCTTGTTTTTTAGTAGGAAGTAATAAGAAACGTAGTAACTTAAAAGGAAAGTAATAAGAAACAGCAATCTAAAAGGAAGGTTATAGGAAACGTAGTTTCTTATAAAAGAGGTGAAAAAATAGCAATAGGCGATTGGTTTTTATCAAGATCTGAAGCATTCAAAATCTTAGTTGAAAAGTTTAAAGAGCACAAGCAATCTACAAAATCCGGTTTTTCAAGAGTAAAAGCAAGGCACTATTTATACGATAGGAGATTTAATGAATTGAACGCCAGGGTAAAAGAATTAGAAAATGTTTTAGAAACTTTAAACGAAAATCCAATAAAAATCGAAAAAAAGAAAAAATAAATCTTACTTTATTATTATACTCTCGCTACAACATAAAACTCTATAGTCATCTGAATGAATATTAAAATCAAGTAACCCCGCACTTCCTCGATGGTAAATTGATTTTATAAATTTATTATCAGGACAAGAAACTTTCAGATCTAATCCAACTTCTGCAGGCCCAACAACAGGATTTCCTTCTCCTGCACCCAAATTTTCCCCACTTACAAAAATACAATCACTTTCATCTTTTCTTAAGTTCAATCTATTGTTGTTTATTTTACATGTGTCATCTCCTAGTTTATCAATTATAATGTCAACTAAATATTGTTCGCCATACCCAGAAACGTCTACAAATGAAAAAGTATCTCCTTCTTTTCTAATGCCTATACTACTTACTCTTCCAGGAGGAAAAATATCTCCTTGTTCTTTATTTATGTTCGGATTAATTAAAATCCTGTCATTACCTAATAACCCGACGTTAAAATCATCCAATTTTCCAGCAAGAGATTCACCAACAATAGCTCCGCTGGGAACAATATCACTGTAAACAGGCCCAACGCAATCTTCAACATTTTCAGCTAAAGAAGGTTGATTTTGCTGTGATGTCGGTATTGGAGTACAGGCAGCGAAGATAAAAAAAGGAATAATCGCAAATACAAATCTGTTTTTTTTACTTAAAAAAGACATTCTCACACTAAGACTCCTAACTTTCTGCACATTTTAATGTACAACATTTTATTTTATATTTATTAATCCCGTCCGCCTTTAAAGCAAAAGGATCATTAAAATCTATTATTTTTAGTCCAGTTAAAATTCTTGGTTTTCCATCTTCTGTAGGATTACAAACTAACACAAGACCATTCTCTTCAGCAGAAGTACCAATAATATTTTCCTCGCAAGCATCAGCAACTAATTTACATGAACATTGTCCACCAGTACCAGATGAAGTCGTCTCTGGTCCAGGACATTTTTGATTTGCTACTGCGCATTTGGACTCCGAACAAGCTAAGGTAGTAGGGCAACCCAAACCAGCCTTTGTTGGATCAGTTATAATACCACACCCATCAGGAGTACCATGACATTGATCTAAAGGATCACAAACAGTATCAATATCTTCATCAATTATCCGACCATTACTATTTACCCCACCATTGTTAACTGTGCACCCAATCGGAGTATCCTCAAAATCATTTTTGTTAAGAACTCCATCTCTATCAGAGTCTGCCGTAGCATATTGTTCTGGGCAAGCATTAGCATCTGTAGCACAATTAGGATCGTCACAATCTATTTTATTATTACAATCATTGTCTATTTTATCACCACATCTTACTTCTTTATTATTAGAATCATAATCTTGGCTATAATGGCAAGCAGACCAAAAACCGCCTTCACATTTTTGGAAAGAATATTGACAAGCTCCAACCTGGGGACTACACAATCTATCATCGCTTTCCTGTTCAATTGTACAGCTTTCTCTTTCTCCCTGTGCTTGAGGAACACACCCCTCATCAACGGCATTATCGCAATCATTATTTTTTCCATCACATATTTCTTGAGCGTCGGGATAAATTGTAGCATCATTATCATGACCAAGACAATCAAATTTTCCCGTAGATAACATATATTTGTTGCCGTTAATTTCTATACTAGGATTACTAGAATCCACACTAGGTCTCTCTATACTATTACTTTCATCAGGATAATTATCCTTATCTTGATCTAAGTAGTAAACTACTTCACCACTACAATCCCCGTTATCGTCAAGTCTACAACCACCAAAACCACAAGGATCACTTTCACAAACCTCTTGGCTATAATCACTACACGAACCTTCACAATATTTAAGATTCTCATTCTCATTAAATCTAAAGTAAGGATCATCCGAACAAAGTCTTGCTACAGTTGGATTACCAGAAGGCGGACAACCAGTGCTTTGGTCAATTACACTACACGCAGAATGAGAACATTGATCTTTGCCATCACACACACCATCGTTATCGCTATCCAAAGCATTACCATTAATGTCTACAACCGTACATTCCCTTGGAGTGCAATCATTTTGATCAACGGAGTTTGGAATACCATCTCCGTCACTATCACCAATATCACCTAAATCACATTTACAACCCACTTCGTCTATTTGACCATTGCAATCATTGTCTTTTTCATCTGAACAAATTTCTTGAACTCTCGGATGCATGCAAATAGCACAACCACTAGTAATTGAATTACATAAAATTTGATTTGTTGGGCAAACAACACTATTAGGATCATTTGATGTATCATCATCACAATCTAAATTATTAGAAACATATCCTTCTGGTGAGGTTTGATCAGTAATATCCTTTGTTCCAGAACTAGAACTACCATAACTATCACCATCATTATCTTTATAATATGTAAACTTCGTTTTTTCTTTACATACATTATTAATATTATCAAATTCGCACCCAAGTTTACAAGGATCTCTTGGACATTCATTTTGATCATAATTTGAACAAGATGTACCAATAAGACTACAACCATTACAATCACCATATCTGCTCCAAATTACATTAGGACTAAAAAAACAACTATTGGTAACATAATCAGATATTGCTACGCATTCATCTCTATCACAAGTATTACTAATTCCATCGCCGCATTCCGTATGACATCCAGCAGTTTGTACATTTTGCCTACAAAAACTATCCCTAAAACAACCGCTTATTTCACAAGCACCCTCACGCGGGCATCCCATTCTACCATCATCATAATTTTTATTTACATTAGAAACACATGTTAAAAGAGTACCTCTACACTCTGGTGGTTCAAGATTATCGCAAACAGTATCATGGTCTTCATCTATCATGTTACCCATCGCATCTACAGAACAACCTAAATGAGTAAATTGTTCTTGATCTAATATATTTCCTTGTTCATCAAAATCCTTAATGCCATCATTATCGTCATCATCGTCAAACTTATCACAAACAAAAACATTTCCTTCCTGACTAGCATCCCAATTTCCACTGTTATCACGTGTATTTCCCCCACAATCAGAATCAACACAATCAATTAATCCATCACAGTCATTATCTATTCCATCAGAGCACAAACGATCTGTATTTTCAATAGCAGTATCAGGTATCTCGCATTGAGACCATTTACCATCACTACCGCAAGTTTGTTCACACCCAGGATTAACTTGGTTCGGGTTAAGATTAGAAAATTCACAAACTCTGGTATTTTGGCTAGCTAATGGATTACAATCACAACCTTGTTCTGCATTATCTGAAGAATCACAATCATTAACAAACCCGTCACAAATTTCAGGTGCATTAGGATATCTTGATGCTAAATTATCATCACAGTCTCCATTATTATCAGAATACCCTGTTGGTTTTTCATAAGCTTCTATCGGATTTACATTTTTATCTCCAAATCCATCTCTATCATTATCTATATAATAATTATTGGGTTCTACTCTTTGGCATCCAATACTCTTTCCTTTCCATTCACATTTAGGTAGTCTTGGATCTAAATTACCAGGATTTAAACACTGATTTACTTCGCAATCATTCTGTGTTAGATAATTATTACATCCAACTACATTACCACTACATTCAGAACAGGATCCCAATATTCCAGGATGGTAAAAACAGCCATTTCCAGCCTTTCCCAGATCTGAACACTCAGAATTTATACAATAAGGCATCAACCAGAGACTACAAGAATTACAATCACCGCAATTAATGTCAGAAGCACAGGCCCCAGAACAGTCTTGTGGACAACCAAGTTGACTCCTAATATTAAGATTGTCATATCCCTGTGCGACCAAACAAGCATCTGCTGTATCGCCACATTGATCAAATTTATCACATACACCATCATTATCACTATCAATTTGTTTACCAACAAAAGGATGTCCCTGAGGATAAACACTACAACCAACACTGCTTAGTTTATCATAATAAGTATAAGGCTCAATTATATCTATTCTATTTGGTATTCCATCTCCATCTTTATCATCATCTATACCATTACAATAACTATCCCCATCATAGTTTCCATTACCAGAAGTATCCCCACCATTACAATCCGTATCTGCACAATCAACCAAACCGTCACAATCATCATCTATGTTATTTGAACAAACACTAGCGCTATTCTCAGAAACAGTGTTATATCCGGGAGAACAAGCACCCCAAATATTGCCTTCAGGGTAGACTATACATTTATGCACACAAGTAGATTCTGGTAGTGGACACTGAAAGTCACCCCCCTGTGGATGAGGACAAGGCAATCCAACAGGATCCTCAATAGCAAACGCACCATTAATTAGTAAAACAAAACTAACAAGAAAGAAACTCAAAAAAACAATTAATTTAATATTTAAACCTCTTTTCATTAAAAAACACCTTATTTAATTAATTTTCAAAAATTTATAAATATTACTATAGTTCATCTAACGGACTTTTCACTTCTTCTACCGTCCATTGGATATTTTGGTTGACATAAAGCCCGGTAACCAAGAAAAACTTCATTTCTAAGTCCAAAAGGATAATTCTGGTTAGGTCTTACAAGACAAGGTTGTTTTTCACAATATAAAATCCTAGCAAGATATCCCAAATCTCCTCTTTTCATTATAAAAAGATTATACGCATTTATATTTAAAGTTTATCATTTCAAAATATTTATTAAAACAAGAGACACGATTTAATTATGATAACAAAAAAGGAAATATTATCAATAGCAAAAGAATCATTAGATCATTTTAACTTAAAAGCAGAAATTAAATTTTTATCATATCAAGATTTTATACGATTTGCAAAAAAATCTCCAATAATACTCAGGGCACTTAAAGAAGGAAATGCGTTTGATGAGTTAAATATACCTGCTCTGGTTTACCACGAAAAGAAAGATCATATTTATTTGTCAGAAGAAGTCTTAAAAAAATTAATTGATGAAGAGCCAATAACAATCCAAAGAAGATTCATAAAATCAGTTTTATACCATGAAATCTTCCATATACTATATAAAAAAAATAGAGTTAACTTGAATTTTGATGCTGCCCTAAATCAAGAAGATTTAATAGATTCAAGATTCAGAAAAGAATACCCGGCATTAGAAGCCATAGGAAGGAGGATTAGCAAAAGGTATTTAAACTTTTAAACTAGATTTATCTAAATGAAAAAAATTGTTTTTTTATTTATCATATTCGTTTTTATTACTGCCTGTTCTAACCAAGTAAAAAATGAAACCCCGCCCCAAACCACTATTTCTAATGAATCAGAACAATATCAAAACAAAGTTCAAGAACTAGAATCCGAGGTTGATAAATTAAAGGAAGAATTAGAAAAAACAAAGCCACATGTTTTAAATTATAAAGCAAATCTTACCGTTTGGTCAGAAGATGAAATCTTAAATGGTTTAGCAAAAAGAAATAAAAAATTTCAAGGCATTAGTTGGTTTACTTACCTATATCGTGATGATGGTAGTTATTATGATTTAATTGGTCCAATATTTCCAATAGATCCTTTCTATCCAATAGTTTACGAAAAAAGAAATCGCGAACTAAATGTTTCCCATTTAAGGATTTTCAACTTAGATCCAGGAGAAAAGGGATTGGCAACAGAGAAATATGAAAAATACCTTTCATCAATAGACAAAGCAACAAGGTTAAATAAAAACTTGAATTGTATGGAACAGATTGACTGCAGAAATACAAGACTAATTACCTGCACTTCATCAAATCAAACGCTGTATATTTGGTATGCCCACCCATATTTGTTTACAGCAAGAGATGATAATCAAGAAGCATACAAGACATTTTTGTTATTGTATTGTGAAGAAGCAAAATCAGGTCTTTTGGAATTTACAGGAAATGTAATAAGAAATCTAAAATCTTTTTTTAAACTAACCTAAATAAGTCAGTTCTTTCTTTTCTTTCATTTCACTCGCATTTTTGCTTTTCTCCAATAACCCCTTAATCTTAACTTCAAATTCTTCAGCTTTTTTAATTAAAGGTTTAGGATCAACCTTTAAGTCAAGATAATTATCTAAAGTGGTTATTATCTTGGCAGCTGCCCTTGAATCTGGTAAGTTAGAATGTGTCTCAGCAAAAATACAGCTAATTGGCAATTTTTTGTTCAAAGTTAAAGCACCGGTAACTCCCATAATAATTCCATCTTTTAATTTTGATAATCCTGTTTTTTTGATAAATCTGTCTTCATTTTTGTTTGAAATAAAGAAAGTATTGCTTGTTTCAGTCATAGAACCTATGCCTTCTATGCAGATTATTTCTTTTGCTTTTAAGATAGAGCTCAATTCTCCTATTTTTTTTGCAAGACCCCATTCAAGACCATTAATAGAAGTCAATGCATGTAAGATAATTAAATTATATTTCTTAGAATAAAAAACACCAACAGGTTCAACTACTTGTCCAGAATGAACAGCAACAATCGGTGGAACTTCTTCTATTACTATTTTCCCTATTTGCTCGGCATCTAAGTGATTTATTAAAAACTCAGTTGCTATCGTGGCCACAAGTCCGAAACCAGGAAATCCCTCAATTATTGTAACATTCTGCGGTTTTTTTTGTAATTGTAGTTCCATATTAAAATTATTAATGCTTCTTCTTTATATAATTTTCCGTTTAATCATCTACAAGATTAGAAATACATGCACTTCTATCTAAATTCTTCGCATCTTGCTTCATTTTAACTTCCACTATTTGGTCTAATAGCCCACCACTTAATCTGTCTCCTACAGTCCAAATATATCTCTTCTGATAATGCCAGTCTTCACCAATTCTTGTCCATATTACACCTATTTCCCTACTAAATTGTCTTAATCTCGGTTCTGTGTAATAATGATGCACCGACCTAAATACAAATCTGCTTTGTCCTAATTCATATTCAGAATCTTTTATCAATCTAATAAAACTTCTTGCAACTTCTTGGTTTATTTCATGTCTTGAAAGATATCTAATTAAATCCTGATAATTTTTTATTATTCCCGGCATAAGAATCATTTTATTAAACAAAAATACTTATAAATATATAAACTTTCTTAGCTAATCTATGGGCCGTTAGCTCAGCCTGGCTTCAGAGCACCTGAAAAGAATAAGGAATTGATAAGAACTTAGTTTCTTATTGGTGAAGCTCTTAACAAAGATAGAAACCAGGTGGTCACGGGTTCAAATCCCGTACGGCCCTTTGTATTTTACAATGGAAAATTTAGAAGAATGGTTCAAAAATTTAAGTAATACAAACAAATTAATAATTGTTGAAGGAAAAAAAGACAAAAAAGTCTTACAAGATTTAGGATGCAAAGAAATTACTACAATTTCAAATTCGCTCTTCTTGACCCTAGATAAAATTAATTCGAAAGAAGTTATAATTCTTACAGATCTAGATAAAGAAGGAAAAAAAGTTTATTCAATTATTAAAAAAACATTACAAAGAAAGGGAATAAAAATTGACAATAAATTTAGGGAATTTCTATTCAAAAATACAGAAATATCGCATATAGAAGGACTCAAGAAGTATTTTTAAATTTTTCATCAAATTTCTCTTTTGCTTTATTCTCTTTATAATATACCTGATGGCTGGCAATTTTATCAAAAATAGATATCGCCAAATTCACAACATCACTTTGGTAGAACTTAAACCCCTTTTCAGCTAAAATTTTCTTTGCTTCGTCAATGCAATCTTTCATTAAAGAAATATTCTCTTCTCTTGCTTGTATTTCAGCTTTCTTCTCTTCTTCATCAGAAAGAACTACTTCTTCCCAAACCGGATAAGAACCCCCCTTGAGAGTTCTTGGGAATGTTTTAAAAAAAGTCATTATAACAGATTTTTTATTTTCTCAATATGTTCAGCTATTCTATTGCCGTTATCTGTAAGTTTTATTGTTTTAATCCTACCTTGTTTTTCAAAATCAACTAACTTCGCTTTCTCCATTTCTTGTAAGATTTTAACAGCATGAGAATAAGTGCAGTCAACTTCTTTGGCCAACACAGAACCATATCTGTTTCTGCCGCCTTTTCTTAAGGCCACAAGAATCATTGCAGGTTTGCGTCTAAAAAACACCTCAAATATATCTTTTGGTAACTTTGTCACAACCATATCCCCCCGACTATATTTTATATCCTATATTTCAAACTTATATAATATATAAATGTTTCTTATCTGTTTTTAATTTACTTACCACAAATTTTATTAACTTCTTTATTAACCTTTCTGTTGCATGTTGGATCTCAAATTCATTCAAGAAAACAGTGAAATCGTAAAGAAAAATATAAAAAATAAATTTCAAAACGAGAAATTGATTTTAGTTGACGAAATAATTTCGAAATATAATCAATGGAAAGATGTAAAAAAAGAAATTGATAATCTCAGAGCAAAAAGAAATAAAATAAGCGAAGAAATAAACAAGGCCAAAAAAGAAAAAAATGATTTTACTTCTTTATTAAAACAAGCTAAAGAAATTCCAGAATTAATAAAAAATTTGGAAGAAAAATCAAATATGTTGCAGGAAAGAATAAATGAAATCTTATTAGTAATACCGAACATTATGCACCGCTCTGTTCCAATTGGAAAAGATGCATCTCAAAATAAAGTTCTTTATAAAAAAGGAACCATTCCAAAATTTAAGTTTAAGCCAAAAACACATGTTGAATTAATTGAATCTCTAGATATAGGTGACTTTGATGCATCTGCAAGAGTTTCCGGAAAAGGATTTTATTATCTGAAAAAAGAACTAGCATTATTAAATCAAGCCTTAATTAGGTTTGTTATAGATTTCATGCAGAAAAAGAAATATTTTTACATAGAAACACCCTTAATGTTAAATGAGAAATCAATATATGCATCAATGGATAAGAAAGCAATTGAAAACTCAGTTTACTCTATACGAGATGAAGACCTGAATTTAATCGGAACTTCAGAGCAATCTTTATTGGCAATGCATTCAAATCAAATAATTCAAGAGTCAGAATTGCCAAAAAAATATTTTTCATATTCCATGTGTTTCAGAAAAGAAATAGGTGCTCACGGCATAAATGAAAAAGGATTATGGAGAACGCATCAGTTTAACAAAATAGAGCAGTTTATTTTCTGCAAGCCAGAAGACTCCTACAAATACTACAACGAATTATTAAAAAATTCAGAAGAAATAGTTAAAAAATTAAAGCTTCCTTATCGTGTTTTAGAAATGTGTTCTGACGATTTGGCAGATTGGAAAGCAAAAAGTGCAGACATAGAAGTCTATAGACCAACATTGAATGAGTATGGGGAAATTATGTCTTTAAGCAATTGTACAGATTATCAAGCCAGGAAATTAAATATAAAATTGCTAAGAAAAAATGGAGAAAAAGAAATTTTACATACCCTAAATAATACTGCCTTGGCTACGTCTAGAGCCCTGGTTGCAATATTAGAAAATTATCAGCAAAAAGATGGTTCTATTAAAATTCCAGTAATTTTACAAAAATATATGTTTGGAATAGAAAAGATAACAAGAAAGAAATAGCTTCCTAATAACAAATTTTATAAATCAATTTGTAACTTACTCCGCCTTTATGGCCCAAGAATATAATATTACTACAGAACCGCCTTCTTGGTGGAATGATCATGTAGATGAACCAAGACAAACTTCCTATTACTGTAAGTTGAATAAGACTTCAAAGTATTTTTTAGTTGGAAATAAGGGTTTATGTTTTCAAGTATTAAAAAAAGGCCCGTTTAAAATGGCAAAATCTTTTTTTCCAATATTAGATGATTCACTCTTAGATTTGTTTTTAAAATATTGTAAAGAAAACAAGTTTCATCCATTAATACATCAATACAGTAATTTGCAGATTGATAAGGATGCAATCCTTATTGATAAATTAAAAAGCATAAAACTATCTACAGTTATTGTAGATTTAAAAAAAGACGATTTGTGGATGTTGTTAGATAAAAAACAAAGGAACAGAATTAGAAGAGCTAAAGAAAAAAATTTAATCTTTAAAGAAGCCATGTCAAAAGAAGAATGGCTTTCTTACTATAGGTTATATAAAGAAACTGCAGAAAGAAAAAAAATAAAGTTTTATTCAGAAGAATACTTAAATGAAATTTTCAATCTTGGCAGAAATTTTAGCAAACTGTTTTTTATAGAATATAACAGTTCACCGATATGCTACGCCCAATTATACGTTCACAAGAAGTTTATTTTTCTCAATACATTGGCAAATGCGGAAATATCCTATGAGTTAAATGCAAACGCCCTGCTTATTTGGGAAACAATTATGTGGGGAAAACAAAACAATTTTGAACTGTTTGATCTTGGTGGCATAGATGAAAATGCTATCCAGGATAGCCCGCAGGACAGGATAAATAAATTTAAGCTAAGTTTCGGTCCAAGAGTAGATTTTAATGAATATACTGACTCATGGGTGTACTTAAGACTTAGGCCGATATATGGAAAATTAAAAAATTCTTGGTTAGGAAGATTTATATTTACAAACTGATATAATATAAAAAAATGAAAATATTAGCTGCATCAGACTTACACGGAGACCTTTCTGCTGCAAAAAAGCTAGCAGCAAAGGCTAAAAAAGAAAAGGTAGATTTAATCGTGCTTAGTGGAGACATCTTAGCAAAAGATAGTCCACAAGGAGTTATAGGGGAATTTAAAAAGAATAACCAAAAAGTGTTATTAGTTCCAGGCAATCATGATTCATTCGCAACCACTGATTTTGTTGCCGAGTTTTATGGCGTAAAGAATATACACGGTTATTATGCAATATACACAGATAAAAACGAGGAAAAAATAGGTTTTTTTGGTTGTGGTGGAGCAGACATTGGCTTGACTAAAATAACAGAAAATGAAACTTTTAGTGTTTTAAAGAAAAGTTTTGATAAAATAAAACCACTAACAAAAAAAGTGATGGTCACCCACATGCACCCAGCAGGTTCAAAAGCAGAATTTTCAGGTTTTGAAGGAAACCAGGGAATTACAAAAGCAATAAAAGAATTCAAGCCAGACGTTTTATTATGCGGCCATATTCATGAAGCATCTGGAATAGAAGAGAAGCTTGGAAAAACCAAAATAATAAACCTTGGGCCGGAAGGAAAGATTATAGAAATATAGTTCTCCTCTAAGATTATAATATGACTATAACTAGTTAGTAGTAAAAATAGAAAGGCTTATAAAATATTTTAATATATCAAATATATGAAGGACCAAAAGGAGAAACCGATAAGAGAAAAATCAACCAAAGTGCTAGATTCTCTTTTACATAAACTAGGTGAATTGCCTTATATTCAATCAGTAACTTTAATAGGAAAAAGACCAGACCAAGGCAGAGGTATAGAAAGAGTCAATGACATGGATATTGTAGTTATAGCTAATGGAATTGAAGGACAATTAACTATAGTTCAATATGAAACTCTTCAAAAGATACTAGAAAATATAAAAAATTATCAAAACGGCGAAACCGACGTTCTTTATGCTATAGCCGATGGGCCGATGAAGCCAAAAACAGAATTACCCAATGAAGTGTTTATTCATTTCTTGCTGCATACTCCAGAAACATATAGGGCTAGTCCTTTAACATTAGTACAAAATTCCTGGCAATATGAAGCGCCTTTGTTTGGTAGATCATTGCACGAGTTTAAGAGAATACCAGGAGTAAACCAAACTATGCTCATAGACCATCCACTCGGAATAACGAGTCTTCAAGAAATGGTTAGAACTAACTCTAGCGCTTTTCTTGGTTGGGAACAAAATGAAAAAGGTTTAATGGAAATCAAATTGTTTCCTCTTCAAATTAAAGACCTTGAAGAAAAACTTGAACTTTATTTATATGCAACATTACGAGGGGCCAGCAATACATTAAGATACCTTACAAATGATAACACGACCGGCATAGATCAATCCATGACTCAAAAGTTTGAACAAGCATTTTCCGATTCAAAATATAGTTCTTATCCTCTAGAATCTTGGCAGGTCAAGAGGGATTTGAGGAGCAGAAGATTAGTTTTGGGTCAAACATATGTAACAAACAGACAGATCCAAACTTTAGGTTTTCTGAAATTCCTAGAAGAAGTAGTAAGATCGCATAAGAAGAGTTAATTAAATTAGTTTTTTTCTTAATTTTTTAAAACATAACTTTTTTATATCCTTCTAAAAATTTGAACTTAACTAAAATGAAAAAAACCTTGATTATAGCAGAGAAGCCTTCGGCAGCAAAAAAAATAGCTGAAGCCCTGGCAGATAAAAAAATAGGCATAAAATCCCAGGATAAAATAAAATATTATCAAGTTAAGCACAAAAACAAAGAGATCTTGGTAGTTTGTGCTGTTGGTCATCTATATATCCTTAGAGAAGTAAACAAAAAAGGATGGACCTATCCTGTGTTTGATATTGGATGGGTAGAATCCTATAAAGCCTCAAAAAAAGCAGAATTCACTAAAAGTTATTTATTACTAATAGAGCAACTAGCAAAAGAATGTGATGAGTTTTATCTAGGAACAGATAAAGATCTGGAAGGAGAGTTAATTGGTTATAACATCCTAAGATTTGCCTGTAAACAAAAAGATGCCAAACGTATGGAATTCTCAACAATGACCAAAGAAGATCTGCTTAATGCCTTTCAAAATCCAAAACCGCATATAGATTTTCCTCTATTTGAGTCTGGTGAAACTCGTCATTTCTTAGATTTTTTCTACGGTATTAGTCTTAGCCGTGCGCTAACATTATCAATAAAAAAAGCAGGATCATTCAAACTTATGTCAATAGGCAGGGTCCAGGGACCAACTTTAGATATTTTAGCAAAAAAAGAATTGGAAATAAAGAAATTTAAGCCAGAACCATTTTGGGAAATAGAATTAATCACAGACAAATTAAATGCCTTTCATAAAAAAGGGCAGTTTAAGGATAAAAAAGAAGCGCAAGACATAATAAAAAGAACAAAAGGAAAATCAGCAATAGTTTCTTCAATTAAAAAAACCAAAAAAACACAAAAACCGCCATATCCATTCGATTTAACTTCTTTGCAATTAGAATCTTACAAAAAGCTTGGTTTCACTCCAAAGCAAACATTGCAACTAGCCCAGAATTTATATATTAGGGGCTATATCTCTTATCCAAGAACTTCTTCACAAAAACTTCCAATTTCTTTAGGTTATAAAAAAATTTTAGATAAATTATCCAAGCAAGAAAAATTTTCAAAATTAGTAAAATTATTGCCAGAAAAATTAATTCCACATGAAGGGCCAAAATCAGATCCGGCTCATCCAGCAATATTTGTTACAGGAGAAATTGGAAAATTAAGACCGCAGGAAGAAAGATTATATGACCTAATAACCCATCGTTTTTTAGCTACCTTTGGTCAAGATGCAATAAGAGAAACAATGTCTGTAGACATAGATGTTAATAAAGAAATTTTTGTAACTTCAGGAACAAGAACAGTAGAACCAGGTTGGCATATCTTGTATGGTAGATTTGCAAAGTTTGAAGAACAAACATTGCCAGATTTAAAAGAAAAACAAGAATTAAAAGTAAAAGAAATTAAATTGCACGAAAAAGAAACGCAACCACCAAAAAGATTTACCCAGGCCTCAATAATTAAAGAATTAGAATCAAAAGGGCTGGGAACAAAAGCGACCAGATCATTAATACTTGATACATTATATGAAAGAAATTACGTACAAGAAAAATCAATTGAAGTTACTGACTTGGGATTAAAAACAGTTCAAACATTAAAAAAATATGTTCCTGAGATTTTAGATGAAGAATTAACCAGACACTTTGAAGAAGAATTAGAACAAATACAAAATAAGCAAAAATCACCAAAGGAAGTTTTAGAGGAGGCAAAGGAATTTATCACAAAATCGTCAAATCATTTCAAAGAAAATGAATTAAAAATAGGAAAGGAGTTATTAGCGGCAAATCGGGAAACTCAAGCTCAAACTTCTTTAATAGGAAAATGTCCTAATTGCGAGGAAGGATTACTTAGTATAAGAAAAGGGCGTTTTGGATTATTCATAAGTTGTGACAAGTATAAAATATGCGGAACAACATTTTCAATTCCAAAAGGCGCTTTAATAAAATCAACTAAAGAAATATGCGAGCATTGCCAACATCCAACAATATTAATTATAAAAAAGGGAAAAAGACCATTATCAACTTGTATAAATAAAGAATGCCCCTCAAAAAAATCAGAGATAAAATCAGACAAAAATAAAAAATGCCCTAATTGCGGTTCAGAACTGGTAATAAGAAAAAGCATTTATAATTCATTCATAGGGTGTTCTACTTATCCAAAATGCAAATATGTTGAATATGTAAACAATAAAGTCAAAGAAAAAGTTTAATTCCCTCATTAACAATTTCAAATTTTATTTCTTTTTCTTCTGGTTTTTTTAGGATTATTTTTCTAGGTTCTTTTTTCAGCTCTATCAGTTTTTTAGCCCAGGTCTTCACCATATCGCCACCAACCATTTTTATTTCACCAGTTTCAGCATCAGTAGATACCTGGTTTGTTATTATTACAGGAACCCCCTTCCTGGTTATTTCAGTTAAAACTCTTAATTGTCTGTCCATTTTTCTATTTATTTCAAGGTGATCTTCTTTAACTTCTTTTCTATAGAATATTCCTAAAGAGTCAACTATCACCAAATCAATTCCGACAAGATTTATCAAGCTATCAGTTTTTTTGCATTGCTCTTCAAAATTATTAATCCTTATCAACAATAATCTATCTAAATAATTCAAATAACTTATTCCACAAATCTGCATAAACCTATCAATAGAGAATCCATTTTCAGTATCTAAAAAAACAACTTTTTTGTCTTTTTTTAATTGCCCTATCGTCGCAATAATGGCTAGGGTAGTCTTCCCTGATGCGGCAGGACCATAGATAACATTAATATCATTCCCATATCCATCCAAAAAAGAATCCAGCTCTTTGTTACCAGTACTTATCATACATAATAGGTTTAGTTTTAACGTTAAATAGTTTGTTATACTTAAAAATAAAGATTACTGCGTTTGCCTTTTGCTTATTTTTTGAGCTAAATATACTAAAATAAACAATAGTGCAATATAAGAAATTAATATTATCAAAAATTGATTTACTTCACTTAAACCATACTTAAATAACATCACCTTTTTTAATATTCCTTCAGATAAGACAAAAGGATTATAATCTGCAATGTTTTTCAAGTAACTAGGCAAGGTTTCTAATGGTAAAATAGTACTAGAGAAAAATAAAAATAAACTAGCTACACAAACAGTAGCCAACATTGAAGTTTCTTCGCTTTTAAACAGGTAACCAAGCAACATACCCACCAGTATAAATACCCCACAGATGATTATTAATGAAACAGAAGCAGGATACAACACATTTACTAAATCATCTTTAAAGAATATTGAGGCGATTATTAAGATTATGGCAAGCTGTAAAATTAAAATAAAAAAATTAGTTAAAAAATGTCCAAACAGGAATATGCTATCTTTCGTAGGTGTTATAAAATTTCTGAAATAAGCAGAGCTGGTTTTCTCCCTAACAACAAATCCGCTGCTTAATAAAAGCCCTATTAACATTATTATCAAAACCAACAAAGTTGGGAACAAGAAGCTTAAATGTGTTTTCTCAGTCACAACAGGGATAACATTTGTTTGTATTGGACTCACAATAGTTTCAGCACTAGTCCCCATAACAGAATCTATACTCTTTTTTAGAGCCTCCAGACTTGCCTTTACATCTTCAAGTCCAGTAACAGAATCGGAAACGTCATCTTTAAC
Source organism: Candidatus Woesearchaeota archaeon (assembly GCA_016188045.1). Taxonomy (GTDB): domain Archaea; phylum Nanobdellota; class Nanobdellia; order SCGC-AAA011-G17; family JACPIM01; genus JACPIM01. The sequence continues at coordinate 52,793 of JACPIM010000007.1, read as the reverse complement.
ATCTTCAAGTCCAGTAACAGAATTTGTTGTTTTTTCGATTAATTCCTTTTCAAAACTTTTAGTATTATTTAAAACATTTTTTATTGTTTTTTTAACAGGTTCGAAAGCATCGCTACTTAAGTTATTTGCCGCTATCACTTCATCCAGTTTCTGGCTTATCTTGCTTACATCAATCTTTTTCTCAACATCCAAGCTCAATTCTTCTAAACCAGAAGAAACAGATTCCAACCTTGTTAATGCTTCTTTGTTGCTTTCACCAACACTAGCTAAGGCATTTTTTTTATCTTCAATCTTGCTTCTTGCATCGCCTAACACATTTAAAATAGAGGTAGTCATTTGCAAACTTAATTCACTTTTCTTTGAAGAAACCTCTGTGCTTATGGCATCAATTACTATCCAAACCAAGTTTACTCTTGATTGATCAACATTAAAATCAATTGGCTCTTTAGATCCCACTTCAAGTTTACTGGGCATTATTGCACAGACATGAATCAATGATGATTTTAAACTAGAAATACATTCCTCTTTGGAATTCATTTTTATTACAGTAAACTGTTTTCCTATTATTTCTAATATAGAATTAGATAAATCACTATACTCACTAGAATAAGCTCCGATTCTTATGTCATAAATGTTAGAAGTATTATAAGCAGTCCCAATTAGTACTATTATTAGTAACGGACCCAATAAAACTATTATTGATGAGCTTTTGCTTCTCGCAATTAATTTTATATTTTTAATTATTATAGCAAGTAAATTACTAAAAACATAACTTTTTCTATACTTGTTATTTTTTTTATCTTCTCTTTTTACCATCTTTTATTAAATTTGAAAAAACTTCTGTTAAATTTGGTTTTCTTATGTCAGCAAGCACTACTTTTTGTCCGTCTTTGCTTACCCAGGACAAGATTTTTTTAAGAATAACTACCGAATTCTGTTTTTCAGGCACATATACTATCATTTTATTTCCATCAATATTCAACTGCAATCCTTTCAATTTCTTAGCATATATATTATAATTCTTAGAATTCTCTAAAACAATATGTATCTCTTCACCTTTTTTGTATGCTTCTCTTAATTCGTTAGGACTGCCTACTTTTGCTATAGTACCTTGAGACAACACAGCAACCTTATCACATAAATACTCAATTTCTTCTAAAAGATGTGAAGTAAATATAACTGTAGTGCCGTGATTATTAATGTTCTTTATCAAGTTCAATAACTGCTCTCTTAGTCTAGGATCTAAATCTTCTGTTGGTTCATCAAGTATTAATACGCTAGGATCATGTATCAAAGCGCAAGCCAAATCAAGTCTCCTTTTCATCCCACCGCTTAAATGCCTTGCAAGCCTTTTCCTCACATCAATAAGTTCAACTAACTTGAGTATTCTATCTATTGTTTCATTTAGATAATTTTTTTCTAACCCATATAACTCGCCAAAAAACCTTATATTTTCTTCAACAGTCAAATCCTTATAAAAAGAATTATCTTGCGTTGCAAAACCGAAATTTTTTCTAACAAATTTAACATCTTTCACAATATCTTTCCCATCAAAAGTGATTTCTCCCTTTGTTAGTTTATAATACCCGATTATTAATCTTAATAGGGTGGTCTTGCCAGAACCACTTTCACCTATAATTCCAAATATTTTTCCAGGCGGAATCTCCAAATGAATGTTATGTAATATAAGGTGTTTTCCAAATACTTTTTCTAAGTTTGTAATTTTTATTAAGCCACTTTTCTTTTTTTCTTCACTAAACATAGAATCAGGTAATTTATTGTAACTACCAGAAGCAGTTTCTTTTATTTTTAGTTTTCTAGTCCCAACTACATCTATAAGATTTTTATAAGGAGTAAAAAAACTAAAACCCTCCCTCTTTTTCCCTCTGCCAGGTAATTTTAGCATTGCATTCTATGTTTTTTTGCAAGTTTTTAAATCTTTCTTAGCCAAAAATTTATATACCGGTGAATATAAAGAAAGATGATAAGAAACGCAGTTTCTTATAAATGAGGTGATATTATGACTGCAGAAATTATTGCAATCAATATTTTAAAAATAGTTTTTGTTATAATAGGAGGGCATGTCGCGATAACAAGAGTAGTTCCATTACTAAATGATTTTTTATTAAGTTTCATAAAGGATAGAAAATCAGTAGAATCTTTTACATCATTAATAGATATTTTTGTTTTAGCACTAGTAGGATTAAAAATAGTTGAATTTGCAATAGCAACAGAAAATCCGTTTGCTTCTTATTTAGCAGTTATTCAACCGGGTTTTGATTTAATAATGATGTTGTTTGATTACTTAAAATGGGTTTTAGTGGTGTTAATTGGAGTAGTTGCTATTAAAAATATGAAATAACTTCTTTTTTGTTTTTTAATTAACTCGCTAAATTATCTAATTCTTGTTCAAGAGAGTTTTGACTCGGACTGTAGATTGACCTAAAAAATGCGCAGAAATGTATTTTGCACATAAAGACAGGTAATTTTAGTGCAAAGCCACATTAATCGAAATATTTATATATAGGTTGTATACACCAGAAGTATACACATGGAAGATATATTCAATAATACAATCTTATGTAATCAATGTCAGGAAAAAACTAATGATTTAACTGTTTTCAAAGAGGGTTTTAGATTAAGAGCTAAAAAATGCCCTACATGTAACAAAATAATCTACCACCCGGTAGATTTAACAGAATATACAGATTTTAATAAGCTCAAACACAAAGAATTTCAAGTTAAGCTAAGAATGGTCGGCAATTCATATACAGTTTCAATACCAAGAGAAATAATTGAGTTTCATGAGGAATTAAATAAAGAAATTGATAAATTAATTAAATTATCATTAGAAGAACCAGGTAAATTGTCTTTATTTTTTAATAACTTCATGAGGAGATTTTAAAATGTTCAAAGAAAAATCAATTGAAACAAAATTAAAAGTGCAAGAAGCGTTGCAAGAGGAAGCATACAAAGGCATAGTAAGAATAGATTCTCAAACAATGAGACAAATAGGCGTTCGTCCAGGAGATATTATAGAAATAGAAGGCGGAAAAACAACAGTTGGCATTGTAGACCGAGCTTATCCCACAGACATAGGTCAATCTATTATAAGAATGGACGGAATTCTTAGGAGAAATGCTAAAACCGGCATAGGAGAATTAGTAAAAATCAGAAAAGCAGAAGTAAAAGAAGCAAAGTCAGTCACTATAGCCCCCGCACAGCAAGGAGTTATGATACAAGCAGATCCAGAATTATTCAAAAGGAGTTTGTTAGGAAGACCAATATTAAAAGGAGATATAGTCGCCTTAGGTGGAACAAAATCAAGAAGAAGAACAATGACGGGTTCTCCATTTGAAGACATATTTGATGTTTTCGAGCAAGGTTTTATGGGTGGTTTCGGTTTCGGTTCATTAAAATTCATAGTCGCAGACACAAATCCAAAAGAACCGGTGATAATAACTGAAAATACATCCTTAACGGTTTCTTCAAAAGCAATTGAAGTATCAGAAGATTCTCGTGTTTTTGATGTTACTTATGAAGATATTGGTGGATTGGAAGATGAAGTTAAAAAAATACGTGAAATGGTTGAGCTTCCATTAAAACACCCAGAAATTTTTGAAAGACTAGGTGTTGAAGCTCCAAAAGGAGTTTTACTTCATGGTCCTCCAGGTACAGGTAAAACTTTATTGGCAAAAGCAGTTGCAAATGAAACAGATTCAAACTTTTTATTGGTCAATGGTCCAGAATTAACTTCTAAGTTTTATGGAGAAAGTGAAAAGAAAATCCGAGAAGTGTTTAATGAAGCAGAAAAAAGCGCGCCATCAATTATTTTTATTGATGAGATAGATTCAATTGCTCCAAAGAGAGAAGAGACATATGGTGAAGTAGAAAGAAGGATGGTTTCTCAATTGTTAACTATGATGGATGGATTAAAAGGTCGTGGAAAAGTTGTGGTAATTGGTGCAACAAATAGACCAAACGCCCTAGATCCCGCTTTAAGAAGACCAGGAAGATTTGACAGGGAAGTATCAATTGGTGTTCCGAATAAAAAAGGAAGATTGAATATTTTAAAAATTCATACAAGAAATATGCCACTAGATAAAGATGTTTCTTTAACAAAATTAGCAGACATTACTCATGGTTTTGTTGGGGCAGATTTGTCTGCTTTATGTAAGGAAGCAGCAATGAATGTTTTAAGAAGGATTTTGCCAGATATTAACTTAAAAGAAGATAAAGAAATCCCCCAAGAATTATTAAACCGATTATTGATTACAGATAGAGATTTTAAAGAGGCATTAAAATTAGTAAGGCCCTCAGCATTAAGAGAAGTATTAATAGAAACTCCAAATGTTAAATGGGATCAAGTTGGTGGATTAGAACAACTAAAGCAAACATTAAATGAAGCAGTCGAATGGCCATTAAAGAACCCAGAAGTTTTTACAAAAATGGGTATTAGGGCTCCCAGGGGGATTTTGATGTATGGTCCTCCAGGCACAGGTAAAACTTTATTGGCAAAAGCAGTTGCATCAGAGTCAGAAGCAAATTTTATTTATGTGAAAGGACCAGAACTAATTAGTAAATGGGTCGGAGAAAGCGAAAAGGGAATTAGAAAGGTTTTCGAAAAAGCAAGGCAAGCCGCACCAACAATAATTTTCTTTGATGAAATAGATGCAATAGCTTCAAGAAGAGGCGGAATAGATGAAGGATCTAGAGCAACTGAAAGAGTTGTAAATCAATTATTAACAGAAATGGATGGTTTAGAGGAAATGGCAGGAGTGGTGGTATTAGCAGCAACAAATAGGCCAGACATGTTAGATCCAGGATTATTAAGGCCGGGAAGATTTGATAAAATTCTATCGACTAAGATTCCAGATATACTGAGTAGAGAAGAAATTTTTAATATTCACACGAAAAACATGCCTTTAACTTCAGATGTAAACTTAAAAGATCTAGCAAGAGAAACAGAGTTTTTTGTAGGAGCAGATATAGAAGGATTATGCAGAGAAGCAGCATTAATAGCTTTAAGAAAAAACATAAAAGTAAAACAAATATGCATGGAAGATTTTAAAGAAGCCTTAGAAAAAACAAAACCGTCCATACAAGAAGATGAATTAAAAAGATATAAAGAGATTGAAGAGGAATATATCAGAACGGCAAGAGCAGCAATACAAAAAGTGCCAAGCTATCTGGGTTAATTGTTATAAATTAAAATGGCTCAAACAAATCAACCTAAAAAGAATATGCAAAAAGATAAAATCGATGCATTAAAGAAAAAACTAGATGATAAAGAGATAAAATTAGAAGAATATAAAAAAAATTTAATAAGGTTGCAAGCAGATTTTGAGAATTATATAAAAAGAGCCAATAAAGAAAAAAACGAAATAATAAAGTTAGCAAATGGAAATTTAATAAGAGAGTTGCTAATAATTTTAGATGATTTTGAAATGGCTATACAAAAAATAGAAGATGAAAAAAATAAAGAAGGTTTAATGTTATTGCATAAAAATTTTTTTAAAATCTTAGAAAATCAAGGATTAAAACAAATAGAATCACTAGGAAAAAAACTAAATCCATATTTACATGAAGTAATAAAATCGGTTAATAGCGATAAAGAAGAAAATGAAATTATAGAAGAAATACAAAAAGGTTATGTATTACATAATGGTGTTTTAAGACCTTCAAAAGTAATAATTTCAAAAAAAACTCCAAAAAAAGAGGTGGTGCAAGAAGTACAATCTTCGGAGGTAAATCAAAATGAGTAAAATTTTAGGAATAGATTTAGGAACATCAAATTCAGCTGCTTCTGTTTTACAAGCAGGCAGGCCAGTTATAATACCAAGTGCGGAAGGTACCGCTTTATACGGAAAAGCATTTCCTTCAATAGTTGCATTTACAAAAGACAGCCAAGTTTTAGTTGGTGAACCAGCAAGAAGACAAGCAATTTCTAATCCAGAAGGAACCATTTTCAAAGCAAAAAGAAAAATGGGTACAGATTTTAAGTACAATATACACAGTAAAGAATATACTCCTCAACAAATTTCAGCATTCATTTTGCAAAAGATAAAAAAAGATGCTGAAGAGTTTCTAGGAGAAAAAATAGAAAAGGCAGTCATTACAGTTCCAGCTTATTTTGATGATAATCAGAGACAGGCAACAAAAGATGCAGGGCAAATAGCTGGCTTGGAAGTAGTTAGATTAGTCAACGAACCAACAGCTGCTTCTTTGGCATATGGCTTAGATAAATCTGCTAAAGAACAAAAAATCTTAGTATTTGATTTTGGCGGTGGAACTTTAGATGTTACAATAATGGAATTTGGAGATGGTGTTTTCGAGGTCAAGTCTACTTCAGGGGATACTCAATTAGGCGGAACAGACATGGACGAAGTCCTAATGAATTACATAATCAAGGAATTTAAACAAGATACAGGAATTGATTTAAATGAAGATGAAACTGCCCTACAAAGAATAAGAGAGGCATCAGAAAAAGCAAAAATAGAATTATCAACAACATTAGAAACAGAAATTAATCTGCCTTTTATAACATCAACAAATAAAGGCCCTAAGCACCTAACTATGAAGATTTCTAGGTCTTTATTAGAAAGATTGATAGATCCAATTATAGAAAAATGTAAACATCCCGTAGAACAAGCAATAAAAGATGCAAAACTAAGTAAAAATGATATAGACAAAATAATCCTAGTCGGTGGACCAACAAGAATGCCCATAGTTCAAAAATTTGTTGAAGAGATTATAGGTAAAAAAGCAGAGCGCGGTGTTGATCCTATGGAATGTGTTGCTCAAGGAGCGGCAATACAAGCGGGAGTCCTAGCAGGAGAAGTTAAAGATATTTTATTATTAGATGTCACCCCACTAAGTCTAGGCATTGAAACCTTGGGTGGTGTTTTTACAAAATTAATTGATAGAAATACAACAATACCAACAAAAAAATCTAAAATATTTTCTACTGCAGAAGACAATCAATCAGCAGTAACAATAAGAGTCTTTCAAGGAGAAAGGGCAATGGCTGAAGATAATAAATTATTAGGGCAATTTGATTTAATTGGAATTCCTCCAGCACCTAGGGGAATACCTAAAATAGAGGTAACTTTTGATATCGATGCCAATGGCATAGTCAATGTAAATGCTAAAGATTTGGGAACAAAAAAAGAACAATCAATAAGAATAACTGCACCAACAAAACTAAGTGAAGAAGAAGTAGAAAAAATGAGAAAAGAAGCAGAGAAATTTGCAGAACAAGACATGAAAAGGATGGAAGAAGTAGAAACAATCAATCAAGCAGATAATTTAGTGTATACAACAGAAAAATTATTGAAAGAAGTAGAAAATAAGATAGATAACAAAAAAATAGAAGAGATTAGAAAACATACAAGCGAATTAAATAAGCTGGTTCAAGAAAAAGATATCCCTAAGATAAAGCAAAAAATAGAAGAATTAAATAAAATAGTTCAAGAAGCTTCCATAGAGTTGTATAAAAAAGCAGCAGAACAATCAACAAACAAAAAAGATGAAGACGTAGTTGATGCAGATTATGAAGCCAAAGATAACAAAAAGAAATAAATATGGCAAAAAAAGATTACTATGAAGTATTAGGTATTTCCAAGAATGCGTCTAAGGATGAAATTAAAAAAGCATATAAAGAACTAGCAAAAAAATATCATCCAGATGTTACAAAAGACAACAATACAGAAGAGAAATTTAAAGAGATTTCAGAAGCGTATGCTGTTTTAAGCGATGATAAAAAAAGGGTACAATATGATCACTTTGGTCACGAAGCATTTGATCAAAGATTCACACAAGAAGACATTTTCAGAGATTTTGACTTTGATATATTTAGAAATTCAGATTTTGGAGATTTTGATAACATTTTTGATGTTTTCTTTGGCAGGAATAGGGCAAAAAGAAAAGGCATTGATCTAAGATATGATTTAGAGCTGAGTTTTGAAGAAGCTGCTTTCGGCTGTAAAAAAAAGATAGAAATACCAAAACATGAGATTTGTGATGAATGCCTGGGTTCTGGAGCTTATAAAAATAAATTTGAAAACTGTAAATCCTGTAAAGGCACTGGTCAAGTAAGAAGTGTATCAAGAAGTTTCTTTGGAATGGTAACTCAAATTTATAGTTGTCAAGATTGTAATGGAAAAGGCAAGATAATAAAAGAAAAGTGTAAAATTTGCAATGGAAAAGGACTAATTAAAAAGACTAAAACCCTGGAAGTCAACATACCAGCAGGAATAAATAATGGTAATCAGATAAGATTAGAAAATGAAGGTGAGTTAAGCGAAGATAATAATTATGGTGATTTATACATTATTCCTCATATTTTACCGCATAAATCGTTTACCAGGGAAGATTATGATATTTATATAGAAGTTCCTTTAAAATTTAGCACCGCAGTCCTTGGAGGAAGTTTAGAAGTTCCAACTCTAAATGGGAAAGCTAGTTTAAAAACACCACCAGGAACTCAAAGCCATACTATTTTTAGATTGAAAGGAGAAGGCATTAAAAAGTTAAACGGTTATGGTCATGGAGATGAATATGTACAAGTAATAATTCAAGTTCCTAAAGATCTAAGCAAAAAACAAAAAGAACTATTGAAAGAACTAGAAAAGAATCTTTAATTAATAACACCTTTTCCAACAATAACCGTCCTTTCAGCTTGGCTTACTTGTCCTTTTTTTATTTCAGGCAAAACATTAAATTGTTTTATTATCCCTTTTCTTTCTAATAATAACAATGATAATTTTGCGCCAACTCCAAATTCTTTGATTATCCATCTTTCACAAAAAGGCAAAGTCTTATATTTTTCCTTAATAAAACTCAAAATCTTTCTTGCATTATTGTTTCTGGTATTTTTTTCATTTATTAACTCATAAATTCCGCTAGGTTTTCCTTCTGTAACTTTTCCCTCTCCATCAGTTGCAAATGGTTCTATTGCTATCACCATATTTTCTTTTAATTCTGTGCTATCATTATTGTCACAGTTAGGTATGATTGGTTTAGAATGAACTTCATATTCATCAACGCCATGTCCAGATAAGTTAATTATAGGAGAAAATCCATATTTCTGGATTGTTTTTTGTATTTCAGAACCAATTTCTCTAAGTTTGACTCCAGGTTTTATTATTTTCATCGCGTTATCTAATGCTTCTTCACTTGCTTTTGTTAATCTTTCATATTTATTAGTCCCAACTTCAACAGTAATAGCAGTATCACTTACTTTTCCGTTTACATGGACTCCAATATCAAGTTTAACAACATCTCCTTTATTCAATATCCGGTCATCATTAAATTTTGGAGTATCATGTGCTGCAATATGATTTAAGCTAACATCAACAGGAAAAGCACATTCACCACCAAGTTCCATTATCTTATTTTCAATTTTTTCAGCTATGTCCAATAACTTAGCTTTTTCTTTAATTAAAGTAATTCCATATTCTCTGGCTTTCTTGCAAATTTCACCAGATTTAAAATAGTCTTCCATCAAATAAAGAAACACGAATTAGCTTTTAAATTTAATTATGATATATAACTACTATAAAATAGTAAATATAGAAAGATTTATAAATAAGAAGATTGCCTAAAATTGTATTATTTAATGTGGTTAAAATGTCAAATAATCAAATTTTAGTTCCTGTAAAAGTAGAAGGAAAAGAGTTTTATGCTTCAAGAACAGATGAAGCACTAAGAAACTGTCAAAATGAGAACTATGCTGCTTTATTCATGCCTTCTGTAGCAGATACAAGAATTGAAGCACCTAAAGATACAAGAGCATGGCAATCTTGGTACACAACTCCAAGCATCAGGGCTACAGGAAGAACAAAGCAAGGAACTCCAGTAGTTGTTTATGCACATGTTCCTAATCATTTTTCTGATCCAAGCAACATAACCCAGGCAATAGAAAATGGCTTAGTAAATGGTGCAGGTATCTTACCTCAACCCGAATTTCAAAGACTTTTAGATTTAAAAGACGATAAAAATGTATTTGTAATTGACTATAACTCTTTAAGGGGTTCTTCAAGCGATGTAATCCATTTAAAACAAGCCTTAGAACATCCTCAAACTATTCCTTTTTTAGGTGGAAAAGAAAGAGCAGAAAAATATTTAGAAAGACATAAAGAAGTTTTTGGTAATAGCATAGGAATCCTTCATTCAGATGATTTATCAGATCAAACGCTAGCGCGCCTGTTGTTTTTGGGCAGCTGCTACGGCAACATCCTCCTTGGTGGCAACTACAATCTCTACGACGAGGCTCGCTTCCTTGGGGTAGGCGCCGAAGGCGCGCAACAAAAATTTTCTGAACAACAATTAGAAAGCAAGATTCAGCAAGCTTTAACAGCAGGAAAACCATTTGAGTTCAATGGAAGAATTTATGCTCCTATAAGTGGCGTAAAAATAGAATATTAATTTTTTTAAATTTAACTCATTTTCTTAACCACATCAGCAACAGGATTCTCTTTCAAAATTTTCTCAACTTCATATTTGCTTATTTTATCTTTATCGCTTTCAATGCAGACTTTTTCACAATTCTCTAATATTTTTCTTGGATTACCATTAGATTTTTTAATTATCTCGTCCATTGCTAATTCATCAAATGGATTATATTTGCCACATCTTATCCTTATTAAGTCATAAGCATCTTCCTTGCTTAATTTTTTAAGATGTATAATCCTGTCACCAATCCTATTTTTTAGATTTACAGGAAATTCTTTTATATCAGAGCCATCAGGAGCTAAACCATCATGAACTAAAACTAAACTTTTGATTGCTCCTCTTTCCCATAAGCTTTGTGCTTCAACTCTAAACCAATCTCCTATTCTTTGAGATTCATCAACTAATAAAACAGATCTTTTAGGATATTTTCTTAAAAAAGTTTTGTTGGCAATTAAAAAGGCTTCAATATTAAACCCGTCTTTTATTTCTTCAGCATTCAGATAAAAGCAAGTATGTCTTTTTAATCTGTTCTCCAGCCACTTCAATAATGAGGTTTTTCCAACACCTCTTCCGCCAACGATTAAGACTATATTTCCTCCCTCTACAAAGCTAGCTAATTTTTTTCTTTCATTACCTAACCCAACAAAAATGCCGGGATTTACCCTTATAGAGAAAGGATTATGTTTCCACCTGTATTTTTTATACCACATTTTTTCTTTTCGCAAACGTTTTCTTTTTTCTAAAAAGAAAAGGCTTATTAAAAAGATTATTATACTACAAACTATAAAATCATAAAGTTTTTAAAGAATAAAATTCTACTAAAAGTAGAATAATAGTACCGGGAGGAAAAATGTATAAAACAATAAAAATACCAGAAGAAGCTTATGAAGAAGCTAAGTTATTAAGTGAGGAATTAGAAAAATCAAAAACCATAGCTGGCGTTTTCAATGTAAACTTATCTACTGCCATTAGTTATGCAATCACTAAAATGTTAGAAAACATGAGAAAAAGAAAAAGATTCATATCTTCTGCAGGCAGTTGGAAAGACATAGAAAATTTAGATAAGATCAAAGAAGAGATATACCTTGATAGAAAAATCTCCAAAAGAAAAGAAGTGTTAATCTAATGTACTTGTTAGATACAGATATAATAATTGAATATTTAAGAGGCAATAAAAAAGTAATAGACCGATTAATATCCCTTTCTTATGACGAATTATATACAACAACAATATCTTTAGCTGAACTATTTTATGGTATTTATCAATCTTCAAAAAAAGAAAAAAACACCCAAAAATTAGCAGATTTTTTATCAAATATCGCGGTTTTAAACATTGGTATAAGTAGTTGTAAATTATTCGGCAAATTAAAGTCAGAATTAAAAAATAAAGGAGAATTAATTGATAATTTTGATTTATTTATAGCTTCTATCTGCATTACAAATAATTTGATATTGATAACAAATAATGACAAACATTTTAGAAAAATAACAAATTTAAGAATATTAAATATAATATGAAAGGATTCATAATATATCCAACTTATAGGGCAATTGGAGATAAATCCTATGTTTACTTATTTGGGAGATTAGAAAATAACCAATCTTTTTTAACAATTAATGAATTCAAGCCATATTTTTTCATAAAATCTAAAGACCTAAAAAAAGCATTAAAATTAGGAAAATTCAATTACGAGAAAATAGATTTAACAAATTTTCAAAGAGAACAAGTTACAAAAATCATCCTAAATATCCCTTCAGAAATTCCAGAAGTAAGAAATAAATTTGAAAAAAATAACATAGAATGTTATGAAGCAGATATAAAATTTGCTTACAGGTTCTTGATAGATAAAAAAATTCAGGGTTCTTTGGAAATTGAAGGCGATTATGAGACAGGAGAAAAAATAGACAGAATTTACAGAGAACCAGAGTTAAAACCGATTTTTTATAAACCAAACAATCTAAAAATATTATCTTTAGATATAGAAACCTCTATAGATGGAAAAAGATTATATTGTTTATCTCTTTACTCTAACAATTACAAAAAATCTTTTATGGTTTCAAAAGAAAAATTCAAAGATGCAATTTCTTGTCCAGATGAAGAAACTTTATTAGAAAACTTCTCTAAAGTCTTATCTTTGGAAGATCCAGATATAATAACTGGTTGGAATGTTATTGATTTTGACTTAAATTTCTTAAAAGAAAAATTCAAAGAGCATAAAATACCGTTTCAATTAGGAAGGGATAATTCAAATTCTAAAATAAAAATAGAAAAAGGTTTTTTTAGAGATAGCAAAGCAGACTTAGTAGGCAGACAAGTTCTTGATGGACTACAATTGTTACGAGCTTCTTTTGTTAAAGTTCGCGATTATAAACTAGATACAGTAGCTTCTGATATCTTAGGAAAAAATAAATTAATTGCTCATAAAGACAAGTCAAAAATAGATTTAATTTACAGAGAAGATCCTCAAAAATTAATAAACTATAATCTAGAAGACACAAAACTAGTTTACGAAATCTTGGAGAAATCTGGAACCTTGGAATTGTCAATTCAACGGTCTTTATTAACAGGAATGCAATTAGATCGTGTTTCAGCCTCAATTGCCTCATTTGATTCTCTCTATCTAAAAAAAGCAAGGGAAAGAAAACTTGTTTGTCAAACAGGAAAATTCTCAGAAAAACCATCTCCAATTACAGGTGGCTACGTAATGGAATCAAAACCAGGAATTTATGATAACGTTTTGGTTTTTGATTTTAAATCGCTATATCCCTCTTTAATGCGTACTTTCAACATAGATCCTGCTTCTTATTTAGGAAAGAAAAAAGAAAAAAACTCAATTAAATCACCTAACGGAGTTTATTTTAGAAACGAACAAGGGATTGTTCCTGAAATAATTGAAACTTTATGGAAGGAAAGGGAAAAAGCAAGAAAGGAAAAAAATGAACTTGCAAGATATGCAATTAAAATTCTTATGAATAGTATGTTCGGCATTATGGCCTCGCCTTCCTGCAGATTTTTTAATATGGATTTTGCTAACGCAATAACTCATTTTGGGCAGTATATAATTAAATTAACTGCTAAAAAAATAAATGAAAAAGGTTATGAATTAATATATAGTGACACCGATTCTAATTTTGTTAATTCTAATACAGATTCTGAAAAAGAAGCCGAGGAAATAGGTGAAAAAATTGAAAAAGAAATTAATGAATTCTATAAAGAGTTTATAAAAAAAGAATATAAACGCGATTCCTTTTTGGAATTAGAATTTGAAAAAAATTATGCAAGATTTTTAATGCCTAGGATAAGATCTGGAAAAAAAGGAGCAAAAAAAAGGTACGCGGGGTTAGTAAAAAAAGATGGAAAAGAAGAAATTAAAATAGTAGGACTTGAAGCGATCAGAGGTGATTGGACAGAAGCCGCGCAAATATTCCAAAAAGAATTATTAGATAAAATTTTCCATAAACAAGAGCCATCTGAATTTATTAAAAAGTTTGTTTCTGATTTAATAGAAGGAAAATATGATGATAAACTGATTTATAGAAAACAGATTAGAAAAGAATTGAAAGCCTATACCCGCATTACGCCCCAACATGTGTTTGCAGCTAGATTACTCGGAGATAAATTCGAAGGCAACATTGTTGAGTATTATATAACAACGAATGGTCCAGAACCAAAACAACTACTGAAACATAAATTAGATTATGATCATTATATAAACAAACAAATTAAACCTATTGCAGACACAGTTTTAGTATTTTTTAATTTAAATTTTGAAGAATTATTAAAAGGTTCAAAACAAACAAAATTATTCGGTTACTAGAATCAAATAACTTTTTATGTTATTAATAAGTCTAAGTGGTGTTTATACCTCTAGCCCACCACAAAAACGGTTTTTCAAATTACATTAATAAAATTCTACGGAGACCGAAGCAGAAAAAAGTGGCTCAACCCAATTACAGGAACCTGAAAAGGCAGATATCTCATGACACGGTAAAGCGATACAGGTGTGGCGTTCGGCGTGAACCAGCCAACTCTCGCGTCTTTTACAACCTCTAAGCCAGCCCCAACAGCCTCATGGCGGAAGAATGTTGCTGTGTTACGTAGATCTGCTCGGTCAGGCTTACTTAGTAGAGCAAACACTACCTGTGCAGGATTCCATCGGTTAGGTTCAAAGAAAGAAACGTACTTTCGAGCAACTCTTCCCATCTCAGCCAGCACCTCACTAGGGCGCTCGACATGATGTAGGAGCTCCCAGGAATAAACCATATCAACACTCTTGTCACGAAATGGCAGCTTATACGCATCGGACCGGATACGAATTTTTGCTGGATTCTTCAGCAGAAGTCGCCTGGATAAATCAACCGAGAAGAGCGTATTGATATCATCTTCCAGACAATGTGTAGACATACCATTCCCAGAGCCTACGTCCAGGGCGCTCGAGATCTCACTTAAAGGCACATTCTTTCTGATATACTGGGCTCGCTGTTTCGCAAATCCAAGAGCTACTTCATGGTCGTAGGGCCGATACATTTCTTCATCTTCTTCCCAATATTTAGCTTGTTCTTCATCTACTGTTGAACTTATCACTAGCGCCTTGTCCCGTGGCACAAAATCTAGAATTTTATCTTTTATAGGATACAAAGTCCCGCATCCTTGGCAGTCAATACCAGCCGATCCATTACTAGTAACGCGCAAACCAGTACTTCCACAGACCAAACACTGCAAGTAGCCAATCAACGAATTCCACATCCCGCTCCCATTTTCTTCACTACTTACATCATTATATAACTGCATTCCATTTAAAACACCTTCAGATACTTGCCCCAAGTCTTTTGGTGTATATCTTTCCATTTTTCTTTCTTTTTTCATAAGTTTTCTTCCCAAAGCTTTCGCTTGGACCAAATTGATTTTTAAATACGAGTTTTAAATAAACGCGCATTTTTAGAGTATAAACAACATATTTATAAATATTTCTATATTAACTATTTAATAATAATTACACAAAATCATTAACCTCAAAACCTAAAAGCTAACAAAAAGCACTGATTTTTATATGTAATTATTTATACTCTAAAGGTATAATAATTAAATATTTATGAACCCCTTCATTTCCGACTTTCTTTTGCATTAACAAATAAAAAAATCAGCATTGAAATCAGATTGGCCGGAAAGTTTAATAGATGAAGTTTTAAAAAGATTAAAATGAAATTCAAAATAACTCAGATATTCTGGACAGTTTTAGGTATTATCTTTTTCATTTTGGGTTTTATAGGCATATTCCTGCCAATAGTTCCAGGTCCTTTGTTCATAATCGCCGGAGCAATTTGTCTCGGTATGGAAAAAAATATTTTAAATTATTATATCAGTAAAATTTTAAATAGAATTAAGAAAAAATCAAAATAATCTTTTTTGTTTACTTAATCTTTCTAAAAATTTATCCTGTGGTTTAAATAAAAAGGCATAATTAGAATCAAAATACCCGCATCTAAACTTACTTAAATCTAAACCCGTTCTTTTACTCAACATCAGAGCATAAAAAAAGATTTGTGTAGGTGCATATTTTTCTTTATTCGCATTAGGTTTATAATCCCAAATCCAGATCTTATCATCATCTATTCTTAGAAGATCAATATGCCCGGTTAAAACTTCTTTGCTTCTAAAAACAGATTCATAGCATCCAATTTCATTTGGATAAAGCCAGATTGGAACTTCCATTGCAATAGTATTTTTATCGTTTTCTAGCATAAAAACCTGGACTTTAGAATGATTATCATTAAACCTAAACTGGTTATTATCTAATCCATATCTAGCCAATAAGGAAACTTCATGGCCTTGAACTTCTATTAAATCATCAACAAGCTTGAATTTTAAAGTTGAGCTTCTGGGCCCAGTATTAAAATATTCATTAGGACATTCATTAAAAATTCCTTGCAAATAGTTATACAAAGGATTAAAGCCGTTTTCCTTGCAGTAACTATCTAGCTTTTTATTATGAACACGGTAAGTATATAATCCGCCTTTATGTTTTAAGAATAATTGCTTTATCACCATCTTTTATGTTTAATAAAACCCAGGTAATATTTATAAATTTTCTTAATATCGATAATACTAATGGGAGTTAAATTATCTAGCATAATTAATAAAAAACAAATCGCTATAATTGCCTGAAGGCACATATGCTCAATGAGATAGATAAAAATGGGAATAAACATATGGGAATTACTTCCTAAAAAAGAAATTGAAATTAGTGACTTAAAAGGAAAAGTCTTGGCTGTAGATGCAAGTCCAGCGATTTATCAGTTCTTAGCCTCTATTCGCCAAAGAAATGGAATTCCACTAATGGATTCTAAAGGCAGAATAACTAGCCACTTAATGGGTATAAGTACAAGAGTAACTAAATTAATGGCAGAAGGATTAAAATTAATTTTCTGTTTTGATGGTAGAGCACCAGATTTAAAGATTTATGAAAGAGAACGAAGAGAACATAGAAAAAGAGTCGCAGAAGAAAAACTAAAACAAGCTCAACAAGAAGAAGATACAGAAGCAATGTTAAAGTATTCAAAACAAACGATTAGATTAAGTGATGAAATTATTTCTCAATCAAAAGAATTATTAAAGGCCCTGGGAATACCGGTTATACAAGCCGTTTCAGAAGCAGAAGCACAGTGCGCATATATTGTAAAACAAAAAGATGCATGGGCGGTAGTAAGTCAAGATGCAGATGCTTTACTGTTCGGTACACCAAGATTAATAAGAAGCCTTACCATTTCGCAAAGAAGAAGATTGCCTTCAGGAGGAACAATTCAGAATAAACCAGAACTAATAGATTTAAAACAAACTTTAAATCAACTTAAGATTAATCAAGACCAACTAATAGTATTAGGTATCTTAATAGGTACTGATTACAATGTAGGGGGTGTTCGACGTATAGGACCCAAAATCGGTTTAAAATTAGTCCAACAACAAAGTAATTTTGATAAGTTATTCCAAGAAGTAAAGCCAGATTTCAATTGGAAGCAGATTTATGCTATATTTAAGTCGATGCCTGTAATGGAAAATTATCAACTAAACTGGAAAGAACCAGACCAAGAAAAAGTAAAAAAAATATTAGTGGATAAACATGATTTTTCAGAAGAAAGAGTAAATAAAACATTGCAACAAATAACAAAAAAACCAATATCTCAAAAAGGACTTGACTCTTGGGTAAAATGATAAAATCTAAAGGAATGAGATGTGTTTGTGGAAAAATAGCAAAATATACAAAAAACTTGAAGTTTAATAATTTTACCTTAGGCGGATGGAAATGCAAATCTTGCAGTGAAATTTACTATAACACAAAAATAATAGAAAAGATATTATTACTAAATAGATTAAAAAAGACGAAAGATTATCTAACATTAATACAGTAAAATAAAATGATTAAAAATATTATATTTGATATTGGTGGCGTCTTAATTACAAAAACAAAATATAATAAATTGGCTCTAACAATTTCAAAATTGATTTTCAAGCAAAATAAGGTTTTAAGGGAAACAAATATTCAGCCAAAAATAAAAAAATACTGGCGTGAATGGCGAGTTTCTAAAATCACAGAGAAAGAATTTTTTGAAAAAGTAAAAACAACCCTACATCTGAAATATCCCGTGTTCTTTATAAAAAAACACCTCTATTCCGCGCATGAAATTGATTACGAAATATTAAATCTGATAAAGGAATTAAAACAAAATCATAAACTGTATTCCTTAACAAATCATGCAAGAGAATGGTACAATTCACAAAATAAGCAAGTTCATTTTGATAAATTATTCAATGGAATAGTTACATCATTTGATGCCAAAATAGCAAAGCCAAAGATAAAAATTTATAAGTTACTATTAAATAAATATAAACTTAAGCCAAAAGAAACCATATTTATTGATGACCAAACAGAAAATATAGTAACAGCTAGAAACTTAGGTATCAAGTCAATACATTATAAAAACATTATTCAATTAAAAAAAGAGTTAAAAAAATATGACATCTTATGAAATTATTGGTAGTATAGCTTTATTTAATAAAAAAATATCTAAAAAAGAAGCCCAAGAACTAATTAGAAAAAATAAGCATATTAAAACAGTAGCTTATAAGTCCGATATTCATAAAGGAAAATACCGATTGAAGAAAGTAATAATAATACTGGGTGACAAAAATAAAATAACAATTCATAAAGAAAACAAAGTTCAGTTAAAGGTTGACATAGAAAAAACATATTTCTCTCCAAGAACTTCTTCAGAAAGATTAAGAATTTTGAATCAAATAAAGCCAAGAGAAGACATTTTAGTCCTGTTTTCAGGTATAGGGGTTCTGCCTATTGAAATAGCTAAGAATACAAGAGCTAAGAGCATAATAGGTATAGAGTTAAACCCGACGGCACACAAATTAGCTCAAGAAAATTTAATTTTAAATAAGACAAACAATGTAACCTTGTATAGAGGGGATGTAAGAAGAATAGTTCCTAAATTAAAACTAAAATTTGATAGGATATTAATGCCATTACCAAAATCAGCAGAGGATTTTTTAGATTTAACCAAAATAGTAATTAAGAAAAACACAATAATTCATTTTTATACATTTGCTCAAGAAAAAGAATTTAAAGATCTAAGTAAAAAACTAAAGTCCCATTTTAAAAAATTCAAAATTTTAAAAATTGTAAAATGTGGAAATTATGCTCCTTTTACTTATAGAATTTGCATCGATTTTAAAGTTCTTTAAGCCACAATCTCTTCTTCTACACCCATAATCAAATTCCAATCCAGTTTTATCAATTGTTTAACCGCTGGATTATTAGTATTTAGTTTATACAAATCAGATTTTCCAACTCTCCTAGTTTTTGCTACTATCTTACTCCTAACTAGCTTATCCCAAAAAGTTTGTAAAGTTGAATAACTTACTCCGGAATTTTTAGCTATCTCAGTCAAAGGATAATCAAAAGCCTGAAAAGTTATGAGAAAATCTAAAACTTTTATTACGGGATTTTTTCCAAATACTTCAACAAAAATTGTTTCATTTTCCATACTTTTTTAATAATATCAACCTTTATAAATATTTCTATTTATGTTTTTATATTACAATATTAGAAACATTTAAATATTCCCTTGCAATAATAAAATTATGGATTTTACTGATGAGAAAATAAAAGCCACAATTCTTTATCATTTAAGAAGGAAAAAACTAATTGGTGGAGTTCATACCCATTTTGATACGTTAAAAAAAGGCTTTCCTTCACATTTAGGAAAAGATATAAACAAAATAGCTAAACAATTAATCAAAGATAGATTTATTATAACAAAACCGGCGTTTTATGGATTGCAAGTCTCTTTAAATAAGGATAGGATTAAGGAAATAGACGAGTTTATAATAAAAGTTTTAGGAATAGACATTTAAAATTCTAAAATATACTTGTCTTACTATCGTGTCTGTATTGATTCTAAAGTTCTTTAATAATTAACTACTATTAAATAGTTAAAAATAGGAAGATTTATATAGTTAATTAAAAGGCAATGAAATATGGCAAGCGATTTAATAAATAAGATAATTGAAGAAGAGCAACAAAGAAGACCTAAATTTTTAGCTCATGCTATTGTAGGAAAAAGAAAAATCAATATTAGAGCTGATCTTGCAATGTACGCTTGTTTTAAGGAAGGGAAAGAAGTAAAATACTCTCCGGTAGATATAGGGGAATCAGAAGAAGAGGATTATTTTGTTCCAGATGCGGCCATGTCATTATGGCCGTGGAGATATCAAACTACTTTTTGGACGCCAGGAGGATTACAAGGAGCAATTCTTTTTGATGATAGGTTCTATGATAAGATATGTTCTCCTAAAATAACCACTGAAGATTTAATAGAAGCATTTAAAATTACCTTGGCTTCTTCAACTCTAAACAAAATGTTCGGCCTTAATCATTCCACATTAATCGAATTAGGAATTAATCCAATTCCTGTAGAAAATGCAATAAAATCCATTTCTAAGTATGTAGAAAGATATAACGGCGTTTCTCTGAACAGTTTCAGAAAAGAGAAATTTGAATGTTTGTTGGATAGGATTGGTTTTGGATTAGAAGGAATAATTGCCCTTAGGTATGGAGATCCAAGAAGGACTGGCATTAATATTCATAGTGATGCAAGAAATTATTTAAAAGAAGGAAATATCTTAGCTGCTTGTGCCATAAATAGGGGCCCCCAAGATTTTGATACGGGCATACGTGCATTTAGATTGAATCCTGATGGAAATTTAGAATCACTTAGTTTTGGAAGAGAGGATGTAAGATATTTATTTTCTTTTGATTTTGAGAAAGGAAAAGAAGAAATACTGATGTCACCTTAGTTCTACTTTTTTAAAGTTCTTTAAGTTCATCTTTCTTGCTAAATTTAACAGCACTAGGGGCTTCTCCACCATGCCAACTTAGTTTGGGCCTTACTCCGATAGGATAAATCCTTTCAGAATTATCATCTAATATAATAGCGGCTCCCTTTGAATTTGGCAAGCCATTCATATAATCCTCTATCTCAACCAACAAATAAGACTGCATCATTGAGTTTAACGCTTCAATATCAGCTTTTGCAGTTAATCTATGGCTTAATACTATATCTGATTGAGTTAAAACGTCTTTATGAATTTCACCTGGTTGTTGTGTTGCCATAACTAAAGAAATTCCGGGCTGCCTACCTTCTCTTAGTAATTGTATTAATGCATCAGTAGCAGGAGTAGATCCTTTTTTTGGTAGAAATTCGTGCATCTCATCCACCATCAGCCAGATCATTGGTTTTTCCAATTCTTTTTCAACATCAATTAAATATCTTTGTGAAGTTTCAATATTTTCCAATTCTTCTAATCTTCTGGAAACAATTCTCTCTGTTAACAATTTCCTAGCGATTATCCCCAAGACTAAAGATTTAATGCTCCAAGCCCCAGAAACTTGAGTATAAGCACTGGTATCCAAAACAGAAATTTCACCCCTTTTTATTAATCCACTAATTTCAGTTCCTTCCACACTAAACAAACCCCAACTCTTGGCATTTACAAATCTATTCTCTGCTGCATCTTTAACTGTTTGCGTGGCTTTCTTGTTTTTTTTTATTTTTTCAGTTATATCATCAATATCATATTTATTTTCCAACTCAGATCTTAGCTCTTCAAGAGTTCTCTCAATCAAGACACCAATAGGATCTGTTATCTTAACATCAAAAACATTGCACCAATCACTAGCACTTAATTCACTAGTTTTAATAGAAAAAGAGTAATCCGCAGGCAAACCTCTTTCCTTGTATTTATTATAATATCCTTCAGGAACATATAAATTAATATTCAAGCTCTGTGGTTTTAATCCCCATTGTTCTAATAAATGTTCGTCTCTCTCATTAGGATATTTCATTGTCCAGAAAACACCCATAGTATCAAACATCAATATTGCTAAATTTTTTGAAATATCTTCAGGTAATTTTGCCATCTCTTCTGCTATTACAGATAAAGAGTAAGACTTTCCACTCCCTCTTTTACCGGAAACAAGTATAACATGTGTTCTGGCAACATCTAATAAGACCCTATTGCTTAAAGAAACAGTTTCCCCCATTCTAACATAATGTTTTCCTAAAAAAATAGTTCCTTTAGTTCCCAATGCCTTTCTATCAGCCTCTGTTCTTCCTACAATGATATCATAAGCCATTTTACCTCTTTTAAACTATAATATTTAGATACATAAAATATTTAAACTAATATAAAGCTTTTTATCCACTATGTCAGCATTATTATGGGCAATAATTATAATTTTAGTACTAATTGTTTTGTATGTTATCATAGCCTATAATTCTTTAGTTAGAATAAAAAATAGGACAGAAAATGCCTGGGCTCAAATTGATGTTCAATTAAAAAGAAGATATGATCTAATCCCAAACTTAGTGGAGACAGTAAAAGGCTACATGAAGCACGAAAGAGGAACATTAGAAAGTTTAACAAGAGCAAGGACTTCTTTAATGAACCCATCTCTAGCAAAAAAAGCACAAGCTTCAAATCAAATATCAGAAGCATTAAAAACAATATTTGCGGTAGCTGAAAATTATCCAAAATTAAAAGCAAGTAAAAATTTCCTGCAATTACAAGAAGAACTCTCAGGAACAGAAAGCAAAATTGCTTATGCTCGTCAATTCTATAATGACTCAGTTTTAACTTTAAACCAGAAAGTTCAAACATTCCCATCTAAAGTAATTGCTTCAATATTCGGGTTTAATGAAAAAGAATACTTTGAGATTGAAGAAGCAGCTAAACAACCAGTTAAAGTGCAGTTCTAGATTTAGTCTAAAATGGATATATACAATGAAATTTCAACAAATAAAAGAAACTCATTTTTGTTAATCTCATTATTCTTTGCAGTAATAATACTTTTAGGTTTTATTTTTGGTTATATCTTCTTTGATCCTTATTTAGGATTATTTTTCGCTTTCTTTATTTCACTAATATTTACTTTAGTTAGTTATTACTCTGGCGATAAGATGATCTTAGCAATGACGGGAGCTAAAGAAGCCAGAAAGCCAGAGCATACTTATTTGATTAATACTGTAGAAGGATTATCAATAGCTGCAGGCCTTCCAACTCCAAGAATATATGTTATTAATGATAGTGCAATTAATGCCTTTGCAAGTGGCAGAAGTCCCGAACACTCTATTGTCGCAGTAACAAGCGGAGCAATAGGAAGATTAAATCGAGAAGAACTTGAAGGAGTAATAGCTCATGAGATTTCTCACATTAAAAATTACGATGTTAGATTTATGATGCTAGTAGCAACTTTAGTGGGAATCACAGTTTTAATTTCTGATATGTTATTAAGAAGTTTTTTTTGGTCTAGAGGAGATAGAGAAAACAAAGCAAACACATTTATAATAGTAATAGGTTTAGTTCTAGCAATTTTAACTCCAATAATAGTGCAGTTAATAAAATTCGCAATCTCCAGAAAACGGGAATTTTTGGCAGATGCTTCCGGAGCGCTATTAACTCGCTATCCTCCCGGTTTAGCTAGTGCCTTAAAAAAAATAAGGGATGACAAAGAGCCAGTAGTTGAAGTAGCAAACAGAGCTACAGCACACCTATTTATAGAAAATCCTTTAAGACACTTTAAAAAACACACTTCTAATATTTTTTCAACTCATCCAGAGATTAATGAGAGGATAAGAAGATTAGAATCTATGTAAGTTCATTTTCTCAAATATTCAATTTCCTCATCATCAAATTCAAATTCATCAATAGATCTTCCAGATTTATAAATCAATTTGACAAAAGGATAAACATCTTTTACAGCCAGTTTTACAGAAACATGATTTTTCTCTGAAATTTTTTCGCAAATGCTTATTTTCTTCAAATTTTTTTGTTTAGCCCAGAACAATTTTAATAATTTTCCACTTCGTTTATAATTGCTAAAATTGATATATTTACTCTCTTTAGACAAAGCAATGCCAGCAGTCATGAAAAAATTCCTATAAACCAAAAATCTCCAGTATTGCCATCTGATAATTCTTCCATTAAAAACATCAGCTTTAGATAAATTTTCATAAGCACCAAACAAATCTCTGCTTTTCAAATATTGTGATGGCAAATTTTCATCTATCCATAAAAAAGCTTCATCCAAATCAATATCTGTTTTTTCTATGCTGTTGATAACTTTCTCGATTTCTTTGCTTTTAAAAATTAGATTCAATGCCATAAAAATTTCTTCTTTTTTCTCCCTGTCATCTAAATTTCCTAAACTATCCCTGCTAAGTTCTTTATTTTTAGAAGTTAAATTTTGTAAGTCATTTATAGCAGCCCGTATATCACCTGAAGCCCTTCTAGATAATTCTTTTAAAGCAACTTCATCATAAATAATGTTTTCATCATCACAAATTTTTTTTAAAATATTAAAAATTATTAATGAATCAAAAGGCTCAATCTCTATTAGTCCACTTCTTTTTCTCAAGACAGAAATTTTTTGATTATAAGCATCAGTAGTAGTTATAACAATCGGCCATTTGCTTACCTCTAACAAATTAGCCAAAGCCTGTACTCCTCCTCTGTCTTTTGTTCCGCTTAATCCTTCAATATCATCTATTAATATTATTCTTCCCTTGCCAAACAAACTTCCCTCTAAACTTGAAGGCCTAACAATTGAATCAATATTATTTTTATTTCTGCTGTCGCTTGCGTTTACTTCAAAAACATCATAATTTAATTCATCAGCCAAAGCATAAACCAAGCTTGTTTTACCAGAACCAGTAGGGCCATTCAATATAACTGGTTTTCTCTCTAAAACTAATTTTTTCAGCATCAATATTTTTTCCTTGCTAACAAAAACCTCGCTTAATTTTCTAGGTTTATATTTTTCAGTAAAACTCATTTTCCATATAAAACAACTGCTGCTAGTAAAGATTCTAGTTGTAGATATTCATCAGAACCTTCAACCATCCTAAACTCAACTTCACCACATTTTTCAATTAAAATTAATTTTTTTTCATCTTTTATGTTTAAATTTAAAATTTCTTTCTGAATTTGTTTTATTACATCTAATCCGCTTAGTCCATGTTTCAGCATAGTGTCTAATAACTTATCCCTAGACTTAATAAAATCTCCATCGACCGCGAATTCTAAAACTTCTTTAACTTCTTTAGGTCTTGCAGCAGAAACTAAACTAAAAACCAAATCCTCAGTTATTACCTTATTCAAAGAAGCGCAGCTTTGTAATATGTTTATTACTCTTCTAACATCGCCATCAGAAATATCATAAAGTGCCTCGCTTATTTTTTCATTAATCGTTAATCCTTCTTCTTTCTTTATTTTTTCAATGACTTTTTTTACACCTTCTTTATCCAAAGGTTTAAATCTAAAAACACTGCATCTGCTTTGGATGGGATCTATTAGTTTACTACTATAGTTACAGGAAAGGATAAATCTAACGTTATCTGTATAATTTTCCATTGTTCTTCTCAAGGCCTGTTGTGCTTCCTTAGTTAAGCTATCACACTCATCTAAAAATATTAGTTTAAAAGGAACATCACCCATCGCTCTTGTTCTCGAAAAGTCCTTAATTACCCCCCTTATTATATCAATCCCTCTTTCGTCTGAACTATTTAATTCTAAAAAATTCTCTCTCCACCTATCACCAAATAACTCTTTGGCAATAACTAAAGCAACAGTACTTTTACCAACCCCGGCTGGCCCGGCAAATAATAAATTAGGAATGTTTTTATTTTTAGTCATAGCTTCTATTATTTCAACTATCTTATCTTGCCCTATTACTTCTTTAAATGTCTGAGGTCGATGTTTTTCGGTCCAAATTCTTTGCATCTTTTTTAAGAAAATTAGTTTCTTTAAATATATTTATATGCTTAAGAGATATTATCTAATATCCCTCTAATTCTAAGTATTCAGAAAGCTTTAACCTCAATAAACTAATTAATTCAGGATCATCTTTTCTATAAGCATTGGGTATATCCAAAGTAGTAATCTTCCTCACATCTTGTTTATATACCTCAGCAAGTTCATCTATCATCCATCTACTCATAACGAAAATTTCATCAACACAATCTCCTAATTCTTTGGTTACTTGTCTTCCACCTACATCAGGCCTAAAACCGGCAGACAAAACAACCCTTCCTCTTTTAGCATTCAGATCATCAGAAACTTTATACCATTTTTTCACCAATAATTCTCTAAAAATTCTCTCGGCAGTTAGACTTCTATTTTCATTTGCAAAACAAACAGAAATTTTCTTTTCTTCATAATTCACTCTACCTTTGCACCAACCTCAATATCTTTGTCAACAGTTAATAATGAAATTTTGCCTTGAAATTCAGCAGCCAATAACATACCCTGACTTTCAATCCCCCTCAAAACAACAGGTTCTAAATTTCTCACCACTACTATTTTTTTTCCTAATAACTCATTTTCTTTATAGTGATTTTTTAAACCAGCAACTAATTGTATATCATGTTCTCCTTCACCTAAACCAATATCTAAAATTAGTAATTTATCAGCTTTAGGATGTTCTTTTACAGCCTTTATTTTCCCGACTCTTAAATCTATTTTATTAAAATCATTAAAACTGATTTTGTCCATTTTCAACTATCGCTCTAATGAAATCATCAAGATCATTTATATAATTATCTCTCTTTCTTTTTAAACCAACCAAGCAAGGTATATTAAAGTTAGTTCCATAAGTTTCATAAAATTCTACCAAGCCATTAATAAAATTACTAGGAGCAACAAACCCCATTTCTTGTATTTGTCTCATAATCTTATCCAATAAGTCCTCTCTTTTCCTTTTTAATCCACTTAAGCAAGGAATATCTGGAGCATTACCGTACATTTCATAAAAACCGATTAAACAATAAATATTTCTCTCTAAGTTTTCTGTATCAACATCAAATGAAACACCAATAGACATTTATTCAACCTTCTTAAACAATATCTCCCCCCTTTTTATTTTTCCTTCTTTTAATAAATTTGTTTTACAATCTTTCAGGCTTTTAATCTCAAAACCAAGTTGTTTGCTTATTTTTTCACAAGTTTCAGGTATAAAAGAAGATAATAAGATACTAACAATCTTAATAGAGTCTAAAACACTGTATAAAACCGTTTCTCTCCTCTTTTCATTTTCCCAAGGTTTTTCTTTATTAATATATCTATTAATCTCCTGAACAAATTTCCAAATCTCACTTAAAGCATTTGTTAATTCATAATTTTCCATTAATTTTTTTATTTTTTCAATATCAAATTTTAATTCATTTTTTCCTTTTGGGATTTTTCCATCAAAATATTTCTCAACCATAGTTAAACTTCTGCTAACTAAATTTCCCAAGTCATTTGCTAGTTCATTATTCAATCTTTCTTTCAATGCTTCTTCAGAAAAGTCACCATCGTGCCCAAATGTAATTTCTCTGATTAAAAAATATCGAATTGCGTCTGCCGGATATTTATCTGTTAATTTTAGAGGATCCACAACAACACCCGAACTTTTGCTCATTTTTTGCCCTTTGATATTCACAAAACCATGGACAAAAATTTCAGGCAATTCTATCCCAGCGCTCATTAAGAATGAACCCCATATTATGGAATGATGCCAGATAATATCAGAACCGACGATATGTAGACAAGGCCAAAAATCTTTGAATTTTTTATTTGGATAATCAACAGTTGTCAGGTAATTGATTAAGGCTGTTTGCCAGATATAATTAGTATGCTTCTTATCAATTGGTAACCTTATTCCCCAGTCTACACTAGTCCTAGAAACACTTAAATCTCTTAGGGGTTCTTTTAATCTGTTTAACATTTCATTTCTTTTTTTTTCAGGTCTAATGAAACTTGGATTTTCTTTAATATACTTAATTAATCTTTCCTGATATTTACTCATCTTGAAGAAATAGCTTTCTTCCCTAACAACTTCAGCAGGTTTTTTATGTATGGGACAATATCCATTATCTAAATCTTTTTCTAGATAAAAGGTCTCGCAATCAACACAATACAGGCCTTCATATTCTCCTTTATAGATGTCGCCGTTATCATAATTTTTCATAAATATCTCATTCACAATCTTTTCATGCCTTTTCTCAGTAGTTCTTATAAAATCATCATAGGATATGTTGTATAATTTGCACAATTTCAAGAAAAATTGAGACATGTAATCAACAAACTTTTGTGGTTCCATGCCTTTAGCTTTTGCGCACTTTGCTACTTTACTGCCGAATTCATCCAAACCCGTACTAAAATGAACTTTAAATCCTTGAAGCCTTTTCCATCTAGCTATAACGTCAGTACATATTTTTTCGTATAGATGCCCCGCGTGCGGAAAATTTGTGGGATAATCTATAGCAGTACTTATCTGGAAATAGTTTTTTTTAGTCAATTTTTAACCTTCTCAAGTCATCCTATATTAGGTAACTTATCTTATTATTGATAGCTCTTGTATGTTATTTAAATCTTTTACTCTTTTTTTGGTCATGTCAACTGATAGAGGTAACTCTCCAAAAACATATAAATACCTATGATTAAGAATGGATTATGTTCAAACTAAGCCCGTCAAGTATAAATCTAATGCTAGACTGTCCTAGATGCTTATGGCTTCAGATAGTCAAAAAAATAAAACGTCCTGAATCTATTTTTCCTTCTCTCCCTTCTGGAATGGATAAAATCCTAAAAGAGCATTTTGATCGTTTTATGGAAAAAAATCAGCTACCTCCAGAACTAAAAGAACAAGTTAAAGATTGTAAATTATTCAATGATAAAGAAAAACTAAAAATATGGAGAAATAACTTAAAAGGCATAGAATATAAAGATGAAGAAAATGATGTTCTTTTGCATGGTGCAGTTGATAATTTGCTTGTAAAAGACAAAAAATTAATAGTTTTAGATTATAAGACTCGTGGTTTTCCGTTAAAAGAAGATACTCATGAACATTATCCCAGAAGAGAATAAAGTGTTTATCAGAGCAGAATTAATGTATCCAATCAAAAATGAAGAAATCATCACAAACCTGATAACAAGCCCACCATATGAAGCGCCATTAGTTTGTAATTAAACATTTATAAACTTTTCAATGCACACATCCTTTATCGATTAATTTATATATTCCCTATTTTTTAAAATCATTATGAAACTCAAATTAATGATAATATTAGTTTTAATAATTCTAGGAGGATGTAAAATGTCAGAAAGTAATAAAATTCTATTAGAAACAACAGAAGGAAATATAATTATAAAATTATATGATGATATGCCAATTACGACAGGTAATTTTAAAACTTTAGTCAAGCAAGGGTTCTATAATGGAATTATTTTTCATAGAGTAATCGACAATTTTATGATTCAAGGCGGAGATCCAACAGGGACAGGTCGTGGTGGTCCAGGTTATGTGATAAAGGATGAATTTTCTCATAAAGGCGGAAACAAAAATAATAGGGGAACCATTTCGATGGCTAATGCTGGTCCGAACACAGGTGGAAGCCAATTTTTTATAAATTTAGCAGATAATAATTTTCTAGATACAAAACATCCTGCCTTTGGTGAAGTAATAGAAGGAATGAATGTTGTTGACAAAATAGCAAAAGTAAAAACAGATACTAATGATAAACCAGTAAAAGAAGTGAAAATAATTAAAGCAGAAATAATAAATTAAATTACGCCAGGCGAGAATCGAACTCGCAGCTCCGGCTCTTTCTGTTTTCTTTTTAGTGAAGCTTTTTTCTAAAAAGGTTCTTGGGAAGCCGAAAGGTTGCCATTACCCCACTGGCGTGTACAATTATAAAATAAAAATAAACTATAAAAATCTTCTCAAAAGCCAACCGACGTATTTATAAATATACTATTTATCGTAGTTCCAAAAATGCATAATTTTTTAAAAAAATTAAAAAAGTTTGTAGCCTTGGGTCTAATAACAGTCACAACTAGCTGCTCAGATTTAAAACCAAATATAACAGAAGCAGATTTAGATAAAGCCATTCAAGCATATTCTGAAAAAGTTGAATCTGAAACAAGTCAAGTTATCACAAAAGAAGAACCAAAAGTAGAAACTGAACAAGAAGGGATAAGCTCAAACCTTCTTTTAAGATATATCGAAGAGCCGCTTCCAGAATCTATCTCTAATTTAGATATAAACAAACAACAAACAACATTAGCAGATTTCCTAATACCGGACAAATTTTTAATCCAACTAAATACTCCGTTTTACTCATTAAATCCAGAAAAAAGAGAAATAAGATTCTGGAATAATGTTACAAATTTATTAGGATATCATGGAAGGATAAAAAGTTTTTCAGATAGGACAACAGAAAATACATTTCTAGAGCTAGAAGGGAAATATTTTTTTTCAAGATTAACAAAAGAAGAATGGGCAAGAAGAACTTCCTTAGGACTAAAATTTAGTTATGGAAAAGATACGGTTGAAAGTCATTTAACACACCCAATTCTGCCCCCTTTAGATATAGATATAACAGATGAACTTTTAGGAATCGGATTGAACTTGAATTATTATCCAGAAATTAAATTAAAAGATATATTATTAAAATTGACAACAGGAATAGATTATAAGCATTTAGTTGTTGATGCAGATCCAAGACTAGGCACATTTAAAATAGAAGGATTTGATAGTGAAGGTTCTGGTTTAGGTTATTACTTAAGGATTGGTATCGAAACTATTCCAGGAAGAATTAAAATCCTACCCAAAGATACCATATTATTTTTGGCTGCAGAATATAGACATGAAAAAATACATTCAGATCCAACATCAGAAAATATAGGTCCTGGCGTTATTATGGGAATTAAGAAATCTCTCCGTTAAAATAAAAAAAGATAGAATTTATTTCTTTCGCGAACGTTTATTTCTAAGAAAAGCTCTTCAAAAGATTTAAAAGCCTTTTCGTGCCCATAAAGTGACATGAATAAGATAATAATTTATTTTTTGATTGTTTTGCTTCTCATTACAACAGTAAAAGCAATTCAAGTTGATTATTCAATAAAGATAGAAAATTCTACATCTTCAGAAATAATACCTCAATCAAAAGAATGCGATTTAGAGTGTATGTTTTCTTTGCCACAATCAACATTAGAAAATATAACAACATATTCAATACCAGAATATGATACAGATTCAATAAAAGAAATTAAATTTTTATCAACAGATTTACAATCAACAACAAATAGTGAAGATAAAATTTATGTTTTAATTGAAAAAACCTCGGTTAAAATTTTATCAGTAGCACCAAGCTTGTTATATCCAGGAAATAACAATTTAGTTATTCAAATTGAAAATGATGGTTCAGAAGAATTATTAGATTTATATGCTACTATCTCAGGCGAAGGAGTAAAAACAAAAGATTCAAATAAGCTAGAATCTTTAAGTCAAAAACAATCTAATTTTTTGAATGTTTTACTAGAAGTATCAGCTCGAGACCAAGCAGACGTTATAATAAAAATATTTTCAGCATCAAACTTAATAAAACAGGAGATTAAAACAATTTCAATAAAGACAGAAGAAAAAAAGCCAATAGATGAAAAAAAGGTAATTAATGTGACAGATGCTTCACAAAAAATAACAAAGGCCCGTGAAGATTTAAGAAAGTATGAAGAAGAAATGTTTAACAAGAGGGCAGACGGATATGATGTAAAAAACATCGAGGGTGATATTGAATATACAAAAAGTTTAATACAAAAAGTGCAACTAGAATATGTTCGTTATTCTCAAGAAGATTTTGATCTAAACTATAATCTGATAACATCAAACATAGAGGATATTAGACTAAAACTTAATGTAGCCCAACCAGCAAAAACATTAGGGGACAGAATTAAAGATAATATCATAGTAATAAGTACTGCAATAGGTTTGATTATCTCCGCATTAACCGCTTGGGGTTTAGCAAAAACACATGTAAATGTTGAATCTATTAAGAAGTTAAAAAAGAAAAAATAAATGCTCCCGCCGAGATTTGAATTCCCTAGTAGCTTTAAAGCCACTTCTCGGGTTGCAAGCTCGAGAAGCTCGCGTCATTCTCCAGTAAGTTTTCCAAGGAGCTGATAAGAACCTTGGTTCTTATGACCGGGCTAGACCACGGGAGCTTTGAATTTAGTTAAGTTTCTTAGGTTTTTAAAACCTATCTCTTTGTAATATTTTATAACATCATTCTTTCTATATATCATTAAATTTTTTTTATTCCAAGGTGTGGGATGATAACCTAACTTAATTAGTGCATTCCTAAAGTCTTTTCTTAGTTTTTCTATCCCAGAACAGAAGTTTATTTTAGTGAAGAGTGAACCATCACCACAAAAATAGACCGAACCATCGGTATCAATAAGCCCACGAATGCAAGCTTGTACATACGACTTATTTTCTAAAATCCAACCAGGAATTGTAATATTATTCTTAACCTTATTTCCTGGTTTTAGACCTATTTTGACCAAATAAGTTATAAGCATCTTTCCCCTCACAGTTAGTTGTATGCCGGCCCTATCTTTTTGAAGATAAAAATAAGGAACCAGATCAAATAATTCTTTCAACAACGAGGAGACGTGTTCTTTCAGGTAGTAATAATCTTTTTTTGAGTTACCCGCGATTGTTAAAGAGTAGATAGAATTTTTAGGATAAGCCATAATACAACCATCACCTAAAATAATACCCACCAATTCAGCAAGTTTATTAGAAAGTTTAGGGGTTTGAATTGGTTTATACCCATACTGATTATACATTAGAATAAGAAAGATAAAGATATTTAAATACCCTACGTGTACTTGTCAAGTAACATTATTATCTAATATATATTTTACAAAACAATATAGCCCCACCAGGATTTGAACCTGGGCTTCAGCCTTACCCTTTTTTGTTTAAACTTTCTTAAAGTTTACTCCAGAGGGCTGCGTCATTGGCCTTTGTCCAGCTTTCTTTTCCGAAGTTTTCTTTTCTAAAGAAAAGCTCCTAGACTATGGGGCTATCTTTTGTATTAAAAAACAATTATTTATAAATATTAACTCTTTTTTAAATAATATGAAGATTCTTGCCATAGGCGATTTTCACGGAAAACTGCCAGAAAAAATTTTAAAACTCGCAAAAAGTAGTAATATAGACATAATTCTAAGTTCAGGTGATTTTCCAAACACAGAGAAAATTAGAAACTTACAATTCAAACATTGGACAGGTAAAAAATGGTTTGAAGTTATAGGTATAAAAAAAGCAAAAAAGCTTGAGAAAAATGGATTTGATTCTGGATTAAAAGTTTTAAAAAAATTAAATTCCACAAATAAAAAAATATACATTGTTTGGGGCAATTCTGATTTCTATAGAGATACAAACGAACCTAAAGAACTTGTACCAGGATTTTATAACGATAAGATTAAGACATTAAAAAATATTAAATTGATAGATAGAAGAAAAATAAAAATCAAAAATTTAGAGGTTATAGGTCATGGTCGTTACGTTGACGTTACAGAATATATTAAACATCCAATCGATAAAGACAAGAAAAAACAAAATAAAAGATTAAAAAGATATAACAAAACTAAAAAGGAATTATTTAGATTATTTTCAAAAAGTAAACCAGTTGAAGGATTTATTTTTTTGACTCATTATACACCTTATGGAGTATTTGATAAAGTTAAATTTAAAACAAGCCCCATGTATGGAAAACATGTAGGATTTGAACCATACAATCAGATTATAAAGAAATACAATCCATTAATTATGATTTGCGGGCATATGCACGAATATCAAGGCAAACAAAAACTTGGAAAAACTACAATCATAAATCCAGGAGATGTTTCTAGCGGAAAAGCGGCAATAATTGAAATTATAGGCAAAAAGATTAAAAACATAAAGTTTATTCGTTAAAATAATGACATGGTAAAAATAAAGTTATTCGTTTTTTTAGCAATCATTTTAGTTGGTTATATAGTAATAACTTCATACGACCTAAATTTAAAAGAAAAACAGGATCAAAAACAATTTTTTTCAGTTTTCTCTAAATGGTTCTACAAAGCAATTAAAAATACCATTTCAACCATAGGTTTTACACTTAAGCAAGATTGGTCACCAATAAATAAGACAGGAGAGAAAAATGACACTAAAACAGCTAACTAACATGGAAGAATGTGTCTATTTTACTAATAGGACAATAGGCAACGGAAAAATAAAAGCCTGGGTTATCAAGGAACTATGTCCTAAGTGTAATAAAGCATTAATGAGCAAGCCAAGAGACCCAAAAACTGGCAAGCCAAAGATAAGGGCAATAGAATATGCCTGTCCAGAATGCCATTATCAGATTGAAAAGGAAGAGTATGAGGATTCTTTGACTATTAATGTTCAATATACCTGTCCTTTTTGTGCTTTTCAGGGGGAAATTCAAGTTCCGTTTAAAAGAAGAAAAATACAAAGAATAAATGAAGAAACCAGGAAGAAGGAAACCGTTGACGTAATAAGATTCAAATGTCAGAAGTGTAATAGAGATATAGATATTACTAAAAAAATGAAATAAAATAAAAGATTACCTTTATTTAGTGATAACAAAATAGAAATATTTATAAATGATCTCTTTCTAAGAAAAGCCATGGCAATTCAAATCATAGGAAGAAAAATTGAAGCGAGACCAAATGAAGTTTTTGTAGAAGGGCCAGATGGAGTTTATGCTTTCTCTAAGCAAATAGTTCCTTTTCAAACAAAGGCTGAAATTGCACCAGAAGATTATGCTTTAGTTCAAGAAGGTGATGTAGTAAATTATGCTATGTCAATTAATCAAGGTTTTAATGGTTCAAAATGGGAACAAACCAGTATCGAAGTTTTAAAAAGCAGACTAAGTATTCCAAGATCTTCAATATTTATTACTCAATATAAAAATGTTAACCTTGCTTTACAAGGAAAAAGAGTATTATATGATGTGTCTGGCAATTTAATTGAAGATAATAGATTAGATACTTATGCTCACAGATTAAATCATAATTGTTGGGTTCATTTAAATGATTTTTTTAAAAAAGGACAAGGCTTCTTAGGATTAGATTTAGTAGCAATTATTGGATTAGATGAAGAAGGAAACCCAATAATGCAAAGAGAACATTTGGAAGATTGTTTACAAGAAGATTCTTGGGCAGATCTAGAATCAACAAATAGTCAAGGGTTTCCAACCAAGAAAGCTAAAATTGAAAGATATGAACCAGGCAAAACTGTTTATTTTATCTATCCTCGTATTGATTCTGTCGCTTGGTTCCTTGCTTTCTCTGATTGGGTTGTCCTTTACTGCGACTGGGATTCGCAGGGCTCGGATTCTGCTCTCGGGGTGTTTCCGTGCACCGAAGGCGCCAAAAAAATTTAGAACTAAACTTTACTTTTTTCTCTAAAATTTTAAAAATTATTTCCGATACCTTTATAAATCCCAGTTCTAACAAAACCTTTACCCTACTGATTAATAAAAAAAGGTTTAATAAAATGAAAGCCTAAGATATTCAGCCGCTGATTCTAGATAATAGTCTAAAAAATGCCAAATATACACAGACCAAGAAGAGGAAGTTTACAAATTTGGCCAAGAAAAAGAGCTAAGCGTATTTACGCAAGAATAAGAAACTGGCCAAAGTTAGATGGAACTAAATTATTAGCATTCATAGGTTACAAAGCAGGCATGACTCACGTGATGGCAAAAGACCTTTCACCGAACACAATGTATAAAAATCAACTGATTTCAGTTCCGGTCACGATTATTGAATGTCCGCCGTTAAAACCTCTTTCTTTGCGTTTTTACAAAAATTCTCATGATGGTTTAAAGCTTATTTCTGAAGTTTTTTCACAAAAGATGGACAAGGATCTAAAAAGGAAAACAGATCTTTCTAAAAAAGCAGGAGTAGAACCAAAAGAGTTTGATGATATAAAGTTAGTAGTTTATACTCAACCAAGATTATCAGGTTTAGGAAAGAAAAAACCAGAAGTTTTAGAAGTAGCTATTTCAGGCAACGACAACAAACAAAAATTAGACTTTGCTAAATCATTATTAGATAAGGAAATAAGATTAGAAGATGTTTTTAAAGATCATAAATTAATAGATGTTCATTCAGTCACAAAAGGCAAAGGTTATCAAGGACCAGTTAAAAGATTCGGCGTTACAATAAGACAACATAAAGCAGAAAAAACAAAAAGAGGCCCAGCTTCATTGGGTTCTTGGACACCTAAAAAAGTTTTATTCTCAGTAGCCCACGCAGGTCAAATGGGTTATCATCAAAGAACAGAGTATAATAAACAAAATTTATTAATAGACTCAGATCCCAAAAAAATAAATCCAAAATCTGGTTTCTTGCATTATGGCTTAGTAAAAAACCAGTACATAATGTTAAAAGGCTCAATTCCTGGACCAGCAAAAAGGACAATAATATTAACTCCTGCAACAAGATCAAAATCTCAACATCAATTAGAAATAAAATCAATAAATTTGGACAGTAAACAATGAAAGCAGAAGTATATAATTTAGAAGGAAAAAAAGTAAAACAAATAGATTTGCCTGTTCAATTTAATGAACCAATAAGACCAGACATAATAAAAAAAGCATTCATTGCATTGCAATTATCATCTAGAACGCCATATGGCGCTTTTAAAGAAGCCGGTAAACGTTACTCTTCATATGTTTCTAAAAGAAGAAGAAAATACAAAGGCATCTATGGAAGGGGAGCATCAAGAGTTCCAAGAAAAGTCCTAACAAGGAGAGGTACACAATTCTATTATGTTGCAGCAACTACTCCATTTTCAGTCGGGGGTAGAAGAGCTCATCCGCCAAAATCAGAAAAAAATTGGTATAAAAAAATAAATACTAATGAAAGAAGAAAAGCAATTAGGTCTGCTTTGGCAGCCACATTTAATCTAGATTTAATAAATTCACACGGGTACAAAATAAATATCCCGTCAATTATAATAGACTCAAAAATAGAAACCAAAAGCAAAACAAATGACATAAAGAAGATACTTCTTTCATTAGGATTAGGAAAAGAACTGGAAAGAACAGAGGAAAAACAAATAAGGGCAGGAAGAGGAAAATCTCGCGGTAGAAAGTACAAAACGAAATCAGGAATATTGTTAGTAGTATCAAAAGAATGTTCTTTAATTAAATCTGCCTCAAACTTGCCAGGATTAGATATTTCAAAAATAAACGAGCTAAATGTCAGTTTATTAGCCCCCGGTTCAGTTCCTGGGAGATTTACAATTTATACAGAAGATTCAATAAAAGAACTAGAAAAAAATAAATTATTCCTTAATAAAAAATGAATCAAATCTTAAAATATCCATTGTCAACTGAAAAATCAGTTAAATTAATGGAATCTGAAAATAAAATACTCTTCGTAGTAGATAAAAAAGCATCAAAAAAAGAGATAAAAACTGCTTTTGAAGAGATGTTTAAAATAAAAGTTTTGAGCGTTAACACTTCAATTCAAAAAGGTTTAAAAAAGGCATATATTAAGTTACCAGTTGAAAATCCTGCAATCGATATTGCAACTAAACTAGGAATAATGTAAGATGGCAACCTTAACAATGCAAACTCAAA
Organism: Candidatus Woesearchaeota archaeon; assembly: GCA_016188045.1. GTDB lineage: Archaea > Nanobdellota > Nanobdellia > SCGC-AAA011-G17 > JACPIM01 > JACPIM01. The sequence continues at coordinate 15,287 of JACPIM010000007.1, read as the reverse complement.
GATTAGAAAGCTTAGATGATTTGGATTTACTAGTCAGAGGAGACGCTATTAACGCGGAAGTTGTCGGAGGCCCAACAATATTAGTGTTCACTGGTGAAAGCAAATTTTTTAGCGACCTCGGAAATTGTTATACATTTGGTGTTAAGGATAGACAAAGCTTTTTAGTTTATTATATATGGAAAACAGGGGCTAAAGTAAAAGAAGGCAAATTAATTGCCCCTAATACGAGAGGACACACAATCCATTGGTTTGATGGTACAAAATTTTACGAAGGCATACAAAAGTTATTAGAGTCAGAAGGTATGTAAGATGGGAAAAAATATAATTCAACAGCGTAGAGGAAGAGGAACAACTACTTATAGGGCCCATTCACATAGATGGGTTACTGCTGTTAAACATAGGAGTTATGATGAATTAGAAAAAACCTCTTTAGTTAGGGGAAGAATTTTAGATTTAATCCATTGCTCGGGGCATTCAGCTCCATTAGCATTAATAAAATATGAAAATAACGAACAAGGATATATTTTTGCTCCTGAAAACATAAGAGTAAACGAATTCATAGAATCAGGTTCAAAAGCACAGGCAAAACCAGGCAATACTCTGCCTTTAAAAAATATACCAGAGGGAACTTTGGTTTATAATATAGAATTAATGCCGGGAGATGGTGGAAAATTATGCAGGACTTCTGGGAATTCTGCAAAAGTAATATCAAATTTAGGTGAATCAATCCTAGTCGAATTACCATCAAAAAAACAAAAAAAAATATTGTCAAGTTGTAGAGCCACAATAGGAACAATTTGTGGAGCAGGAAGAAAAGATAAACCCTTTGTTAAGGCCGGTAAAAGACATTTCTTGATGAGGGCACGTGGTAAACTTTATCCAATAACATCCGCTGTAGCAATGAATGCAGTTGATCATCCATATGGTTCAGGTAGAGGAAGACATCACTCAAAGATTAAACCTGCTCCAAGGTTTGCTCCACCAGGAAGAAAAGTTGGTCCAATAAGACCTAAGAGATCAGGAAGGAAAAATTAATGGCGAAAGAATTTAGTTATAAAGGAAAAACATTAGTAGAACTACAAAATATGGACATAAAAGAATTTGCTAAACTAGTTCCTTCAAGGCAAAGAAGATCATTATTAAGAGGACTAACAGATCAACAAAAAAAATTAATTGCAAAAATAAAGAAATTTAAGGACTTAAAAAAACAGATTAAAACCCAGGTTAGAGACATGATTGTCCTACCAGAGGTGGTTGGTTCACAACTATTAGTATATACAGGAAAGGATTGGACACCAGTCTTTGTAAATGAAGAAATGTTGGGTCGTTATTTAGGTGAATTCACGCTAACAAGAAAGAAAGTTCAACACTCTGCACCAGGTATAGGTGCTACAAAATCGAGTTCGGCTTTATCGCAAAAATAAAATGGATAAGGAAAATATTGCTAGGGTTAAAGGATTGGATTTACCTATTTCAACCAAGCACTCAATCGAAATATGTGATTATATTAGATACAAGGCGCTTACAAAGATAAAAAAGTATTTAGAGTTAGTAATAGAAGAAAAAGAAGCAATACCATTAAAAAGATTTCATAAAGATCGCGGACATAGAAAAGGCAACATTGGTCCGGGCTTTTATCCAAGAAAAGCCGCAAAAGAATTCATAATATTATTAAACAGTTTAGAGGCAAACGCAAAGAATCAGGGATTGAATGTAAACGATTTAATTATAAGTAAAGCCATAGCAAATAAGGCCAGCACACCACATAAATATGGAAGAAAAAGAGGACTAAAAACGAAAAGAACACATATTGAGTTAATGGCAGAAGGTAAGGAAATAAAAAAATGATTGAAAGACAATTTGTAAAACAGAAGTTAAAGGAGTTTTTAATACAGGAGTATATAGCTTCAAAACTTGCTAAAACTGGTTATTCACATACAGAAGTTAAAAGAACGCCGTTAGGTGAAAAAGTAATAGTTTATACTACACGTCCAGGTTTAGTAGTAGGTAAAAAAGGAGAGACAATCCAAAAACTAACTGCAGTCTTAAAGAAGAAATTTAAAATGGAGAATCCACAGATAGAAATAGGCGAAGTTGAAAGTCCTTATCTGGATGTTAGTTTTGTTTGTGATAAAATTGTATCTACTCTAGAAAGATTTGGTTCAAAGGGATTTAAATCTGTGGGTTATAAAACCCTGCAAATGATAATAGATGCCGGAGCAATGGGCGCTGAAATAGTTATCTCAGGTAAAGTTCCTAGTGCAAGAGCAAGATCCTGGAGGTTCTCTGCGGGATATTTAAAAAAATCAGGAGACACAGCCCTTACAAAAGTAAAAAGAGCAGTGAGTACGGCAAATCTTAAGTCTGGGATTGTGGGTGTTAAAGTTAGCTTAATGCTTCCAAATACCAGATTGCCAGATCATATAGAACCTAAGATTCAAGAACAAAAAAAAGTGGAGATTAAAGAAGAAAAATTGGAAGAAGTAAAAGTAGAGGAAAAAAAAGAAGAAAAGGCAAAAGAAAAACCAAAAGAAAAAAAGAAAAGATCTGAGGTAAAAAAGGAAAATGTCATTAATAAAAAAGAATGAACTAAAAAATATAAATGTTTCAGCTATCGATGAAAAGATATCTGAGTTTAATAAAGAATTAATGAAACTTAATACCCAAAGAGCAGTCGGTACAGCAATAGAGAATCCAGGTAGAATAAGATTACTTAGAAGAACAATAGCAAAATTATTGACTGTTCAAAATACAAAATCAAAAATAAGTGAAAAAAATACCAAGGAGGCCAAAACTAAATAATGGGCGAAATAGACCCACTAACAGGCTTACCTAAGGAATTAGGTGTATGGGAAAATTTAGCCAAAAGCGAACAAAGAATAAAGGTTAAGGAAGAAAAAAGAAAATTCGGAAAAATGATAACAGTGATAGAAGGAATCAATAGCAAGGAAGTTGATATTAAAGAAGTAGCAAAAAACTTGAAATCTAAGTTTGCTTGCGGCGGTACAGTGAAAGATAACGTTATTGAACTGCAAGGAACCCATGCTGCCAAGGTTAAAACAGAACTTATAAAATTAGGTTTTGATCCAGGCTCAATAGAATTAAAATAAATGATAAGGCACGAGTTAATAGGATCAATTATTAGAGTAATAAATTCAAAAAATACAGACCTTGAAAATGTAGAAGGTAAAGTAATAGATGAAACAAAAAATATAGTTGTAATAGATACAAAAAAAGGAATTAAAAAAATAATAAAAAATCAAGTAAAAATGGAAATAAATCTAAAAGGAAAAAAAGTAGAAATTGATGGAAAAGAATTAGTTGGCAGACCAGAAGAGAGGATAAAAAAATGAAATCAAGAAATACAGGTATCAAAGTAAAAGCACCAACAGTAACGCAAAGTAACGATATTCATGATCCATTTTTTAGCAACCTTAGCTTAAGGGGAAGAGTTTTCATAGCTAAAGTTATATCGACTAATTCAGCTAAGACCGCGAAAGTAGAGTTCGCAAGACTTTATCCACTTCCCAAATATGAAAGATTTGAAAAAAGAAGGACAAGATTACAAGTCCACAATCCAGAATCAATCAATGTAAAAGTTGGGGACAAAGTAAAAATAATAGAATGTAGGCCAATTTCAAAAACAAAAAATTTTGTTATAATAGAAAAGATAGAAAATGAAAGCACTAAGAGCAAGAATAACTAAAGGACTATGTCACGGGTCAGTTTTAGAAACCTGTGATAATTCAGGAGCTAAACTAGTTAGGCTAGTATCAGTAAAAGGTTCAAAGACAGTCAAAAGAAGAAAACCCACTGCAGGCATTGGAGACCTAGTTTTTGTTTCGGTTATAAAGGGAGATAAGGAAATGAGAAAACAAGTAGTTCCAGCCGTAATAGTAAGGCAGAGAAGAGAGTATAGAAGACCAGATGGTACAAGAATAAGATTTGCAGATAATGCTGTTGCAATTTTAAAAGATGATAAAGGCAATCCCAAAGGAACCATTTTTAAAGGGCCTATAGCCAAAGAAGTCACAGAAAGATGGCCAGGAATAGCCAAACTGGCAGGAATAGTTGTATAAAATGAAAGAATTTTCAAAAAACTGGAAATCAAGTAAGAAACCAAAGAAGCAAAGAAAATATTTAGCTAATGCTCCCTTACATATAAGAAGAAAATTTTTATCAGCACACTTATCAAAAGAATTAAGAACGAAATACAAGAAAAGATCATTTCCAGTTAGGAAAGAGGATAAGGTAACTGTATTAAGGGGGCAGTTTAAGAAAACAAAGGGCAAGATAGTAAGTGTTAACTTAAAGAAAAGCAGAGTACACATAGATTCAGTTCAATTAATCAAAAAAGACGGCTCAAAAGTTTTTTACCCGATACACCCTTCAAACTTGATGATTACCGATCTAAATCTAGAAGATAACGAGAGGATTAAAGCATTAGCGAGGTCTAATAAAGATGTCACATCTGAAAAGAATAAGAGTTCCTAAATCAATACCAATAAAAATTAGGAAAGAAAGGAAATATATAGCTAGGCCTTTACCAGGTCCGCACCAAATATTCAAATCAATAACACTAAATACCTTGTTTAAGGACGTTATTAATCATGCAACAACTTCAAAAGAAGTTAAAAACATCTTAAACGATGGTAAAATCTTAGTTGATGGCCTAGTAAGAAAAGATAACAGATTCCCAATAGGCTTAATGGATATAATATCCCTTCCTAGTTTTGATGAATATTATGTAATGTTGTACATAAATGGAAAATTAACAGCAGTTCCTATAAATAAAACAGATTCAGATTCAAAACCACATAAAATAGTTGGCAAGAAAGTATTAAAGAAAGGCAAGCTACAACTAAATTTATATGACGGTAAAAACGTTTTGGTAGATAAAGATAATTACAAAGTAGGAGATTCTGTAATATTGTTCAATAAAACAATTAAAAAGCACCTAAAATTAGAAAAAGGGGCTTTAGTTTATCTAACAGAAGGAAAACATCAAGGAACAGTAGGTACTTTACAGGAACTGCAACATTTTCATGGCTTGGCTAAAGACAGGGTTATACTAAATGCAAATTCTAAAAAAATAGTCACTAGAAAGGATTATGCTTTTGTCATAGACAAGGAGTTCAAATGAACCCAATGAGAGAAATAAAAATAGAAAAATTAACTATGAATATAGGGACAGGTGAACCAGGAGACAAGCTGGACAAAGCTATAAAACTTTTAAAAAACATAACTAAAGAAAAACCAGTTACAACCACTACAAAAAAGAGAATCCCTGGTTGGGGCATAAGACCTGGCCTTCAAATTGGTTGTAAAGTAACACTTAGGGGAAAAAAAGCAGAAGCATTACTTAAAAGATTGTTGGAAGCTAAAGCAAACAAACTAAAAGAATCATATTTCGATAACCAAGGAAACTTTTCATTTGGCATAGCAGAATATTTAGATGTTCCCGGAGCAGAATATGATCCATCAATTGGAATAATTGGATTTGAAACAGCAGTTTCTCTTGCAAGACCGGGGTTTAGAATAAAAGAAAGAAAGATAATGAAAAGAAAAATACCAAACAAACACAAAATAATAAAGGTAGAAGCTATGGACTTTATGAAAAATAAATATTCGGTGAGGATTGAAGAATGACCACAAGCAGTTATAAGAAAGCCTATACTCAGTTAAAGGTAAAACAAACAAAATGGAGGAAATTCATTAAACATAATGCTCCTAAAAAAAGAACAACAGGGGCAGCATTAAAAAAATGCACTCGTTGTGGTAGAACACACGCGCATATACAAAAATATGGTTTGAACTTATGTAGAACGTGTTTCAGAGAATGTGCTCCATCTTTAGGATTCAAAAAATACAGTTAAGGAGAAAAAATGACACTAAATGACCCGTTATCAAATGCATTATCAAAAATAAATAATGCTCAAAAAGTAGGAAAATTAACATGTACTATTTATCCAAGTTCAAAGATTATAATGGAAATTCTCAATATCTTAAAGAAAGCAGGTTACATTTTAGACTATAAAGAAAACAAAACGTCAAAAGGCAACATTTTAGATGTGACGTTGGCAAACAAGATTAATAATTGTAAGGTTATAAAACCAAGATATCAAGTTAAGTTACAAGACATAGAGAAATTTGAAAAGAGGTTCTTGCCAGCAAAAGGTTTCGGCATATTAATTATTTCAACACCAAAAGGAATCTTAACACACCACGAAGTAAAAGAGAAAAACATTGGCGGAAGATTAATAGCATATTGTTACTAAAATGGAGAAGAAGTCAATCGATAGATCACTAGTAATACCAAATGGGGTATCAGTTAATCTAGATGGAAATCTATTAAAAGTTAAAGGACCAAAAGGAGAAACAGAGAGAAGGTTTGCCTTCAAAAATGTTAATCTAAACTTAAATGATGATAAAATAATAATAAAATCAAAGAATAGTTCAAGAAAATTTAAAAAGATAGTCAACTCTTTTTATTCACATATAAAAAACATAATACAGGGCGTACAAAATCCATATACCTACAAATTGAAGATATGTTCTGGTCATTTTCCAATGAAGGTTACCCAAGATAAAGATATCATAATGATCTCAAATTTTTTAGGAGAAAAAATTCCAAGAAAAGCAGCAATCTTACAGGGAGTTTCAGTTAAATTAGATTCGGATATTATAACTTTAACTGGAGTGGATAAAGAAGCGACCGCTCAATCAGCAGCAAACATAGAAATGGCAACAAAAATTACTAAAAGGGACAGAAGAGTTTTTCAAGATGGAGTCTTCTTAATGAAATAGTAAAATGGAAAAATTAAATAAGCCGATAAAAAAGAAGCCAAGATTCATTAGGCAACAAGCTAGAATATTTAAAAAAATAGCAAACACTGGATGGAGGGCCCCAAAAGGAATGCACTCTAAGTTAAGAAGAAAGAGAAAAGGTAAAGGGCTTTTACCATCAATAGGATATGCTTCCCAAAGAAAGTTTAGGGGATTATCAAGAGAAGGTCTAATGCAAGTTACTGTTTCAAAAGTGAGTCAATTAAAAGATTTAACAAAAAAACATGGAATAATTTTATCCAGGTCTTTAGGGATTAAAAAAAGATTGGAGTTATTAAAAAAGATTAAAGAGCTAGGATTAAATGTCCTTAATATACATAAGATTGATGATTATATAAAAAATATAGAACAAGATAGAGAGATGAGAAAAGAAACAAAGAAAAAAGAAGAAGAAAAGAAGAAAAAATCTAAAGAGCAAGCAATAAAAAAAGCAGAAGAAAAACAACAAAAAGAAGAGACCCAAGAGGAAAAGGAAAATAGGGAAAAAGAAGAAAAAAGAAAAGTACTGGAGAAACAAAGATGAATGTGAGAAACCAAAGAAGGGTTGTTGCAAGGTCATTTAATGTAGGAATTGATAGGGTTAAATTAGACCCAGGCAAATTAACCGAAATTAAAGAAGCAATTACAAAAGCAGATTTAAAATCATTGATATCTACAGGAGCAATTTCTATAATTAAGAAAAAAGGACATTCTAAAGTACGTTCAAGAAAAATAAAGATACAAAAATCAAAAGGAAGAAGAAAAGGTATAGGTTCAAAAAAGGGTAGGAAAACCTCAAGGTCCCCAAGAAAAAAATTTTGGATGGCAAGTATCAGAGCACAAAGAAAGTTTATAAAGCAGTTAAAAACCAAAGGTGTAATCACAAAACCAGTTTATCGTGATATATATCGCAAAACAAAAAGTAATCGTTTCAGAAGTATCCGTTTAATTAAACTGTATTTGGAGGATAATAATCTTACAAACAAAAATGCAACTAAAAAGAAAAAGTGAAGGTAGGACAAATTATAGGAAAAGGCTAAACTTGTTGTTATCAAATAAGCCTCGTTTAGTTATACGTAAATCTCTAACCAAGATTACTTCTCAAGTAATAGAATATACACCAAAAGGAGATAAGACCATAGTTTCATGTAATTCTAAAGAATTAGAAAAATATGGTTGGAAGGGCGGTTTAAAAAATATACCCGCTGCATATTTAACTGGTGTTTTAATAGGAAAAAAAGCTATTGAAAAGGGTGTTAAAGAAGTTACACCTGATATAGGGTTCAATACCCCAAATAAGGGGGCGGTTATATTTGCGCTATTAAGGGGAGCCAAGGATAAAGGCTTAAAAGTAAACATAAAGGAGAATATATCCCCGGGAGAATCAAGAATTAAAGGACAACATATAGCAGAGTATTCAAAAATAAATAATAATATTTTTAAAAGTTATAAAATAAATCCAGTAGAATTACCTAAACATTTTGACGAAGTAAAAGCAAATATCTCTAAATAAAAAATGAAGAAAAGAAGAAAAAATCAACGGATAGAAGAAACAGGAATACGAAGAATTAAGGAATTTGATAAAGAAAAGTGGAATCCAAAGACAGAACTAGGCAGAAAAGTAAAATCAGGAGAGATAAAAAATATAGATGAAATCTTATCTAAAGGACTTAAAATACTAGAAGCAGAAATAATTGACGTTTTATTGCCCGGTTTAGAAACAGACTTAATATCCGTAGGTCAAAGCAAAGGGAAGTTCGGTGGCGGAAAGAGAAGCACCTGGAGACAAACACAGAAAAAAACACAAGAAGGAAACAAGCCAAAGTTCTCAGCAACAGCCATAGTAGGCAATAGAAATGGTCTTATTGGTCTGGGCTTCGGCAAATCCAAGGAAACTGTACCGGCAAGAGAAAAAGCCATCAGAAATGCTAAGTTAAACCTGATTAAGATAAAATTAGGTTGTGGTTCTTGGGAAGGGGATCCGAAAGGTAAAAACTCCATCCCATTTACAGTAAATGGAAAATGCGGTTCAATAGAAATTAAGCTTATGCCAGCTCCACGCGGAGCCTCGTTAGTAGTAGAAAAAGAATGTGCCAAAATGTTGAAACTAGCAGGAATACAGGACATATATTCAAGAACTTCAAGAAATACTAAGACGAAACTAAATCTCATAAGGGCCTGTTTTAGTGCATTAAAACAATTATCAGAGATAAAGGTGTAAAATGGATAAGAGAAGACTTGTGATCATTAGAATTCATGGAAAATCAGGTCTTAGGAAAGGAATAAAGGATACGTTAAATATGTTAAGATTATACAAAAAACACAATTGTGTTGTAGTTCAAAATACAAAAGATATACTAGGAATGTTAAAGAAAGTTAATGATTATGTCACATGGGGCGAGATAGATCAAGAAACATTGATTTTATTAATCAAAAAAAGAGGAAAACTGGCAAGAAAAACTAGTTTAAGCGAAGAATATGTAAAAGAAAAATTAAAGATATCTATGGATGCTTTAGCTAAAGATGTGTTTGAATTTAAAAGAGAGCTAAAAGAAGTTCCTGGTCTAAAATTATTTTTTAAACTTCTACCACCTCGTGGAGGATTTGAAGCTGGTGGAATCAAGGAGCAATTCTCAAAAGGCGGTGTTTTAGGTTATAGGAAAGATAAAATAAATGATCTAGTCAAAAGGATGATTTGATATGACAATTAATAAGAGAAAGAAAAACTCAAGACAACGCGGTTCAAAAACCCACGGTTGGGGGGCAATGAAAAAGCACAGGGGAGCAGGCAATCGTGGCGGTCGTGGCTTAGCCGGATCAGGTAAAAAATCAGATCAATTAAAACCAACTATAATAAAAAAATTTGGATTAAGTAATTATTTTGGCAAAGCAGGTTTTAAAAGACCGCAAAAGCTAGTCAATAAAAAGATAAAAACAATGAATGTTGGTGATTTAATAAAATTTAATAAACCAGAAATAAACTTAATCGAATTAGGTTTTAACAAACTCTTAGGAGAGGGAAAAGTAACAAAAAAATACACAATAAAGGTTGAATCTTGTTCTAGATTAGCAAAAGAAAAAATAGAAAATGCAGGAGGCTCTATAATTACATCCAAATGAAACTTACTTCTATACTAGAGTTTCTGCCAGAAGTTAGAAAACCAACTGAAAAAAGATTACCATTTAAAACAAAACTAAAATGGTCTCTATTAATCTTAGTTGCTTTTTATATCTTGAGTGTAATACCTTTATACGGTTTAAGTAGCAACTCCCTATCCTTTTTAGAACAGCTTTCAGTTATCTTAGGTGCAAAATTTGGAACCATAGCCTCCTTGGGTATAGGACCAATTGTAACAGCATCAATCGTAATTCAACTTTTAGTTGGTTCAGGATTATTAAAGATAGATACAACCAGTCCAGAAGGGAGATCATTCTTTCAGGGCATACAAAAAATATTGATTTTATTCTTCATAATATTTGAAGCAATGATATATGTATTAATGGGTGGTCTATCACCATCATCAAATTTATCACCTGCAACATTTAGGTTTGCCCAGTTTATATTAATTTTCCAATTATTTGTTGGCGGTTTATTAATAATGTATATGGATGATGTAATTAATAAATGGGGTTTTGGTTCCGGAGTATCATTATTCATAGCAGCCGGAGTAGCTTCTAGTCTATTCGTAAGAGCCCTTTCGCCTTTAACTTCATTAGGTACCTGGGCGCTAGGTAAAGGAGAAGCAGCGGTAGGTCAAATATGGGTTTTATTTACTTCTTTGGCTGGCGGACAACCAACACAAGCATTAATTGCTCTATCTGCAATCATTGCAACAGTTATTGTTTTTGCCTTTTCAGTTTATGCTCAGGCTATGAAAGTAGAGATTCCTTTATCTTTCGGCAGAATACGTGGTCACGGAATAAGATGGCCATTGAAATTTCTATATACATCAAACATACCAGTTATATTAATCGCAGCTTTTTTAGCGAATATACAACTATTAGCAAGATTACTACAATCGGCCGCTACAAATACTGGAAATAAAATAATTATATTTATATCGACAAATGTATTAGGTCAGTATGCAGGCAACACTCCGCAAGGTGGATTAGTGGCTTGGACCTCAAGCCCACCAATAATACAAAACATTATAACTGGATCTTTTAGGATAATTGATCTTGGACACGCGATTACTTATTTGTTAATAATGGTGCTTGGTTCAGTAATATTCTCATATTTCTGGGTTCAAACATCTGGAATGGATGCAGGATCACAAGCAAAACAGATGATGGCATCTGGATTGCAAATACCCGGCTTTAGGAGAGATCAACGGGTGTTAGAGCAAATCTTAAAAAGATATATAACACCATTAACAATAATGGGTGGAATATCTATAGGATTTTTAGCAGCATCAGCAGACTTATTAGGCGCTTTAACATCAGGTACCGGTCTTTTATTAACAGTAATGATAATTTATAGATTATATGAGGATATAGCACAACAACATATGATGGATATGTATCCAGCATTAAGGAAAGTAATGGAGAAATAATGGCATTTTTAAGTGGTTTTTTCAATCTAATATTTGGATGGGCGATTAATTTAGGTGCACCATATAATTTGATGATTATTACATTTATAATTACTCTATTCACAACTTTAGTTTATAAATTTACTACAAACCAAGAAAGGTTAAAATCTATTAGAGAGGAAATGAAAGGTATACAAAGCGAAATTAAGAATCTAAAAAACAGTCCAGAGAAGATGCTCGAGAAACAAAAACAGTTAAGCCCACTTATGTTGGAATCTTATAAACACATATTTAAACCAATGTTAATAACATTTTTGCCACTTATCTTAATATTGGGTTGGTTGAGAGAAACTTTCACAGCAAATGGAGAAGATATAAAGATAATCTTTGGTTTAAGCTGGCTTTGGAGCTATATTCTATTTTCAGTAATATTCAGCATTATAATCAGAAAGGTTTTAAAAGTTTACTAATAAACAAAAAATAAAATGACATTGCAACCGCACAGGACAAGAAGTTTTAGAAGAATTAAAGTAAAGCTACCCGGAGGTAAATTAATTATACACTATAAAAAGAGAAAACCAAATCAAGCTCATTGCGCAAATTGCAGAACCATTTTGCATGGAGTACCAAGAGAGATTCCAGTAAATTTAAGGAGATTGCCAAAAGTGCAGAGAAGACCAGAAAGAATGTTCGGTGGTTTCTTATGCCCATCTTGTGCAGCCAAAGCAATAAGTAACAAATTTAATGTAGTAAATGAAAAAATAGAAACAGGAAGGCTAGTAGTAAAAACACATGGCAGAGATGCGGGCAAAATAGGTGCTATAGTAGATATAATAGATGATAACTATGTTTTGTTAGATGGTCAAGTGAGAAGAAAAAAAGCAAATATAAAACATTTTAAGACCTTAGAACAAAAAATTAAGATTAATCCAAAAGCAACAACAGACACCATAATTAATGAACTAAAAAATATTGGCATGGAAGTTATAAGGCCAAAATCAAAGCCAAAAAAAGATAAGCCCAATAAAACAAGAGTTAAGCCAACAGAAGAAAATAAAAAATCAGAAATACCTAAAAATAAAAAAGTAGAAAAGAAAAAATGAAAGATAAAAAAGAGATGCAACATAAAATAATAGAATATCAACTTCTTCAACAACACATAGAAAATTTGCAACAACAAGGCAGTATCCTAAATCAACAAAACTTAGAATTATCAAAACTTAGTGATGCTCTTACAAATCTAGAGAACTCAAAACAAGATAGAGATATTTTTTCACAAATAGGTCAAGGTATTTTTGTCAAAGCAGTATTAAAAGATACAAAAGAAATATTATTTAATGTTGGTTCTGATATTTTTATAAATAAAAAAGTTAAAGAGGCAAGTTTAATTCTTGAAAACCAACAAAGAGAAATTTCTGAATCGTTAATAAAATTAGAAGAACAGCTAAGAAAGGCAATTTCAAGAATTTTAGAGTTACAAGAAGAGATACAAAATTTAAAAGAATAATTACTTTCTTTTTCTCAATAAAAACTAAATTTCAGGTCAGGGGAGCACTTAACTGCCTATTTTTGCAGAGTTTAACTTAATCTAATTATCACTCGCATAACTTTTTTATATGCTTCAAGAAAGTCTTAGCATTTTCTAAACTTTTATTTGCAGGTTCAAGATTAGCTTGCGATAATTTTTGATATGTGAACTCGCCTCTTTTTTTCTTCTCTACCTTGAATATTCCTAACAGGGTATCTGCTTTTACAATAATATCATCATAAATCTTTAATAGTTCTTTATCAACAATTCCTTGAAAGACCAATTTCCTAAATTCATTGTAAGTTTTCTTATGTTCTTCTGGAGCTTCTGTTTTAATTCTCTTTTTTGCCAGATAAGCTTTCGCAGAATAAAAGATACAATAGTAAGCATGAGAAATAACAGAACTGTAGTATGTTTCAGGTTGTTCAATCTTAAAAATATTAACTTGCAAATCCTTACTATTGCTAACGATTAAAGCTATATCTGCAAATTTTATTTCATTATTTGCTCTTTCAAGATACAAATTATAGTTTAAATCCATGTTTCATTCCTTCTTTTATTAGTGAATAGAATATAGCTGGATTGTAGATTATTAAATGTTTTCTTGATATTTCTTTGCCTAAGTTCTCGTAATCAACTTTTAACATCTCTAAAAATTCATCTTTGGTAATTATATGACCATGAACCTTTAGCATAGATTTTAATTCCATTGATTTAAAGACTGCTTCAACTACTTTTCTCTTATCTTCTTGTTCAATAAAAACAGCAATATCTAAATCTGAATCTTTTTTTTGTTCTCCCGAAGCATAAGAACCAAAAATAACAATTGAATAAAAAAAAGTATGCTTATCTAAAGAATCTTCTAATTCTTTAATTGACCTTAAAACTGGTTTTGGCAGATTTTCCTTATTGAAAGTTTCAAAATAAGTATATACTTTATCATTTTTATGATTAATGGTATAAAGTTTAGAGGTTCCTATTTTCTTTTCAGTTATTAATTCTTCAGATAAAAATGCTTTTATAGCATGTTGGATAACTGAACTTGACTTTTCTTTAGATAACTCTTTTACCTGCTTCCAAGTAATTTCCTTAAACTCATTTCTCTGGAAAATGTTCAATATTTTTAACTGTTTTTTTGTTAACATTTTATATAACAAATTTCACGGTTTATTTATACCTTATTTTAGGTATAATTATACCTCTTTTTAGGTATATAAATCTTCCTATTAAAATTGGCTCTTGGGAGCACCTAACTGCTCATTTTTGCAGAGTTTAACCATAGCTATTTTTAACACTCAAATTTTTAGTGCTTTTTATACGTTTAATTATTTCTTTTTCTTTTTGAAGGCTAACATTTTGTAGCTGAATCATAACTTTATATGATAAAAGACCGAGTTTAGATAGATTTAGCTTTGTCAAATAGCATTTTATTATACCTTCTCTTTCTAACCATTTAATTCTATACTTGACAACCTGCTTTGATATTCCTACTTTCTTAGCGATTTGATTGTCACTTCATCCTTAATTTTTTCATGCCATATATCAATAAAATGATTACACCTATAAAAATTAACAATATAATATTAATCACAGTAATAACAGCAACTTTATCACCACGCCCAATAGTTTTTATCTTATCTTTTATTATCTTAATATTTTTAACAAGTTTAGTATTAATAGGTTCACTTTCTAATCTAATCTTTTCACCGGTTATCTTTTTACTTATCACGAAATATCCAAGTTTATTGCTAATTGCTTCATAATAAGTGTAATAATCATCGCTCCTTATTTCTCTAGAGTTCAATTCATTCCATTTACCATCATCAGAATATAAGAATAAACCAACCGATTCTGCTTTTTTATACCTAAAATTAATTACTGCTTCAGAAATAGCCCTGTTTGGTAAATTTATTGTAGAAATTTCATAATAATCTAGAGCGTTATCTCCGAATAAACTAACTTCTGCTGGCGGAATATTAATATTTTTAATGTTAATTTTAGAATTATGCATTTCTCTGTTGGTATCTAGTAATACAGAGATTATATTAGAATATGGATCGTCTACACTAATTTTTAATTCGCCAGGAGATAATAATGGTACCAAATAAGAAGTTTCCGTTGGTTTTTGTATTATTTCGCCAATTCTAGTGCCACCACCACTACCGCCAGAAGACCCGCCACCGGTGCTTGGAGCAGATACAACCTCTTCTTCGGCAGTGGTAGTAGTAGAGGTTGATGTAGTCGTAGAAGTCGTGCTTGAGCTTGTAGTGCTTGTGGCTACTACATCTACGTAGAAAGCTGTAGAATTTCCAAAGAATGTTGTATTTCCTTCCCATGTGATGTTTACTAAGAATGAACCGTTAGTCCAGAATGTAGTTATATTCTGCAGGAATGATTTGCTT
>JACPIM010000006.1 GCA_016188045.1 Candidatus Woesearchaeota archaeon | reverse complement strand
TAAGGCTCAGTAACACGTCGATAATCTGCCTTATGGTCTGGGATAACCTTGGGAAACTGAGGCTAAACCCGGATAGAGGATTACAACTGGAATGTGTTTTCCTTGAAAAGTAATGCCATAAGATGAGTCGGCGGCTGATTAGGTTGTTGGTAGGGTAAAGGAACTTTTCTTAAGAAGAAAACTTCTGAAGAGAATTATAAGCCTACCAAGCCAAAGATCAGTAGGGGGGATGAGAGTCCTAGCCCCGAGAAGGACACTGAGAAAATGGTCCTAGCCCTAAGGGGTGCAGCAGCCACGAAAACTTTACAATGCACGAAAGTGTGATAAGGGAATTCGAAGTGCTTACCTTCGGGTAGGCTTTTGTTAAGTGTAAGTAACTTGACGAATAAGTGGTGGGCAATACCGGTGCCAGCAGCCGCGGTAATCCCGGAGCCACAAGTGGCAATCACAATTATTGGGCCTAAAGGGTCCGTAGCCGACTTAATAACTCTTCTGTGAAATTGCTAGACTTAATTTAGCAAATTGCAAAAGAAACTGTTAAGTTAGAGACCGGGAAGAGGCAGAGGTATTCCTTGGGGAGCGGTAAAATGTTTTAATCCTTGGAAGACCACCAATGGCGGAGGCATCTGTCTAGAACGGGTCTGACGGTGAGGGACGAAAGCTAGGAGAACGATCGGGATTAGATACCCCAGTAGCCCTAGCTGTAAACACTGCGAACTAGGTGTTACATGCTCTTCGTGAACATGTAGTGCCGGAGTGAAGACGTTAAGTTCGCCGCCTGGGAAGTACGGCCGCAAGACTGAAACTTTAAGGAATTGGCGGGGGCGCACTACAACGAGTGCGGCGTGCGGTTTAATTTAATTCCACACAGAGAATCTTACCAGGAGCGACGGCAGGATGAAGGTCAGATTAAAGGTCTTACCTAACGAGCCGAGAGGTGGTGCATGGCCGACGTCAGCTCGTGCCGCAAGGTGTCACGTTAAGTCGTGCAACGAGCAAGACCTATATCTATAGTTGCTAACGAGTTAGAAATAATGATCGTGCACACTATAGAGACTGCCTGGGTAACTAGGAGGAAGGTGTAGGCAACGTTAGGTCTGTATGCCCCGAATCTTCTGGGATACACGCGCGCAACAATGGTAGAGACAGAGGGATACAACTCCGAAAGGAGAAGTTAAGCTCTAAACTCTACCCTAGTCCAGATTGAGGGCTGTAACTCGCCCTCATGACGTTGGAATTCGTAGTAATCGTCCGTCAAAAGCGAACGGTGAATAGGTCCCTGTGCCTTGCACACACTGCCCGTCAAACCAACCGAGCAGGGTTTAGGTGAGAATTAGTCTCAGATTAATTCGAACCTAGATTCAGTAAGGTGGGTTAAGTCGTCACAAGGTAGCCGTAGGGGAACCTGCGGCTGGATCACCTCCTATTTTATTTTATCTTACTAAGTGCTCTAAGAACTCATAATTATAATGGGCCCGTAGCTCAGTGGTAGAGCATCGCCCTTGCATACAACCCTTTTTTGGAAAAGCGTTGACATAAAATAAAAAAAGAAAGGCGGGGGTCTCGAGTTCGAATATAAGAACCAAGGTTCCCCAAATCGTTACACGATTGGGCCCCAAAGCAAAAAGCTTTTAGGGTTATGAACTCCTTGGCTCTAGCGAAAGTCTCGACGGGTCCAAAATAAAATAGTTTCAAAAAGAATAGAATAATAATCACAAATTCAATTTTGTATTATGCAACCCAAATATTTTTAATATTGGGTGAAGAAAACAGACGAGCTTTTCTTGAAAAGAAAACCTCGGAAAAGAATCATGTTTGTTTTGTGCATGGGCAATTTAACTCTGGAAGTTTTGCATAATAGATCCCGTTAGGTGGATGACTTGGCTTAAGATGCTGATGAAGGGCGTGGCAAGCTGCGATAAGCTTTGGTGAGGTGCATGCAACCGTTGAACCAAAGATTCCTTAATGAGACTTCTCATTAAATCTGAAAAGATTGGGAACGCAGGGAAGTGAAACATCTCAGTACCTGCAGGAAAAGAAATCAATCGATATGCTGTTAGTAACAGCGAGCGAAAGCAGCATAAAGCAAACTGAATCTTTTGTAGAAATACAAAAGAGATGTGGTGTTGTAGGACTCACTTTTAGTCTTAATTAGATGAATTGAAATTTTCTGGAAAGAAATACCATAGAGAGTGATAGTCTCGTAAATTAAATCTAAGAAGATGTGTGAGTCTCCTGAGTACCATACATTGGATATTGTGTGGGAATATAGGAGTTATTAACTTCTAACTTTAAATACGTCTTAAGTCCGATAGCAAATAGTACTGTGAAGGAAAGTTGAAAAGAACCCGTAACTGGGTGTGAAAAGAGCCTGAAACCTAATGGATATAGCACGATGCTGCTTTATGGAGTTGCATCGTACGTTTTGAATAACGGACCAGGGAGTGCATTTAAGTGGCAAGGATAATCTCAATTGGAGAATCCGAAGAGAAATCAAAAATCTGCAGTTCACGAGAGATTAGGTATCAAAGTGCCTAAAGTCACTTGGATGCGACCCGAAACCATCCGATCTAACCTATAACAAGGTGAAGCTCTGGTAATACGGAGTGGAGGCCTGAAGCGGTGCTGTGTGCATGCGTTCGTGTGATTTTAGGTTAGGGGTGAAAAGCCAATCGAGGGTGGTGATAGCTGGTTCCTGCCGAAATAGGCCGAAGTCTAGTCTAGAGTGAGATAACCAAAAAGGTAGAGCTACGGATTTGGAAATCCGGGAGAGAAATCTTTCGCTTCCTTGTCCAACTCCGAATTTTTTGGTATCTTAGACCTCTGGAAACGGCGGCCCTGGGGTAAACTTGGGTCGCTATGGGGGAACAGCCCGCGCTATAGTTAAGGTCCCTAAGTACTGATTAAGTGTGAAAGGTACAAGGGTGTATTTAACCTAAGACAGCTGGGAGGTATGCTTAGAAGCAGCAATCCTTCAAAGAAAGCGTAACAGCTCACCAGTCAAGGTTAAATGCCCCGAAAATGGACGGGGCTAAATCAGTCACCGATACTATAGACTTCTTAAATGAATGTGGTAGGCAGGCTTTCTGTTTGGGTAGAAGTTTCTTCGTAAGATTAAATGGACCAAATAGAAAAGAGAATCCTGGTAGTAGTAGGATCTATACAGAGTGAGAATCTCTGATACCGAAAGAGCAAGGGTTTCTTAGCAATGTCAATCAACTAAGAGTAAGTTAGTCCTAACCTAAGTCCTAATAGGTAATTAGGGAAGGGGAAACAGGTTAATATTCCTGTACTACTTAAGTACATGCGGCAACGCAAATTTAGTTTCTGACATTTTTGGCTAGGCTGACATTTCTCGTCTGAAATGTTAATTAAAATAAATCTAGGGAGTATCGTAATGGTGAGAACTAGATTAAACTAAGATGAGCTGTCTTTTAGGCAGTTCAGCTGATGCCTAGAATCCGTGAAAAAGGAACTAATTGGATCTTAAGTAACTATACCTAGAACCAACACTGGTGCTCTAGGTGAGAAGCCTAAGGTATGAGGGTGTAAACTAATTGAGGGAAATCGGCAAAATGGTTCCGTGATCTCGGTATAAGGAATTCCTGGTTTCGTGTTCTCTTGAATGCGATATCAGGATGCAATTACAAAGTGGGACCGACTGTTTAACAAAAACGTAACGGTTCGCGAGCCTGTAAAGGTATGTATGGGCCGTGACGTCTGCCCAGTGCCTGTATCTCAAACTCCTTTTCAATGGAGCTAAGGACAGGTAAACGGCGGGAATAACTATAATTCTCTTAAGGTGAGTAGTCGCCTTAGTAAAACTCGACTATATGCGGGAACGTCTGAGTATCTTACAATACTAGTCAATAAGACAGTAAAAATTTGTAAGTGCAGATAATCCGCAGGGAAGACTTTTCTGAAATATGAAAAGAACCCTCAGAGACTGAACGTCGAGCGCAAGATATTAAATTATAAAATTTTTTTATCTTGTAAAGTTACAGTCCGAACCTTATAGCGATATAAGGAGTTAATGAGAAATCATTAACCGCTTTCAACTTTTTTGAAAGTTGCAACAGAATTGAGCGAAATACCTTGTCGTTTGAATGACGACGCGCATGAATGGCGTAACGAGTTCCACGCTGTCCCCAATTAGTGTCCTCTGAACACGCAAGACTGGTGTGAATGCCAGTGACTTCCAGTGGGAAGCGAAGACCCCGCAGAACTTTACTGTAGCTTGTTGTTGAAATATATATTTTTTAGTGCAGAATAGGTGGGAGTTGCTAAAGCTTGCTCGCTAGGGTAAGTGTAAACAAAAGTGAGATACCACCCTATAGAATTTATGTTTCTAATTTCTAAAAAGAAAAACACCAGCAGGCAGACAGTTTGGCTGGGGCGGCACCCTGCTGAAAAGGTATCAGCAGGGCCCTATGGTCCACTCATCCAGTTTAGAAATCTGGAGTAGAGCGCAAGAGCAAAAGTGGGCCTGATTGGATTTTAAACAATACAAAATCCAAAGACGAAAGTCTGGTCTAGCGAACCCCTATGTCCTTATTAATAGGGGCTAGGTATGACAGAAAAGCTATCTCGGGGATAATTGAGTCGTAGCGCCTAAGAGCTCATAGAGCTTTTCTTAGGAAGAAAACCTCGGAAAAGAAAGAGTAAATCGACGGCGCTGTTTGCTACTTCGATGTCGGCTCACCGTATCCAAGATGAAAGAGTGTATATTCTTCATCAATACAATGGCTGTGCAGAATATCGAAGAGTAAAGTTTATATAAATATTATTTTAAACTCAAACCCAAAAATATTTTTTCTGTAGATATATTTGTTTCCTAGATATTTCTAAACTAATTAAAAGAAGTATGAAAATATAATAGTTTGGACTTTGGAATTTATATATCAAAACAGAATTATCTTTTTGGATTATAAAAATATATTTAGAAACTATTTTACTCTTTGAACTGAAGGCAGCCAAGGGTGGGGGTGTTCACCCATTAAAACGGTTCGTGAGCTGGGTTAAGAACGTTGTGAGACAGTTTGTATGATATCTACTGGAAGTGTTAAATGTCTGAGTGGAAGGACCCTTTAGTACGAGAGGAACGGGGGTTCGTAGCCTCTGGTCAATCGGTTATCTGATAAGGTAGGCCGAGCAGCTACGCTATAGTTCATAAGAGCTGAAAGCATCTAAGCTCGAAAGAATCCGCGAAAAGAGACGTAGAACTCCCATAGAAGATGGGGTTAATAGGATCAGGGTGTAAGCATCAAGGTAACGAGATGTTCAGCCTGTGATTACTAATTGTTCGAAAATAAAACTTTTAGAGTTAATTGCCTATGCTTTTACTTTATTAAAATATCTAAACAGTATCTTTTCTAATGAATCTTTTTTTAATCTCTTCTAAATAAATACACAGCCTTATTTGGAAAGTTGATAAATTTTTAATTAGATAAGAACTACGTTCTTATGATTTCCTAGTATTCTTCTTTTTCCAAATACATCAGATCCTTACTTGGATTAAAATATAAAGTAAGTTTATTTTTTTCTAGAAAATCTGTTCCAAGTATGGATGGTATACCTTCTATGTCTAAAGCTTTCTTGCTGATTGTTTTGGCTATGGGGATATTTGGCAATTCAATACGTGTAGTTTTATTTTCATTTGTTTTGAATAATAATGTTCCCTCTTTTCCTAGCAAGAGATTATATTTTGATCCCGCCATTTTAAATGCCTCTTCTTTATGCAACGTATCCATTGAAATTTGTAATCCTGCAAAATCCTCTTCACCAATAAAAGTAGCATTACTTCCTGTATCTACAACAAAAGTTATCCTTGCTAAACCAAAATGATAACGATTGGAAAACAGGATAGCATTAACGCGTGGGGTTCCATCAACTAGTATTAGAGGAATTCTCATCTGATTATCAAAATATTGATTTAACTTTAGAAACAAATTGTATGAATACTTTTGATGGGTCTTTGCCTAGTTGTTTTAGTTTTGTGATTAGGTTATCTATATTTTTATCATGTACTATGACTTCAGTATTCTCTATAGCTACATAATTTTGGTCATAATTTTCCTTTAAAGAGGTTAAGTTCTCTTTAAACCACTCCAAGTCTAAATCAAACGTGGTTAACATTTTAAGTATTTGAGCTTCTTGCATTTTTATGTTCTCCTGATAATTCTAAGGATAACTATGTTTTTAAATCTTTTTATGACTCATAACTCATAATAAACTAGTGTGAAACTACTAAATTACAAAATATATGTTTATTCTTAGAAATACATTAAAAATGAGTTGATATTAAAATAATGATGAAAATAGAAGAAATGCCTTTTTTTACACAACCTTTGACTAGATTGAAGAGAGAAGGTGTTGAAAAATTAAATGAGGCGGAGTTATTAGCTTTAATTCTTGGTTCTGGAGTTGAAAAAGATGAAAGTGCAATAGATTTGGCTAATAAACTACTGAAAAAATATAACTTTCATAGATTAGCTGATTTAAGCTTAAATGAATTACATAATGAAATTAAGAATGAATTTAAAGCTGCTAAAATTATGAGTTTATTTGAATTATTCAGAAGAACTAATAAATTAAAGAAAGGCGGTTTTAATACTGGTTATTTTAATAGCCCTAAAGATGTGTTTAATAGATTTGTTGATAGGTTTGTTCCTTTAAAAAAAGAAGTTTTTTGGGTTGTTTTATTAGATACTAAGAATAAGATTATTGGTGAAAAAGAGATATTTGTTGGAAGCTTGAATTCTTCTTTGATACATCCTAGGGAGATATTTAATTATGCTATTAGAGAAAGTGCAAATTCTATTGTTTTAGTGCATAATCATCCTAGTGGAGATCCTAGTCCTTCTAATGAAGACATTGAGATTACTAAAAAAATGATTGACACTGGGAAAATGTTAGGTATACAAGTTCTAGATCATGTTATCGTTGGAAAAAATAGATACTGGAATTGGTTAGGTAATAAGCTTTAATTCTCTGGCTTTTTTGATAAAATACTCTTCAGTATTTTTATCCATAAAATAAATATAAACTCCTTTGTGTGCTCTTGATAGAAGGACCCTATAAATATTTTTAAGATGGTTTACAAATTCGTCATTTCCCCTTTTTGCCATATTATCATAAGAGTTTTCTGGTTTAGCATACCAACTTTTTGTTTCTTTATTCCAAACTAAATCATTTCCAAATATTACCCCTATGTAATCAAATTCAAATCCTTGTGAAGTATAAACTGTGCCGACTTGTTCCATTCCAGAATCTTCAGTGGCCCACTTCCAGAAGGTCTCTTTATTTTCCCAGGGCATTTCAAAATCTCCTATTTTAACATCATTAACTAAAGAACCATCTTTGTTTGGTTTACTCCATGACCAACAAAATCCGGCCGTTAATCTTGCGCAATTTTTCTTTTCTCTATTTTTTCTATCTATTATTTCTTTAAGCTTGTGTGGAGAACCGAGAATTTTAAGTTCCATTTTTATTTCTTCTTCCGACTCCAATTCTGTTCCTTCTTCTCTTATGTTTAATATTTGCTCAATTTTTTCTAAGTAACCACCAGAACCACCACACCTAAATTGAGTTTTTAATTCTGGCATTTCGTAGATTTTAGCTTCAAATCTTTCAGCTGCTTCTTTTATTAATTTTGAACTTCCTATTTCTGTTGGTCTAACAACTTGTTTTTCATCCAAGAAAAAAATGCTTAACTTTGCAGACCTAATTAACTCATTTATTTGCGGTTCTCCTGTTCTTAGCGTCTTTGGTGTGTACATACTTTCACTTGTCTTTCTGATTCTGTGAGCCTCATCACAAATTAAGACATCTATGCTGTTTTCTTTATGCTTTAAAAAACTATTAAAAAACTTAAATTGTTTAGCTGCCCTTATTCCTAATATTTTTCTTAATGTATTTGTAAATGCAGAAGATCCTGTAGCATGAACAACATTTATTCCTTTTTCCATTAATTCGCCCATAACTTCTAAGGCAATTACAGATTTTCCTGTACCAGGTCCACCCTTGATTATTATTACTGCTTTTTCTTTTGATTTTGTTAAATTCTTTGCTTGTTGCATTATTGCTTTATAAGAGGTGATTTGCTCATCAATTAAATGGAAGATTTGCTGTTGATTAATCATCTCCCCTACGTGATTCATTAATTTTTTAGATGGTCTAAAAATACTATTCTTGAATCTTCCGAATACTTCTAATCCTGGATCTGTAGCCAATTTGGTTTTTAGATATTTTCCAAAATCGATTATTTCTTGTTTTGAGAAAACAGGATATTTTTCTAGATTGGGTTTAAACTTGGGTAAATAAAGAACTTCGTTTTCACCTTTAGTGTAATTATGACAATAAACACAAGCACTTAACATTATTTTTGGCTCTTCTTCAAATACTGTTAAGAAATCCTTTAAGTGCCAATAATAGCCCTCTATCTGTAACGAAGGATGTGGAGATTCTTGTTCAAATCTACCATAATCTACTCTAACGTTGCCTTCATTTTCTGAATCTTTGACATTTTCATTAGACCATTGTTTTAACTCAATTATAACTATATTATCATTTCCTTCTTCATCTTTTCCAAATAAGATAACATCTATTCTTTTTTCTGAGTAAGGTAATTCATATTCAACTATTATTCTATTTTTTTCTATCGGAGCATATTCTAAAACATTTTTAACAAAATTTAAAGAATTAACCCAAGACCTAACTTCTGATGGGTTTGCCTTTCTTTTGTAATATTCTTGATATTGATTTGAGATCTTATCTGCTATTTTATTTTGAGAAACATCTTCTTTGAATTTTTCAACTGCCTCTTCGTATAATCTCATAGTTCTGTATATTTTTTATTACTCCCTTTTGATTTTTCTAAAGGATATTTTTGTTCATTTTTTTCCATTTTTTTATTTAATACGGTTGCTAGATCAATATCATATCTTTGAGCAAATCTTAAAATGAAATATAATACGTCAGCTACTTCTTCAGAAATTTTCTCCTTTTTGTTATTATCTTTAAAAAACTCTTCAATTTCTTTTTCTGATTTAAATCTAAAATGTTCTAATAATTCAGAAGCCTCCGTAATTACCCCTATTGAAAGTTCTTTTGCTCCATGATACTGATCCCAATCTCTATCCTCGCAAAATTGTTTTATTTTTTCTTTTAATTCTTGAATCTTTGTACTATGGTCCATTTTCATTTATTCGCCTACAAAACCCACACTCTTTTCCAGCTTCAGGCATATTATTCTTAATAACTCTAACAGCTTCCTTAAATATCTTTTCTCCATCTAAACTACTAGTCTTCATCTTAATCAATCTAGTATCAAATATAACTTCTCCGGTCTCTAATACTTTATTAGGATAATAAAACAATAAATAACTATAATCTTCTGTTTCATAATTATTCTTCCTTAATAAAAAATTATACAAATCAAGCTGAACCTGATAATGCTCATGAGTATCTTCTTTTAATGGAAAACCTCTAGTTTTATAGTCTAAAACTATTAATTTTTTGCCTTTTACTAGTAAATTGTCAACTGCACCATGCAAAAGAATATCATTTTCCTCATCTTTATACTCTATGCCTTTTAAGTTATTTCTCCAAATTTTAAGTTTTTCCTTATCATTGAATAATTTACAATCTTTAACATGCTCTTTTATTTCGGGAGGTAATTCGTTTTTTTCCATAAATCTATCAAAATGCTCTTTTAATATCTTATCCATGCCAGAAGGGAGAGAAGGAAAAATAGATTCAGGGCGTTTTATTTTCTTGACTATTTGAAGCCAGAAGCATCTAGGGCATTCTAGCATTAGGTTTATACTTGAAGGTGATAGTTTGAGGGTCATTTCATAGCTTCCTTTTTAACAATTTTTCAGCTTTTAATTTTCCTTTTTCAGTTTTTATCAAATTTGAATAAAATCTATTTGCCATAATTATTTGTGAATCTGTTAAAGCTTTAACCATTGGTTTCCAAGTAGAAATATCATTGTTTTTTACAAATCTTGCCCATCTTACAATCTGTTCTGAATGTGTTTTATCTCTCATTTTAATCTTAATCTTTTAATTTCTTTTTTTATCTTATTAATCTCATTTTCATCTATTTCATCAGAGTAAACTTCTCTTAAATGTTTTGCATCTTCCATGTCTTTTTCAGATTTTAATAATTCCTCTTTAGATGCTATGTTCATTTCTATTGTAGAAAAATAAATATCCAGGCCACTAAGAGGTAATTTTTTTCTTGTCTGTATTTGATATTCATCTAATGAATCTTTTGTAAATTTAACTTCCATCTCTGGAACAAAAGTGCCTTTTTTAATATACCTAACACTTAAATTATCTTTTAGATAATCACAAACTGTTTTTGCATCATCTGCCTGAACACAAACAAATCCTTTCTTCAATAAATCATTATGCAATTTATAAAATTTAAGTTCATCTAATCTTTCTATTATTATATCAATATCCTCTGTTCCTCTTGTTCTTCCATGAGCAATTGCAACAAAACCAGAAACAACCACATATTTGCAATGTTTTTCAACTATAGAAACAAAATTATTTACAAATTTCTCTAATATTGATAGTTCACTGACTCTCCTATCCATTTTGTTATTATTAAGGCGAAATTATATATAAGGCTTTCTGGATTTTACTATGTAAATAAAGTTTCATAACTAGGCCTAAATCAATTATTTCAACGTTAATCACTAAAATCAAAACATTTATATTCTACAGTATATAGATTATTTTAGTAGGTAGGTGTTCAACTATCGTTTTTTCGACTTTAAACAGTCAAGAAATGAGGAAAGTCCATCCACAATAAGAACCAAGGTTCTTATCAACTCCTATGTTGGTTGACCAAAAGTTCTTATCAACTCCTTTACTGGAGTGAGTTGTCTGATGCAAATCAGATTT
Source organism: Candidatus Woesearchaeota archaeon (assembly GCA_016188045.1). Lineage (GTDB taxonomy): Archaea > Nanobdellota > Nanobdellia > SCGC-AAA011-G17 > JACPIM01 > JACPIM01. The sequence goes on along the minus strand of JACPIM010000006.1, from coordinate 83,378 downwards.
CAGAAATGGAAGGCAACCGCACAGAAACGAGACCAGCTACTGCTAAAGAACCCTTTTAAAAAAAGCGTTCGCGGAAAATGATGTTGAAAAAACTGATGTTTCAGTAGAAATGGATGAAACGGCGAGCCCCAACTTGTGCAAGACACCCCTTTAGAAAAAAGGTAAGGTCGCTTAGTCGGATGTTGAAATGAATCATTAATGATGAAAATCGTTAGATTCAACAGAAGGTGGCTTATAACCTACCTACCTCTATTTTTAATAATTATGGCAAACCTTTTATATGCTAAAGGTGCGTTAATGGTTATATGGAAGAAAAAGGAATCTTTTTTATGGCATGGACAGAATATGGCAGTTTAGATTTAAAAGTTCGTGCTCTTGGAACCTCTACTGTGGTGGTAAACTTTCATTTTTTCTTCCTTTTGTTCCTTTATTTGAGGATAGGGAGTTGTATCTAGTGCTGCACAATCATTGCTTGAAGCATTATATAATAAGTAGATACCCTACCATGATTAGAGAAAGACTTAAAAATGATGAAATAAGAAAAAAATAAAATGGCAGATAATAAAATTCAATTACCGCAATCTGGCGGTGGATTAGTAAGATATTTTGAGGATTATAAAAGCAAACTTGAATTTGGCCCTATGACCATAGTGATTATAATAGTTATAGTTATAGTTTTAGAGTTGTTATTAAAAAGATTTAACATATTTGGACTTTAGAATAAGGTTTTTATAGTAGTTCTTATTTCTTTATATATATGTTACCCGGAATTAATCCTAAAATGATGAAACAAGCAATGAAAAAGCTTGGGATGAAACAAGAAGAAATAGAAGCTGAAGAGGTAATAATCAAAGGTAAAGATAAACAATTAAGATTTATTAATCCTGAAGTTAGTAAAATAAATGCTATGGGTCAGGAAACATTTCAAATAATTGGTGATTATGAAGAAGAAGATATAGAATTATTTAATGAAGACGATATTAAAACAGTGATGGAACAAACAGGATGCAGTGAAGAAGAGGCTAAATCTACCTTAAAAAAAGAAGGAGATCTTGCTAAAGCGATATTGAAACTTAAGAAAGATTAATATATTTTATCTAGTATATATATTATATGGAAATGTATGAGACCTTGATGAAAAAAGCTTTAAATGACTTTAAAACGGTTGATCATATGGTTTATGTTACTTATCCTTTGGTTAATGACCCGAAACTTATGTTTGGTATTGTTGATAAATTGTTCAATACCTTAATTGATGTAATAACTGCGGTATTAAACTATGACTATTTGTATAAGAGGATAAGTCATGTTCCTGAAAGTTTAAATGAAAAATTAGAATTATTTAAAAAAGTGATAGGTAAAAGATATAATTTTAATGGAAATATATTTTTATTATTGGAAGAATTAAATAAATTTAAGGAGTTTAGGAAAAGAAGCCCGATGGAATTTGTAAGAAGAGACAATTTAGTAATATGCAGTTCTGGTTTTAATACTAAATCACTAAATTACAAGAAAGTCAAGGAATATGTAAATAAATCTAAAGAGTTTATGAATAATGCTAATATGTTATTAATAAAAAATGGAATTTGACGAGTTAGAGGAAAGTGCGGAACAAGAATTGAAAAGGGCGGATCATCTAATTTATGTTACTTTGAAGTATACAAGAACTGTTGATGTAATCAAGAATACCATAAAAAGATTAATCAGCGCTTATGATTTTGCCATCTTAAATGCTTTAAAATATTTAAAGATTAAAGAAATATCTGATGTTCCTCGAGTAAGGGTAAAGCAACTAGAAGAGAGAAAACCAGAATTTAAATCAGACATGAAATTTTATCTTTTATTGAAAGAACTAGATGCTGCTCCTTTTAGGAGAAAAGATGAATACAGAAAGAATGTTGCTTTAATTACTGATGTGATGGATGTTAATTTTGAAAAATTAAGAAGTTTTTTTGAAAGAACAATACTGTTTGTTAAAAACATTGAAGAGCTTACTAAGGAAAAAATAACTATTAAAAAAAACTAAAAAGAAGAAAAGATAAATATTAAATAAAAAAGCCGACTATTGTGAATATAATCCCTACTAAAAGAAAAATAATTATGCTAAAAGTAATCCCTGGTTCTAGAATAGAAATTTGTGGTTTTTGTGGATTATAATAAACAAGGACATCTGAACCTACCGGGTATTTAATTAAGATTCTTTGAATGCCTATTAGGCCTGTGCTGGTTCCACCGAATGAAATCCTATTAGAAAAATACTTTGTTCCGTTGATGAAATATTCAAAAAGTATTGTGGGGCTGTAATTAGGTCCATGCCTGATATCTCTCTGAATCTGAATATCTGAATGAATAATCTTTCCTTGAACAGATGGCCAGTTTTTGCTTGAATAGCCACGAAGTATATTTATTATTGCTGATATAAAGAAAATTAATCCTATTATTATAAAAATTATCTTTCCAATAATTGTTCCAGTTAAACTATTGGTGGTATAAACTGCCATTAGTGTTATAAATAATGAATTAATTATATATAAGTTTTGCTTAAAATTTGAAATGTAAAGGTTTTTAAATAAGCATTTCTATTAAATCAAGCATGGAAAGAGTTGATTTTATTCATTGTTAGGGAAGATTTTGATAGTAAGAAAACTCTTTTAAATCCTGAATTCTTATTAAAACTATATGGTGGATGTGGTGTAGCCTGGCTAACATACAAGCCTGTGGCTTTAGCCCTTTTAAGAAAAGTGCTAAGATCCCAAAAAAGCAGAAAGCTTGTGATCGCGGATTCAAATTCCGCCATCCACCCTTTTAAAGAGGTATAAAAATGGAAGGTTTTAGAGATTTTTATCCTGAAGATAAAAGGATTCAAAATTGGATATTTGGTAAATGGAGAAAGATAGCTGAGAAATATGGTTATTCTGAGATAGATGGACCAATATTAGAACCTATTGAGCTTTATAATAAGTCTGGAGAAGAAATACCAGAACAAATTTATTCTTTTACTGATAAAGGCGGAAGAAAATTAGCTTTAAGGCCTGAGACAACACCAACTGTTGCCAGGATGATTAAAAATAAAAAAGATTTGAAATTGCCAATAAAATGGTATTCTATTTCCAGATGCTTAAGATATGAAAGACCACAAAAAGGAAGAGTCAGAGAATTTTTTCAGTTTAATTTGGATTGTTTGGGAAGCAAGAATCAAATGGCTGATGCTGAAGTTATAGCTACCAGCATTGAAATAATGAAAGAACTTGGCCTTGGTAAAAAAGATTTTTTTGTTAGAATAAGCAATAGAAAATTAATGGAAGATCTATTGTTGGACATTGGAATTAAAAAAGAAAATTTAAAAGATATTTACAGAATTTTGGATAAAATCTGCAAATATTCTGATGAGGACATTAAAAAAGAACTAAGAGAGAAGGGAGTAGAGCCTAAGAAAGTAGACGAATTATTTAAATTATTAAAAATTAGAGATTTAAATAAGATTAAGATAAATAGTCCTGGTTTGGACAAGTTAAAAGAATTATTTACTTTATTGAATGATTATGGTGTTTTAGATTATTGTAAACTTGATTTAAGCATTATGAGGGGATTTGATTATTATACCGGAACTGTGTTTGAGGTTTTTGATTCTAGTATGGAATTCAGAGCTGTTGCTGGTGGTGGAAGATATGATGATTTAGCTGGTATTCCTGGTGTAGGATATGGGATGGGTGATATTGTAATACAATTATTTTTAGAGAAAAAGAAAAAAATTCCTAAGTTAAATAAAGAAATTGATTACTTTATAGCTCCTGTTAGTGAAAAAATGAATAAAAAGGCAATTAAAATTGCTGATAAATTAAGGAAAGATTATAATGTCGAAGTTGAGATTTTAGGGAGAAACTTAGGCAAACAGATGGGATATGCTGATTCTGTTAAAGCTAAAAATTTAGTTATTGTTGGAGAAAAAGATAAAGGAAAAGTAACTATACGAGATATGAAAACCGGAAAAGAAAAGAAAGTGAGGATTTAAGCGGTTAGCTCAATTTTCTAAAATTAAAAAAATAGAAAAATAAGCAATCTCTTCTTAAGTTTTAGTATCTATTAAAACTTCTTCTTGGTCTTTCTTCCATAGGCCTAGCTTCATTAACTTTTAAGGCTCTTCCTTCGACTTCTTTCCCATTCATTTCAGAAATTGCTTTTTTTGCTTCTTCGTCATCTGAAAAAGTAATGAAACCAAATCCTTTTGATCTGCCTGAAAATTTATCATTAATAACAGTCACTTCAGTTATACTCTCAAACTTTGAGAATAAAGCCTTAAGGCCTTCAGTATCAACACTAAATGCTAAATTTCCAATATAAACCTTTGTTGTCATCTTATACCTCCATCATAATTCTTTATTATTCTTAATAAACCTCTTAATTTAAATATATCGGATTTAGAAACTTTGCGGTACTTGGCCAGATAATGAAATTAAAATTAAGGAAAGCATTATGAATAATATTAAAATTAAGATTAATAAGATTCCTAGAGGTATTATGTATATTAAAGACGATTTTAATTTGCTGAACTTATAGATTTTATGTGTTCCTATTATTAATAATATTAATGAATAAATCCAGGAAAACCAGTTAATTATTGGTATCCAGCCAAATAACAGGCTGGGTGTTTCTGAATAAGTTAATAATTTATATGCTGTTTTATAATCTTTATCAGATCCGAATATCATTAACCAAACATATAAAATGGCTGCCAAAATAAAACTGAACAAAATTGAGGCCGGGATTCCAATTATTATAAAAATTAGTTGTTTAGATAAACTAAACGGTTGCTCTGTTGGTAGATTGAACATATTTAGGAAGAAAGTTGTTAAATAATCTTTAAATAATAATAACAAGATTATACTCATAACACTATAGAATATAGTCAAAATTGAGATATAAATTATTGAAGGTTTTATTGATTTTTCTTTTTCTATTTCGGAGAAAAACTTTGATGGTTTTACTAATATTTCTTTTATTTTTTGGAAAAAATCCATATAGAAATAAATTATTTAATTATTTATAAAGGTTGTTATGTTAAAAACTATGAACAAAGTGTGTTTTTATTCTTTAAATAAAATTCTTGTGAACTCCGGCATTTCTTCTTTTATTGTATTAAAAAGTTTAACTATTTGTTGATATTGTTCTTGATTTATGGCTCCCCTTATTGCGGCAAGATTAAGAGAAACAAGCAACGCTTCTATAGACATCATAGGGACCCCACAATAATTATCTAACCCGCCCGTAGAATCCATAAATGCTCTTCTTACATCCCTATCAGTTAACTCATCTGGAAATATTTCATCTGCTTTTTTTCTTACCCCCTCCACTATTCCATCAAATAATCTTCTAACTCCTAAAAGAGAATCTATAGTTGGTTGCATATATTTACTTTTTACTCCTTCCGGCAACATATCAAGCGCTAAAGAAAAATCTTGTATAGAACCAGCTAACATGGCATAACCTTTTGAAAAAGGATTGGAAGCATAAAATTTTGAAAGAAAATCAAAGTCAATCATTCCAAAGATATCTTCTCCAAATAATCCTTCTAGAGATCTCACTTCTTCTTGGTCTAAATGTGATTTTACCCTAACTTTAAGTTTGTCTGTGATTTCTCTAGTAATATTTCTTCTAAAATTAGCTAGATACCATTCATCTATTCTTTTTAAAGCATATTCTTGTTCTTTTGCCATTCTTATATTGCGCGATTTTGTTTTATAAACCTTTCTATTTTGTTACTACTTATTAGAAATAATATTAATCTTCTTCTTTTGCTTCTGTAATATTGATTTCGCCAAATGGAGCTTCTTGTTCTAGATTAACTTTATTTTGAGAAGCTAAATGCAATAAAGGTATAAAAGTGTAAATTTTATCTTCTTTTTTATCTGAAGGTAATAATTGTGTAAATGTTACTTTAGGGTGGTTTTGAAAAAAATCCTTTATTTTTAAGTATAAGTTTTTAATTAAAGCAGAAATATCTATTTTATATTTTGGAAGATTAATTTCTCTCAAAACTCTTTCGTCTCTTCTTCTGATATTTCTTTTTTCGTCTACTTGTAGTGCTTTTTGCAATGCTTCTATTAAATCATTAACAGTTACTTTTCTTTTTCTTGCTTGTGGGGTTTTTACTAATAAAGTAGGTATTTTTTCTTCTCCTAGGAAATCTAAGGGATTTTCTTCTTCTGATAACAGATCTTGCTCTTTCTGGAACAATAAATTATCAAATTCTGCTATATTTTCGTTTACTAATTTATAAGATTTTATCCTTAGCAAGAGTGATGCAGCCAAAACTACTTTTCCTGAAATGAAAAAACTATGATCCTGTAATTCCTTTATCGTCTCTAAATAACGTTTAGCTAATAATGAGATATTAATATCCCAAGGATCCATCTGCTCTGTTTTTATTAAATCATATATAATAGACTGCCAAGTAATTTCATCTTCATTAATCAACATTTCATATAACTTGTTTTGCATAGTAAAGATAAATATGTTATTATTTAAAAAATTAGTGTTTTATAAAAAGATTAATAAATAACCATCTTACTAATTAAATCGTGATAGACATAATTGATTTAATACAAAATTAGCGATATCTTTATAAGTATAAATAAGAAGTATAATACTATGGAACAAGCATTAAATAAAAGAATTATTATTAATCCTGAAATTATGGTAGGCAAACCTTTAATAAAGGGTACAAGAATACCTGTTGATGCCATTATAAGATTATTAGCACAAGGCATGACAAAAGAAGAAATACTTGAGGATTATCCTAACTTAACAGAAGATGATATAAAAGCCGCTTTAGATTATGTTGCTGATGTGATTAAAGGAGAGGATGTCTTTCCGCTTGCATAATTAAAAATGCATAAGTTTCTTGTAGATGAAAGTGCTGGTAAAAAATTAGTACTTTTTCTTTTAGATCGAAAACATGATGCAGTTTATGTTGGCGATATTATGCCTAAGGCTTCTGATATGGAAGTAATTAAATATGCAGAAAATAAAAAAAGGATTTTAATAACCAACGATAAAGATTTTGGTGAATTTATTTTTCGTCTTAAGGAGCCATCTTCTGGTGTTATCTTATTAAGGTTAAAACAAGATTCACCTTTGCAAAGGCAAAAATATGTTTATAAAATTATTAGCCAATTATCAAATAGATTGTCATCAAGTTTTATTGTAGTAACAGAAGGCAAAATTAGAATTAGAAGGTTATAACAAATGATAGACATAATTGATTTTGAGTATAATGGGGAAATGCTTGGTTTTACTAGATTTTATACTTTTAAAGATTTTAAAATTGAAGTTGGGGGCGATGATGGTAAAAACAGGAAAATTGTTGAAAATAAAAAAATTGATATATTTCTAAGCCCTGAAAAAACAAGAACTAAAGATTTTATGCATTCAAGAGATTCCGGATTAAATCAAGTGCTATGTGAGTTGGCCAGAAAAAACGATATTGTGATAGGATTTAATTTTAATGATGTTTTAAAAAGCAAAAATAGAAGCGTGATATTAGGAAAGATGATGCAAAATGTTGCATTATGCAGGAAATACAAAGTTAAAATGGTTATTTTAAGCGGGGCTAAAGATAGATATGAATTAAGATCTACAAAAGATTTGGCTAGTTTTGGCAGAGTTATGGGAATGACTCCTGGAGAAGCTAAAAAAGCCTTAAATTTTGAGAGAAAAAAGGTTTAAATAGTAATAAAATTTTATGATAAATAAAGTGGTGAATAAACAATCTGTCTTTTTTGTATTAATAATAATCAGTATTATTTTCATTTTAAATTTTGTAGCTGCTGATAAAGTTAGGCCTGAAGTTGAAAGAGAATTAAAAAAAAATAGCGAGGTTCTTGTAATAATAAAGTTTAGAGATTCTAATGTTGGAATAGGAACGGCCTATAATAAAATTAATTTTAAATCAGCAAAAGAAGAATTAAAAGATAATGGTTTTAAAGAAAGTTTAAATTTAGAGAGTTTTAATGCTGTTTCTGGTAATATCACCAAGGAAGGTTTAGAAGAATTAAAAAATAATGAAAACATAGAAGAAATACAACTAGATCATAAGTTTAAAGTTGCTGTTGATGGTTCTGTTAATTTAATAAATGCTAGTTTGGTTCATACCTTTGTTTTAAATAATAATATTACTGGCTTAAATACCGGAGTATGCATTTTAGACACGGGGGTAAATTATAGTCATACTGCTTTTGGTGGTTGTTTTGGTAATGGTTGTAAAATTATTGATGGTTATGATGTTGTGAATAATGACAATGACCCTTATGATGATCATGGACATGGGACACATGTTACCGGGATAGTTAATATGGTTGCTCCAAATGCAAGTTTAGTTCATATAAAAGTTTTAAATTCTGGTGGTGGTGGAAGTGAAAGCGGAATAAGTGCTGGAATTGATTGGTGTGTTAATAATAAGACTAAATATAATATAACTGCAATATCTATGAGTATAGGTAGTGATAGTGTTTTTAGTGATTATTGTGATAATACTTTTACTATACTAACTACTGCAATAAACAATGCTATAAAGAATAATATCCCTGTTTTTGTAGCTAGTGGAAATAATGGTGTTACTACTGGAATAACAAGCCCTGGTTGCATTAGAAATTCAACTTCTGTTGGTGCTACTACAAAAAGCGACAGTATTGCAAGTTATACCAATAAAAATAAACTACTTGACATATTGGCTCCTGGCTCTGATATAACATCCACTTCGATGAGTGGAGGATATGTTGTTATGGATGGAACCAGTATGGCAACTCCTCATGCTTCCGGATCTGCTGCTTTACTACAGCAGTATAGTTATGAACAAGATAGCGCTTATTTAAATCCGTATCAAGTTCAAGATGCTTTGAATAAAACTGGGAAATTAATTGAAAGCTGGAGAAGAATTAATGTTAAAGATGCAATTTCAAGTATTGATAATATTTATCCTGAAATTTATGTAGATCAACCAGTAAATGGAACCAAGCACAATTCTATGAATAATATTAGCTTGAATTTTACTATTAATGACCGATTCTTGAATAAAGTTTGGTATAGCATAGATAACTTAAACAACATAAGTCTTGATGGAAATATTTCTTTTTTTCCTTTGGGAGGGAATCACATATTAACTGTTTTTGCCAATGATACTAAAGGAAATACTAATTTTAGTAAAATTAATTTTGGATTAGACATACCAAGAGTAACTTTAAATTCTCCTGATGATAATGTGAATAACTTGAATGGAAATTTAATTTTTAATTGCACTGCCTCTGATTTAACCGGATTAATTAATATAAGCTTAATTCATAATTTAACAGGTGAATGGTTAATAAATCAGACTAAAAATATAAGTGGATTACAGAAAAATGTTTTGTTTAGTTTAAATTTAAGCGGGAATTTAACTTTTGGATGGAATTGCATTAGTTATGATACTGATGGATTTTTTGGTTTGGATAATAATAGAACTATCAGAGTTAATTTTAATAATATCCCCAGAATTAACTCTTTTTTTCCTAATGTGAACAATGTTACTATTACAGAACCTGGAAATCAGAGTTTTAATATAAGCTATTCTGATGCTAATGGTGATCTTGTGGGTGTTGAATGGTATTTAAATAATACTTTGGTTAGTGTCTCTGATAATTATAATTTTATAGGAAGCTATAGCAGGAGTGGAAATTATAATATTTCTGTTTATGTGAATGATAGTATAAGTTATAATTTTACTTATTGGAATTTAAATGTCTTAAATTTAGAATTTTGCGGAGATAATTTAAAGAATTCCACTGAAACTTGCGATGGAAGTGATTTTGGAGGAGATAGTTGCTCTGTTAGAGGTTATAATTCTGGTAGCTTGAGTTGTAGTGGTTGTACTAGCATAGATGCAACTAATTGTGAAAATGTTGCTTCTGGTGGTTCTAGCGGTGGTGGCGGAGGTGGAAGTGGAGGAGGAACTACTGTAACTAAAACTGAAAATTTAGAACCAGCTCCCGCAGTAAAAAGTTCACCAAATATACCTGATTTAGAAACTGCTTCTGAAAATATAGAAGTAAAAGAAGAGAAAAAACAAGAGGATAAAAAAGAAGAACCTGAAAAAGTAGAAATTATTAAAAAAGAAGAAATATTTGACAAGAAACTTGTTGGTGGTGTTATTACTGGGGTTTTGGTGTTGATTTCCTTGATATTTTTCTTTAGGAAAGAGTATTTGTTAATAAAAGGAAAAAATAAAGGCATAAAGGAAGAGAACTAAGCTGGTTTTAAATGCTTGTTAATGGTTTGTTTTAATGCTTCTGTATCTCCTTTAATTAAATATTCTACGGTTTGATCTCCATATTTTCTTAGGTATGCTATTGAAGCATCATCAGTGCTTTGTATTAATAATGGTCCGTTATATCCTAAAGATCTAATTTCTTGTGCTGCTTGAAATCCATTCATTCTTGGCATATGCATATCTGTTAATACTAAATCTGGAAATTGTCTTTTTTTATATAATCTACCGCTTCTGTTCCATCTGTAGCTTCATCTATTAAAACCTCTTCACCCAACACGTCTTCTAAAAACCCCCTAATGACAAGCCTAGTTGTTTTTGAATCATCCACTAAAAGTATTTTTAACATGATGTGCTTCCTTTGATTTTTACTTTTTAAATTTATGTTTTTTTAAAAATTGGAAACGTAAGGTTTATATAGTCTTTTTTTATAATTATTAATGCGGGAGAAAGGAAGATAAGGCATTAGACCTCATTTCTCAGGGTGATAAAAATTAAGAATTTATTGCCAAGTTTAAAAGAAAGGAAAAGATATATTTTATATAAAACAAATAAAAAAATGAATAAGGATGATATAGACGGAAGTTTAAAATCTTTTATGGGTGAATTAGGAATTGCTAAATCTGGCTTAAAATTTATTAAACATGAAAATGAAATAGGAATAATTCAAGTGAATCATAAATTTGTAGATGAAATCAAAACAGGGTTGGCTTTGATTTACAGACCAGATTTAATGATAAGAACTGTTAGAGTTTCTGGCACTTTAAACAATTTGAAAGGAGCAATATAAAATGGTTTTTTTTGGAAGAGTTACTAATAGAGATTTAAGATGGTATATCGAGTTGGATACAGAATTAGATGATATGGATAGTGAAGATGATAGACGCGCTTTTTTAGAAAGCGTTGGCGGATTAAATAGGTATTTATTTGTAACTCGGGCTATAGACGAGAATCCGGCAGTTAGGGAAAGATACCAAAGTATGATGTATATAAAATTTGGGAGAGGTAGGAAGACACCTAATGATAGTCATTCACTATTAGAACAGCTGTTTAGTTTGGATTAAAAGGAGGAATAAAAATGCAACCACAAATGTCACATCAGGCAATGGGCTATGATAGAACTAGCACCATGTTCAGTCCTGATGGAAGATTATTACAAGTTGAATATGCTAAAAAAACTGTAAAACAAGGCACAAGCGCAATTGGAGTTGTTTGTAAAGATGGAGTTGTTTTAGTAGCTGATAAAAGAATAGTTGAAAAATTAATAGTTCCTGAAAGCGTTGAGAAAGTGTTTCAAGTTGATGATCATATTGCTGCAACTGCTTCTGGAATATTAAGTGATGGGAGGGTTTTAATTGAAAGGTCACAGGTTTTAGCTCAGCAACATAAAGTTACCTATGATTCACCAATAGATGTTCAAAGCATAGTAAAGGATATTTGCAATATAAAACAACAATTTACACAATATGGCGGAGCAAGACCATTTGGAGTGAGTGTATTATTTGCTGGTGTTGATGGACCTGAAGATGAAGCAGAACCAAAACTATTTTTGACTGATCCTACCGGAATATTTTTTGAGTTTAAAGCTACAGCAATAGGAGAGGGAGAAACAGAGATAAAGGAAATACTGGATAGCGAATATAGAGAAAACATTAATGTTGAAGATGGGATAAAATTGGCTTTAAAAGCAATAAAAAAAGTATTGGGAAAAGACTTTGATATTTCAAGAATCGACGGCGCTTTTATTAAGAATGATGAAAAGAAATTTAATAAATTAACTCAAGACAAACTTTCTAAATACAAATAAAATGGTTAATGTTGACAAGGCAGTAGTTGCCAGATTAGAGAGAAACGGAAAAAATTTTGAAATTTTAGTAGATTGTGATAAAGCCCTAGATCTTAGAAACGGAAAAAGTGTTTCTATTGAGGATGTTTTGGCTGTTGATGAAATTTACAAGGATGTAAAAAAAGGAGATAAAGCTAGTGAACATGATTTGCAGAGGATATTCAAGACAACGGATTTTATTGAAGTAAGCAAAATAATAATCACAAATGGAAGCGTGCAGTTAACCAGAGAACATTTAGCAAAGCAAAGAGAGGAAATAAGAAAACAGGTTATAAATATTATACATAGGAATGCTGTTGACCCTAAAACAGGATTACCACATCCACCGCAGAGAATAGAAAGTGCAATGGAAGAAGCTAAAGTTCATATTGATGAGAATAAATCTGCAGGTGACCAAGTTGATGATATATTAAAAAAATTAAAAATAATAATACCAATAAGATTTGAAACAAAAAAAATTCAGGTTGTAATACCTGCTAAATTTGCTGGGCAAAGTTACCATATATTAAAAAGTTATGGAAATCCTAAAACCGAATGGTTGGGAGATGGCAGTTTAAAAGCCAATTTAGAATTGCCTGGTGGTTTGGTTGACGAATTTTTCTCTAAACTTAATGGTTTATGCCATGGAGAAGTAGAAAGCAAAATCTTAGAATAATTACGTTCAAAGAATATTAGGAGTTGAATAATATGGGAGAATTAAAAGTAAAAGATAAAGACATTGTAGTCCCCGGCGATGTATTAGCTGAGGGAATGGATTTTTTACCGGCTGGCGGAGCTTTTAGAGAGGGAGAAAACATAATTGCTTCACAGGTGGGAGTTGTAAGCGTAAATGGAAGATTATTAAAATTGGTTCCATTAAATGCTAAATATATTCCAAAGAGAGGAGATACGGTAATTGGAAAAATAGTAGAGGTTACTAATAATTGCTGGTTTGTTGATATAGGATATTCTAATCATGCCTGCATACCTTTAAGAGATGGCAGCATGGAATACATACCAAAAGGAGCTGACTTAACACAGTATTATGATTATAATGATTTTGTTGTAGCCAACATAACCAATGTTTCCAAGAGCAAAGAAATTGATTTAAGCATGAAAGGTCCTGGGTTAAGAAAATTATCTGAAGGCAGAATAATAAAAGTTAATTCTGCTAAAGTTCCTAGAATAATTGGAAAGCAAGGAAGCATGATATCTATGATAAAGCAAATGACTGATTGCAGAATTGTTGTTGGTCAAAACGGCCTTGTTTGGTTATACGACATTGATCCTTTGAAAGAAGTAATCGCTGTGGAGGCTATTAAAAAAATTGAGGAAAGAGCTCATATTCAAGGTTTAACAGATGAGATAAAAATGTTTTTAGAAAGTAAGGTAGGTGTTAAAAATGCCGTACAATAAAAGATTTGATGGAAGAAAGTTTGATGAATTAAGAGAAATTAGCGCAGAGGTTGGTGTAATACCAAATGCTGACGGAAGCGCTAAATTCAAAATTGGAAAGACAATAGCTATTGCTGCTGTTTATGGTCCTAGAGTATTACATCCTAGGTTTTTACAAGATCCTACGAAAGGGGTTTTAAGATGTAATTATAATATGATGAGCTTTTCAGGTTCTGGCGAGAGAGTGAGACCTGGGCCAAGCAGAAGAAGCAAAGAAATCAGCCACATAACTGAAAAAGCATTGGAACCTGTGTTGGACTTAAGTGAATTTCCTAGTGCTGTTGTAGATGTTTACATTGAATTATTACAGACAGATGCTGGAACTAGATGTGCTGGAATAACCGCGGCTGCTTTAGCTTTAGCTGATGCTGGCTTTCCTATGAAAGATTTAATATCTGCTGTTGCAGTAGGCAGAATAGAAGACAAAGTAGTTTTAGATGTTTCAAAAGAAGAAGAAGACTATGAAGGCGGAATGGCTGACATACCCATAGCTATGCTGCCTAGAACTGGTGAAATAACCTTGTTACAAATGGATGGTCTTGTAACTTTAAATGAACTGAAAGAGGTTTTGAAAAGCGCAAAGAAAGCTTGTGAACAAATCTATAAAGTGCAGAAAGATGCTTTAAGGGCGAGGTATTTAAAATGAGTAACGGCATTGTTACTAGTCACATCATTAATTTGATTGATAAAGATTCCAGATTAGACGGAAGAAAATTAGACCAATTCAGAGATATAAAAATTGAATATGGTGTTAGCGCCAAGTCCGCTGAAGGTAGTGCTCTGGTAAAAATTGGAAAAACCGAAGTTGTTGCCGGGATAAAAATGGAAGTTGGTGAACCTTATCCTGATAGACTTGATGAGGGAACTATTATCGCTAATGTTGAACTATTGCCTTTGAGTTCTGGTGAATTTGAATCCGGGCCACCAACAATTAAAAGCATTGAACTAGCAAGATCTGTAGTTGACAGGGGCTTAAGAGAAAGCAAGGCAATTGATTTCAAGAAACTTACTATAAAGAAAGGCGAAAAAGTATGGACAATATTGATTGATGCTTATAGCATAAATGACGATGGAAATTTAGCAGATGCTATTGGTTTGGCTACTTTGGCTGCAATTAAAGATGCAAAGTTTCCTAAATATGACGAGAAAGAAGAAAAAATTGATTACAAAGAAAAAACAAAAAAAGGCATTGAATTAAAAGAATTGCCCATACCGGTGACTGTATTAAAGATTAAGAATAAATTCATTCTTGATCCTACCCTTGATGAGGAGAATGCAATGGGTGCAAGATTAACTGTTACAACTGTTGAAGATGGGAGAATATGTGCTTTGCAGAAAGGTGGAATTTCACCATTAACTCCTGAAGACACAGAGAAAATAATTGAACTAGCTACAAAGAAAGGAAAAGAATTAAGAAAGCTTTTTAAATAAACCTTTCTTAGGGCCCTTTAGGAAAGCGCTCGCGGAAACTGGAAAGAAAATATATTAAAAATGGATAAAAAGATTATTTACACAAAATACGAGAAAGCAAGAATTATAGGCGCTAGAGCTTTGCAATTAGCAATGGGGGCTCCTTTGCTTATTAAAATGAGTAAAAAAGACTTAGAAGAGATAAGATACAGCCCTATTGAGATTTCAAAGAGAGAATTTGATGATGGGATATTGCCTATAACAATAAAAAGGCCATTGCCTCAAAGAGTTAGTTAAATTTTTATACTTTGAATATTTCTTATTTATTTTATGTATGATCCTAATAAGGCCCATTATGTAGTTGCCACTTGCATTATTGTTAAAGATGGAAAGTATTTGATAGCTAAAAGATCTGCCAATGAAAAAGCATTTCCTAATAAATGGACTGTTCCTGGCGGTAAATTAGAAGTAAGTGATTATTCAAAAAGAAAAGAAGATACTTCTGCAGGACAATGGTATAATGTTTGTGAAACTCTTCTTAGAAGAGAGGTAATGGAGGAAGTTGGATTAAACATTAAGAATATCGGTTACATAACAAGTTTGTCTTTTATCAGGCCAGATAAAATACCTGCTTTGGTTCTTAGTTTCTATGCTGATCATGATGATGGTGATGTTAAACTTTGTAAAGACTTAACAGAATACAAATGGGTTACTTTAGAAGAGGCTAAGGAATATGATTTAATTGATGGCATTTATGAAGAGATAGATATGCTGGATAATTACCTGAAAGGTAAAGAACTTGGTGTATGGAAGAAAAAATAAATTTAAAGTATAGTGAATGAGCAGACAAATCTTTAGTCCATTGGAAGTTTATTATGATTGAGAATTATACGCCTAACTAAATTAAAAAGGCGAGCATCATTTAACCCCTTACAGAAACTTTCTCTTCAATTTTAAAAGTTATTGCTTCCCTTTTTGTTGGATAAATAGTCCCTATGTTTCTAATTTTTGGATTTTCTGAATTTGCCCCAAAATGATGAAATATGAATTTAGCTAAGTTTACCCTGATTTCATCAATTTCATCTCCTAAACTTTCATCATAAGAAGCACCAACTACTCTACCAGTAATATTATAATGATCACTTTCTGCTGGTCGATGTATATCAACTACTTCACATTCTAAATGCGCCAAACATTCTCCAATAAGTGGTGGATAAATCTCGTGCTTTCTTGAAAGAACAAATGGTCTTAGTTTCGTTAAGCCCGCTTTCTCTAATTTGTCCTCTAAACCTTTTCTAGAATAAGGGTAAGCAATAATATCCATAACATCAAGGAGAGAGATTCTAGGAACATTTACAATAAACAAACCATTTTGTCTGATATTTAAATAAGTATTCATCTTTCCTTTAGATTGGATCTGCCCTCCAATAGAATGCTGCCTTAATGCTGCTGAAAAAGTAACATATGGTGGCTCATAACTTGTATCAAGACAAGTTGCAAAAGGCGCAACATTTGCTATAACTCTACCACTAACTCTTCCAATAGTTGTAATGAATTCTACAGGATGTGTTACAAGAAGATATTTTGTCCAGGAAGGATCAACTTCTGTTTTAGACGACGCTTGTTGATATGTGTCCAAAACTTTCTTGGCCTTATGAGCGGATAATTTTGTTTCCATTTTATATTAATTAGATATATTTTATTAACTCTTTAGTAGTGCTAAAATATCTATATTTAAATATTTGTTGTAAATAATTTACGACAATAGAAAGATTTAAAAGTTTAAAGTCTTTAAATTATAAGATGGAAATCATACAATCTCTGAAAAAATTTGGATTATCAGAAAAAGAAGGAAAAGTATATTTAAGCTGTCTAGGGTTAGGAGAGACTACAGCAATAGACATATCTATCAAAAGCAATCTACCAAGAACATTAATTTATGATATTCTGGAGAGATTAATAAATTTAGGTCTTGTTTCTTACAATATAAAAGCTAACAAAAAACACTTTACAGCTGCAGAACCACAAGAATTACTGAGAATACTAAAAGAGAAAGAAGAATCAATAAAAGAGATATTGCCTAATCTTGAAGAGTTACAAAAATTAAAAGGAGTAAAAAGGCCGAAAGTTGAAGTGTATGAGGGAATAGAAGGTATGAAAACTGTCATGGATAATATTTTAAAAGCTGGAATAAATGAATTTTTAGGATATGGGAGTTCAAAATCTTCTTTTCCAATTATCCCTGCTTTTATGGAAAAATGGCATACTCAAAGAGTAAAACAAAAAATATTCATGAAAATTATATATAATGATTCTCTAGAAGCTCATAAACGGGTAAATGAATATAAACAAACTCTCAAATATGCACAATATAAATTTATGCCAATAAAAGCCAATTCTCCTACTGCAACAATTATTTATGGCAACAAAATTGCGCTTCAATCATGGACAAAAGAGCCATTTGCTGTTCTTATAGACAACGAAGAAATGGCAAAAAATCAGAGAAGATACTTTGAGGAATTATGGAAAATAGCAAAATTATAAGCCTAGATTAAAATCAGCAGGGGGCAGAGTCCTAAAGTAGTATGAATATTATATGCAATAGCATCGTAGATTTTATCGCTCAAAGAAAAAAATAAATTTATATATTAACTAATTCCTATTTCTTGTTAATGAAGATAAAAAAAATAAAAGGCAGGGTGATTTTAAATTCTAGAGGAGAGAAAACTATTGAAATTACTGTTAATAAAAGATTTATTGGAAGTGCTCCTATTGGTGCTTCTGTTGGGAAACATGAAGTTTATCCCTTGTCTAAAAAAGGAATTCACTTAAGTTTTGTCAATAGAACTTTGCATAAAGCTTTGAAAGGTTTTAGATTTGAGATTTTTGATGATCTAAATGAAATTGAGAATACCATATTTAAGTATGATAATACTGAGAAGTTAGAAAAAGTTGGCGGTAATGTAGTATTAGCGTTGGAATATGCTTTGTTAAGAGCAGCCAGCAATAATGATGTTTGGAAATTTTTAGATCCTAAAGCGGATAATTTACCTATACCCTTAGGAAATTGTATTGGCGGAGGCAAACATTACAGAGGTGAAAGTACAGAGGTACAGGAATTTTTACTAATTCCTCATGGAGATAGTTTTAAAGATAATGCTTTTGCAAACCATTATATCTATAAACAAGTTGAAAAACAGTTAAAACCAATTGGAAGAAATGATGAGGGAGCTTGGATAACTACCTTAGACGTTACTACTGTTTTAGATCTTTTAAAGAATTTAACTGAAGAATTTTTTGAAAATTTTGATATCTTTGTTGGAGTTGGATTAGATGTTGCTGCTAGTAGCTTGCATAGCGGTGGGTTTTATTTCTATAAAAAAGGAAGATTAAGAAGAGAGCATCAAATTAAGTTCATCAATACTTTAGTTTCAAGATATGGGCTAGAATATGTTGAAGACCCATTAGATGAAGAAGATTTTGAAGGTTTTTCCAAAATAAAATGCGAAATGGTATGTGGTGATGATTTAATTTGCACTAATTTAGATAGACTGAAGAAAGCTGATAAAAACATTAATTCAGTAATAATAAAACCAAACCAAATTGGTTCTTTGATAAAAACAAAACAAGTTGTTGACTGGGCTAAACTTAATAATATAACTCCTGTAATATCTCATAGAAGCGGGGAAACTAAGGATTCTATTATTGCGGATTTGGCTGTGGGATGGAATATTTCTTTTATTAAATTAGGGATATTTGGAAAAGAAAGATTAACTAAGATAAACAGATTAAAATATATTGAAGATGAAATTAAAAAGAATCAGTAGCTTTTTTTAGTAAGGTTTTTAGTTTCTTGTCTTCGTCAAAAACCCATTCTACCCCTTTATCACCTAGATATATTTTATTGCTTAACTCTAAATATTCCAAGATTATGTTTAAAGTTTGCCTCATTGTTTTTTTTGGAATGTTTTCTAAGATAGTATTCTTGCTTACCGGCCTTCTTTGCTCTTGTAAAAACTTCTCTACCATAAGAACTGTTTTCAAATTTGGGAAATGTATTGGTTTTTGTTGAAACATGGTATAAGTTTATATAGTGGTTAAATTATTAATATTCAAGAAATATCGGTAGTATATAAGTTTATGTATGGTTTTTAATATATGTTACAATTGTAAAGTGCTAATGAAACTATTTAAACTCTCAAATAATTAAAATATTAACTTAATTATAATAAAAATGGAGGTGTATTAGATGGTGAATTTTGTGCAGGATACAGTGTACGGAGTTACTAATCCATTGAGTCAGTTGTGGGGGGCATTTGTTACTGTTTTACCGAGCATCATAGTTGCTGTACTAGTAATATTAGTCGGTGCTTTTGTTGCTGTAATATTAGGCCATGCATTAAGAATCTTATTGGATAGATTAAAGATAGACAATTTATTAAGAAAAGCACAATTGACTAAAGCAGTGGGGCATACAGATGTGCCGGCTTTATTAGGAGAGCTATTGAAGTGGTGGATATTAATTATTGCTTTTCAAGTAGCTGTTTCTACATTAGAGCTTGGGACATTAAGTGAGCTATTGACTAAATTTGTTGTGTGGTTACCTAAACTTTTAGTAGCTGTAATCATTATGTTGTTAGGATTGGCTGCTGCGCACTATGTTGAGATAAAAGTAGTAGAACACACAAGACTGAAGGGAATGAAACTAACTGCTAGGATATTAAAATGGGTTATAATAATACTCGTTGGTGTTCAAGCATTAGATTTAATAGGATTGGATGTAAGCTTATTTGAAAACTTAATCTTGTATGTGATTGTTGCTTTGGCTGCAGGCATAGCTTTGGCTTTAGGAATTGCATTGGGTTTAGGTTTGAGAAAAGAAGCTGAAAACATCATAAAGGACGTGAAAAAGGACTTGTAATCCTTTTTTTCTTTATTTTTTTAAATTATTTAGTTGGTTTTCCTCTTATTTCTTCTAAGTCTCTATCCATTTGACTAGAAAACCTATATTCTATAGTGAAATTAATTTTTGAGGAATAGTTCTACCTAGCCCTTTAGCTGCTTGATAGCATATTCCTCTTAATAAATGATCTGCTTCACTTGGTAAAAAACAAGCATCAATTTTTTTCTGAGCTTCTCTCTCTTTGCCTTGGTAGGATAATATTAATTCCCTACTAGGTCCAACATACATACTATAGAAACTTTCACCATCTACATGTACTCCATCAAAAGTCGGTTTTTCTGTGGTATAGTTTTCATCTAAAACGGGCATTGGGTCGTAAAAGTAATTTAATCTAATCATTGGATTATCCATACCACCAAAATCTCCAAAGCATTCTGTAGCTGCTCCAATTGTATGTCCTAATGATCTGATATACTTTATTAGAGGCAACCCCCTATCTTTTAACATTTCAGAAGGAATATTTTGTTGATGTATCCATTTTAAAACTCCAACAATAAAATCTTGCTCGGTAGAATGATATGCGGCAACACACCTATGGTCATCATCTAATTCTGGGCGGTAAGAAACTACCGCGCCAACAGGGTCGAATGTTAATCTATCGTGAGTTATATCAGTTTGATGAATTCTTAAATCAAGATTGCTATCTCCAGTTATATTATTTTCTAATGTTCTTCCATTAGTGGTTGTTGTACTCCACTTATATCCTCCTCTAAAATCACCGTGGTTAAATAACCAAACCGCGGCACCAACACAACCAACAAAATCATTAAGTGATTGAAAATCAAACTTACGATAGTCCCATATTTCATCTACGTCTAATACGCATGATGATAACCAGCCAGTCATCAAATAAAAGTCCTCTGCTTCTGCAGGCTCTTCTACCACCCCGCCATTTCTATGGACGCGCCATGTATGTCCTTTTTTATCTTTAAATACTTCATTCAACTTAGTCATGAAATCTTTTCTTTCAGTATTGGGCATTGTTTTGAAAAATCCTTGTTCTTGCATTTCTTTTACTGCCCAGATTATATCCTCATCAGAGGTATATCCAATAATAGGCAATCCTTCTTCACTATCATGAACATCTTGTATTTTTTTTAATAATCCACTAGAATTAAGTTTATCTTGTGCTTCTGGATATAATAAATATCTAAATCTCATAATTCTGTTTAGTAGTACTGTTCTTTATAAGTTTTTGTATATTATTACTACTTTTTATAATTTTCTTATAGCTTATTAAAAAATCATAGCAAGATTTATAAATGGTTTTTCTAGTGAATTGTTTTATGGTAGAAGAGAAATTACTCGTTGATGTAAATCAGTATTTGAAAGCTGGAGTTCACATAGGAACTAAGTTTAGAACCAAATATATGAGTCAATTCATATATAAAATAAGGCCAGACGGATTAGCTGTTTTAAATTTACAAAAAATAAATGACAGAATTGGTTTGGCTGCAAAGTTTTTAGCTAAATATAATCCTGAGGATACATTAATTGTTGGAAGGAGAGAAAATAGCTGGGATGCTCTTAATATGTTTGCTAAAGCTACCGGTGTTAGATGTATTGCTGGGAGATATCCTCCTGGAATGTTGACTAATCCTATTTTAGAGATATTTGCCGAGGCGAAGTTATTGGTGGTAGTTGATCCTTGGCTGGATAAAAATGCTTTAAATGATGCTGTTAAAATTGGAATTCCTGTAGTTGCAATATGTGATACTAATAATGAAAGCAATTTTATTGATTTGGTAGTGCCTTGCAATAATAAGGGTAAAAAAAGTTTAGGTTTATTTTTTTATGTTTTAGCCAAAGAGTATCTGAAAAATAAAGGAATAATAAAAACTGATGAAGAATTCAAATATAAAGAAGAAGACTTTGGCGGAGAAGACTAATTAAATTAAGTTGGCAAAAAAGTATATAGATATGGATTGTAATGAGTTAGTTGATGAATGGAATAATGTTGAAAGTAAAAGAACTGAAAGCTTATTTTTTGTATTTGGGGCATTGGCTGGTGTTGTTGGTGGCTTTGCTTTACAAACGATATATGGTTTTTTAAAATAGATAAAGGAAGTGATTACGATATAATTATTAAACTTCTCTGTATTGCAATTGTTATTATCTTTATGTATTTATTTATAAATAGAAATAAAGAGTATAAATCAAGGCAAGGATATCTTGCTAATCTTATAGAAGAAAAACGCTAACTATGTCTCTTTTTTTAAATAGTTCCTTAGTTTCTTTTATATTTTCGCCTATTTGGTTTTTATTATTTTACATACTTCATTAAAAATTTGGATAAAACAGGTTTTAGCAATAGAAATAGCTTCTTGAACTTCTTCCAATCTCG
This sequence comes from Candidatus Woesearchaeota archaeon, assembly GCA_016188045.1. Taxonomy (GTDB): domain Archaea; phylum Nanobdellota; class Nanobdellia; order SCGC-AAA011-G17; family JACPIM01; genus JACPIM01. The sequence goes on along the minus strand of JACPIM010000006.1, from coordinate 61,084 downwards.
GCCTATAACCATAATAATTTATATTATGCCTAAGTATCCTTAGATTATTAATAAGATTTATTGGCCTTGTTGTATTAACTTTCAATTTTAAAAGGGCGTTTATACATTCTACATGGTCCTTTGATTCAATGCCTTGATTTATAAGTAGTGCATCCCCTAACATCCTAAAACTTTCATAAATATTTCTTATAATTGTTGGACCTGATTGTTCATTGACCTCTAAAGAAAGTGCAAAATTTATTTCTTTTTTTGAAGCCTCTACAAGACTTAAAGAATTTTTTTTATCTGGTCTCTTGTATCTCATTTTTTTACCTCTAAAAATCCCTCTAACACAATACCATTAGCCACATTATTGAATAGGTTTAAATCAATTTTTTTTCTAGAAAAAATATGCAGGTTGACCGGAATATTTTTCCTGTAACCTAATTCTGGTATTTTCCCAAGATTAATTATCTTTATTTCTTCATCATTGATAACTTCAACAGCGAGGTCTAAGTCGCTTTTATCTATATCATCTCCCTTTCTATAACTTCCAAATAAAATTACCGCTTTTGGTTGACCACTAATCTTATAAATTTCATCGATCAGTTTAAGTTCATATAATAAACTATAAACTAAGCTAAGATTATAACTAATTTTCCTTGTATAATTATAAATGTGGTGCTGATTACAAGAGAGTCTCCAACTTCTGCCTATCTCCTCTTTTATTAAGAATCCTTCAGATATCAGAGAGGATACTATAATACTTGCTCTTCTTTTAGATATCTTAAGTTCTTTAGCGAGTTCTGATAGACTTATTGACCTTGTTGGAAAGGAAAAAAACCAATAAATTACTTTTATATACGCTTCATTTAGTTCTAATTTTTCTATTTTTGGTTTGATGGTTTTTTCTATTTTTTCCATAATTATGGTAACTTAAATTACTATATAAACTTTTTGGTTACCATATGGTTCTTTATGTAACCACAGTTAAATTTCTCTTTTTTCAAATAATTCCTTAGTTTCCTTTATGTTTTCGCCTATTATTTCAGATGCTTTTCCAAGGCCTATTTTTTTATCTTTAAACAATTGATATGCTATAGAAATCCTTAAATCCTTATTTTGAGATAATAGTGTTCTAATTGCATCTCTTAAGAATTCTGACATTGAATCATAATAACCTATTTTAGTGATTACATCTAATTTAAGCTTTAATTCATCTGGTACTGTGAAACTTAGAGTATTTGATTTTGCCATATTGCTCTGGTAATACTATAATATTATTATATATTTAAGCTTTTTGCTTTAAAATGAATAATAACTTTTATAAAGTAAATAATAAGATTTATATACTACTTTATAATAGCAAAAATATACTTAAGGATTAAATATGGCAGTTGAATTATTTTTAAGTTTGCAAAAATATCTAGTAAGCGTTATATTTATTATTGTTGCTTTTTACTGGGAAAAATTAAAAAAAGAAGGCATTAATGAGTTATTCAGAAAACCAATAATAATAAGCTTAATCTTGTTTTTAGGATTTCCTTATATAGTCATTGGACTGCCTAATTTAAGTGAAAACATAAGAACATATATTGAATTAATCGGTGTTTTAGTGATTTCTGTAATTTTATTCTTAATTTCAATAATGGATTTCAAATTGAGAGATCATAAAAGATATGCTGAATTAATTGAATTAAAAGAAAAACCAAAACATCCAATTGCTCTAGAATTTGCCAGAAAAATTGTTGATCCCGAATTAAAGAAATTGGATAAGAAAGAAAGAGAATTGGTAGAGTATGAGAAAAATATTACTAAACAACTAAACAAAAGAGAAGGAGAGGTAGCTAGAAAAGAAGAAGAACAAAATAAAAGAATTGAAGAATTAAAGAAAAAAGAAGAAAAATTAGAACTGGATGTGAAAGAAGCCAAAAAAACAAAAAAAGAAATTAACGAAGAGAAAAAAAGAATAGAGAAAGAGAAAGAAGTTATTGAAGATTCTAAAGAAGAAATTGAGGTTGAGAGAATAAGAATTAACAAATTAAGAGAGAAGAATAAGAAAATACTGAAAAAAATAAGAAAAGAGAAGAAAGATATTATTGATGAAAGGAAGAAGATTGATAATATGTCTAAAGAACTTAAAAATTTAGATAATAAAAAAAACGAGATTAATAGAGACTATGAAAAAATAAAGAAAAAAGAAGATAAAATAAAAATAAAAGAGAAAGGTTTAACTGAGAAAGAAGAAAAATTAATAACTAGAGAGGATCAAATCGAGGATAATAAAGATGAGATGGCCATTGAAAGAAATAAAGTAGATAAGATGATGGAAGAAGCTGAGAAAAGCAAAGAATCTTATGAAAGAAAAAGAGAAGGACTATTACTGGAAGAGACGAAGTTAAAAGAATATAGAGAAAAATTAAAAGAAAGAGAAAAAGAATTAAAAATGAGAAGAAAACAACTTGAAGATGATATCGCTGACTTTATGAGGAGGAAAGATGAGTAATACTGCTTTTTTGATTTTAAGTTTATTAGGATTTATACTTTTAGTGTATAACTTGATTATATTAATTAAAAGAAAAGAATATGAGTCTAACAGAGTTTTAAACGGTTATAATGTTTTGATATTTGGGGTTTTTTTATTAGTTTTAACTTTTTTCATTAAGTTTATAAAATATTTAATAATAGAGTTTAGCGGTTATTTTGGATTATTAAATGAATTTTTAGGATTTTTTGATTTAATGAGCAATGTATTTTTATTAACTTTGTTTTCAATAAGTTTTTTAGTTGGAGTATTTATATTTAAGGAGATTTAGTAGGAAAATGGATATTGAAACCCAAGTAGATGCTGGATTAGAAAATCTTCAAAATATCATTGAACATCGAGTTACCAGTGGTTTGGGCTATGAAAGAATACCTCATTATGACGATACCGATGTTGGTTTGATAAGACACCTGGCAACGATGAATTTACGATGTTTGTCCTCTTATTCTTCGCAAATTTTAGATAATCTTAGATATAAATTAGCAAACTGCAAATAATTATTTCTTCTTTTTATGCTTCTTTTTCTTTATATAGCCTTCCATAAAAGCTTCTTCATTAGTAGAAATTTCATCTTCTTCCTCTAGCTCTTCTAAGCCTTCTTCTGTGTAAATATCCTCGTCTTCGTCATATACCTCTTTATATGGGTCTGGCATATTTTTATAATAAACTAAAAATTTATATACTTTTCTTATAGATAAAATATATATGAAAAACAAAATTTTAATATTAATATTAACCCTAATACTCTTGGCTGGTTGCACTGTGCAGAATAATGATTTGAGGAAAGTTAATTTTGAAGATTCCAAGATTTCAGATAGAGAGGAAACTTCTGATAACCAAGAGATTAAAACAAATATTTATCAGGAAGGCGATGTTTTAAATATTGGCGGAAAAGAAGCTACAATTAAAAAAATAGGCATTGATTCTGAAATTGAAGTTGAATTTGATGGTTTTGTGAAATCTATTTTTGGCACTAAAAAACCAATAAGGGTAGGAAATTATGAATTATGGGCTAACAAAATTGATATTGATTATGATGCGGGAAGCATTGTTGAATTAGAGTGGAGCAAAATAGAGCTTAAGGAAAATGAGTATTTGTTCTGGTTTGGTGAAACTAAAGAGATCTTAGGTAAAAAAGTAACTTTAAGAGAGGTATATTCAGATGATTTTAATAGTATTTTAGTTGATGTTTCTACCAAGTCTAAATCTGATTCATTAAGGATACATAAGGGAGAATCGAAAACATTTGATAATTTAGAAGTAACTAATTTGAAAAGTACTGAAAGGCCTGCAAGTAATGAGGAATATGCTGTGATAAGAGTTAAAAATATAACGTAAATTATATAAAGGTATTTTAACTAAATTAATTTTATATGGAAACTGTATTAATCAATAAGAAGGCTATATCTGATTTAGTTAGGGTTAAGGAAGAATTTGATGCCATAGTTGAATCTATAGAACTTATGGGCGATAAGGAATTTATGGCTTCTTATAAGAAAGCAAAGGAACAAGTAAAAAACAGGGAATTTGCTGATTGGAATGCCCTATAAAATTCTACCTACTAAAGAGTTTGAAAAAGATTTCAAGAAGCTAGATCTATTCATACAAGAAAGGATTAAGAAAAAAGTTGAAGAGGTTGCTAAAAATCCAATAAGATATAAGTATCTTCATTATGATTTATCTGGAAGCTGTAGACTTTGGATTGGAACATTAAGGATTATTTATTCTTATGATGAAAATTTAAATGAATTATACTTGGAAAAAATAGTTTTTGGTCATAAATATAGGTTCTAAAAAATGAACATTTCTTTTAAAAATTTGGAAGAGTGCACTGGTTTTTTTAAAAAATTCAGAGGATTAATGTTTTCTAAAAAAAGAAACCTAATATTTGATTTATGTAAAGAAACAAGAATTGGTGCTATGATACATATGTTTTTTGTTTTTTATCCTATTGATGTATATTGGTTAAATGAAAAAAAAGAAATTGTGGATGAAAGAGTAAATTTAAAACCCTTTATGATTGCTATACCCAAAAAAAAAGCCAGATATATAATTGAAATTAGCAAAAAAAATTTTATTTAGTTATTTATTTACTATAGGCTAAGTCCAGTAAGCTCAATTAATCTTTCAAGAAATTCTTCTTCCCTAGTTTTAGTTTTTATTTGGGTTGGGATTTGCTCTACTAAAAATGTTGGTCCATAAAGACCCTCATATTTTTTTGTTGCTACTCTTAATTCTTCTTGTGTTCTATAGAAAGTTACGGTTAGTTGGTTTAATGAACAACCCTCAATAAGTACAAATTGTCCTGAATGATTTTTTACATATTCTTCAAGATTTTCTCTGAAATGTTTCCTCATCCTTTCTAATGTTTCTAAGTGTACCATACTTAGTATGAGTTAATAATAATTTAAAAAGATATAGGTAACTAAGTAATAATTAATAAAAAGATAGTTTTATAAGAATATAATTATCTATTTTTATCATGATTGAAGTTATTGCTATTGGCGGTTATAATGAAGTTGGAAGGAATATGACTGCTATTAAAGTTGATGATGAAATAGTCATATTTGATATTGGTTTATATTTGCCTGCAATTGTTGGTTATGAAGACAGCGAGCAAGAAAAACTTTCTGAAGAGGACTTGAGAAGAATAAAGGCAATACCTGATGATTCTGTTTTATATCATGATAGGGATAAAGTAAAAGCAATTATTTTGGGACATGGACATCTTGATCATATTGGTGCTGTAGTTCACTTGGCTAAAAAATACAAGAACGCGAAAATAATAGGGACACCATATACTATGAGGGTTTTGGATTCTATTATTAAAGATAAAGGGAAAAAATTACATAATAAATTTAAATCATTGAATGTTGGAAATAGCTTAAAAATCAGCAAAGATTTGAAAATTGAATTTTTTAATATGACTCATTCCATACCGCAAACAGCTTTATCTGTTTTACATACAAAATATGGTAAGGTTGCTTATTCTTTGGATTTTAAATTAGATAATACTCCTGTTTTGGGAAATAAACCTAATTATGAAACAATTGGAAAACTAGAAGATGTAAAAGTTCTTTTCTTAGACAGTTTGTATTCTAAAGAAAATTCAAAAACTCCAAGTGAAAAAGTTGCAAGAGAAATGCTAAGAGAAGTTTTATTGGAGACGGATAATAAAGGAAAAGCTATAGTTGTTACTACTTTTTCTTCTCATATTGCAAGATTGAAGAGCATAGTTGAATTTGGAAATAAATTGGGGAGAAAGGTTGTTTTTTTAGGAAGAAGCTTAAATAGATATGTAAGGGCTGCTGAAGATGTTGGAATAATAAATTTTTCTAAAAAAGTTGAAATTGTTGCTTATGCCCAGAAAATAAGAAAAAAATTAAAACAAATTGATAGGGAAGGTGCCAGCAGATATTTAATAGTATGTACTGGAAATCAAGCTGAACCTGGAAGCACATTAACTAAAATTGCAAATGATGTTTTTCATTTTAAGTTTAAAAAAGATGATTTTGTTATTTTTTCTTGCAAGACCATACCGACTGAAGAAAACATTAAAAACAGGAAAAAATTAGAGGAAAAATTGAATAAACTTGGATGCCGGTTGTTTTTAGATATCCACGTTTCTGGACATGGTTTTAAGGAAGATGGAAGAGAATTAATTAAATTAATAAGACCAGAGCATTTGATACCTGCGCATGGCGGGAGAAATGTTACAAGCCCGGCCAAGGAATTGTGGTTAGAACTTGGATATAGAGAAGACAAGATACATATCTTAAATGATGGGCAGAAAGTAAAGATTGTGTAGTTTAGTTATCTCTACTTTTGCGATATTTGGTTAATTATGTCTATATTCTAAATATCTTTGTTTTGTTATCATTTTAAAGTAGTTTCTATAGAAAAATTTATATATAAGTTCATAAGTTATAAAGTCTTATCACCTCTTTTTTCCCAGGGAGCTTGTCTTCGGATTTAGCTCCCCAGGGTTTAATTCTATATATTTTATATAAACAAGGTTTATTAATCTAGATAATAGACTAAGATTAACGAGAGATAATTGTATGCAATAATTAGTTCTGATTACTTTTTATAGAAACCTTGTATTTTGTGGTGGGTTTATGATAAGAAAAGAAAACAATATTATAATAATCGATTGTGAAAAGTGCCATAAAGAGACAAAGATTGTTCTAAACGCGGAGGAAAATAGGGCGTATTTTTACTGTGGCTATTGCGGAGATTTAGTTAAGGATGATATTATTATTAAGAAAAATTTTGAAGAATACCTAAAGGCAGCCAATTTAGTAGATATAGGTGAAGAAAACTATAGGTTTTATTAGATAGATGCAAAACAATATAAACTTGTAAATAATAGATATTTTTGTGGCAAATAAGTACAGCAGGAGGAACGAGCACATTATCTTATCTATATTTATTTTGTTATTTGCAACTTTGCTGATTTTTATTGAACCAAGCTATACTGCTTATACCAGCAAGAATATGATTTTTGGATATGGGACTTTTCCTATTTTAAGTTTAATTCTGGTAATTATTGGAATTTATATTTTTTACAAGAAGATTTTTTAATAATTATTTTTTATGAGAAAATTCTGTGTACTTACAATTACCGCAGTAAACCCTATTTTTGTGTTCTGCTAAAAAATAAGAAGCACCACATTTGGGGCAAGTTTTACCTCTAATTAATTTATTTCCTTCTACTCTGTATTTTGAATATTTTTTGCTTGGTTTTTTGTTTTTAACTTTTTTCTTTGCCATATAGACACCTGCGGTTTCTATTACTTCCCTTTTATTTAGTTCTTATGAACTACCTTTAAATTACCTCTGGTTATAATGGTAAGCCATTATTAATCCATTAATTACATTTTATTTAGTTTCTTGTTTTGGTTGTTCTTTTTTCTCTTTTGGTTTTTTCTCCTTTGGCTCTGTTTTTTTAAATGCTTCTTCTGAACCGTAAATATAAACTAAAATTTTTGCCTTTGAAGCGCCATAAAGTTGGTTTATTCTTTTTAAAACAATTAAGTTTTCTTTTGATTTTGTTAATGAAGCAATTTCTTTTAATAAATCTTGTTTCTTAGGAGTTGGACCGTCAAAGATTGCTTCAATCTCTAATTCTTTTCTTTCTAATAATTTTCTTTGAATTTCATTTAATATTTTAAGGTTTAACATTTTATCTTACTTTAATAGCATATTCCCCTTTTGCGTTTATACCTATTTTTTTAGCTATCTCTGATTTGGTTGGGTCTAGTATAACTAGCTTTCCTTTCCAATTATCTGTAAATTCATTACCGTGACAAATTGGGCATTGTGGACCTGTAACAAACAACTTACATTTTTTGCAAACTTTTTTTGTTGCCATATAGACACCTACGGTTATAAGGGTAAACCCTTATCAACCCACTAATTCCATTTTATTTGGATTCTTATCAACCCACCGCTATTCTGATACCTCCAATGATAATTATTTTTTATTTCTCCTTCTCTTCTTTTTCTTCTTTTTTCTGTTTTTTAATATCCTCGTCTATCCAATTAATATTCCCAAGCCAGGGCTGCCTCATTGTTAATCCTATTTTTGGGTTTAATAGTTCTTTGTAAGAGACCGCAATAATACGAGCCCGGCATTTATCCCCTACTTTTAGAACCTTTTTTGTTTCTTTTCCTGTTAAAACTCCTGCCTTGCTATATGAGACAAAATCGTCCATTGTTTGTGAAATATGAATCATGCCATCTATTGGTCCTATATCAATAAAGGCCCCAAATTCTGCTATCTCTGTTATTGTTCCGTTAATTACTTCTTGAATTTCCGGCTTAAAAACAATTAATTTGAATACTGTGTCGTAATAAGCTGCTCCATCTCCAGGTATTAAAACCCCATCACCTATTGAAATAACTTCTGAAACACTTACAACAAGACCCAAATCCTTTGATATAAAATTTGAGAACTGGTTGTTTAGGCTTTCTAATATTGAAGTTTTAATATCATTCTTAAATTTAGATGGTGGAACACGAATGTGGCTCCTAACTTCAACTTCATAAAACATTTTCTATGCCTCATGCAAAAACAAGATATTTTTTTTGTCTAATAGTAATGACTGCAATTTTACCCTTTTTAAGCTTTTCTTTTAGCTCTTTATCCTGGGTGGCAATTATGGTGTTGCTGTTTGAAATATCTAAGATTAATTCATCTACTGACTTGTCTCTGGTTGTTTTTATTATATTGAAGTTAGAAATCAAGGTTTTTGCTAGATTTTCATTTGGCTTGTTTTTTAGCTCATCTAAAGTCTTATCCAAATAGGAAATATTGAAATTAAAGTCACATAATTGTTTTAATTGTTCTTTTATATCTATCTTAAATTTTACTGATGTTAAGATAAAATCTGTGTCTAAGATTATAGTTTTCATAACTAAATTTTTAGTTCATAAGTTTATAAATGATATTGTTTTTATTTAGTTAGGTGATAACAAATAATTTATATAATCTATCTTAATCTTAAATTAGTATGAGAACCAAAAAACTTGGATTATTAAGAAGACTAGCAATTGCTAGCGGAATAGGTGTCGGTCTTTTTGGCTCTTCTTGTACAAGCAGCGGGATAGAAAGAGCGATTGAGCAACTTATTACTGGAGATCAACCTGTTCCTGGCTTTTATGTGCCTAATTATCCTCCTTATGTTCCTGATGAACCATTACCTACTGGAAATAGCCCATATCCTCAAAGAGTTGTTGAATGGGATGATGTTGATAATGTAGATGAATTAGTTGATCAAACAAGCACCGATTCTGAATGGACTACTATCGAAGGTAGCGGAAGAACCAATGTGGTTGTTAATGGATTTATAGTAGAATATGATCATGATTTGAAAGATGGTGGGGGAGATGACATAAGATTAAGTTTACCTAATGTGTATAATCAGGTTTACTCTACTATTCAATCAGAAGGTCCAGTTTCTTATGGTGTTTATTTAGTAATACCAAAAAAAATATTATTTAAAGGACAAGTACCTAAAGATCTTATTGGATGGGAAGCTTATGCTTTGTTTCCAATTAAAGAGCATAGTGGTTATACTATTAGTGCCATAGACATGGATCTTGGTACAACAATAAGGAATGCCGGCAGAACAAGTAATATGTTGGCAGTTATGAATTATAATTATAATCGATTGAAAGTTGTAAGTATAACTGATAGGCACGGGAGCTATTAGCAAATTATTTATATCTTGAACTGCTTTTATAATTGATGCAAAAAAGGGGTATTAGTGAACTTGTTGGAGCAGTTTTAGTAATTTTAATTATTGTAGTTTTATTTGTTATTGTATTTTTTGCTTTTGATGTTAAAAAATATGTTTCTAATCTTGGAGAAAATCCGTGTGATGAAGTAAAGATAGATGTAAAAAGCGCTTGTTATAATAAAGAAAAAATCATTATTAAGATAGAAAATAATGGGAATATTGATGTAAATAATGGCTTTTTGTTTAAAATATATGGGAATGAAGTTTATGATATTCCTAGTGTACCATTAACTTTACTGGGTGGTTTTGGAACTAAGGAAATTAACCTGCCTTATGAAGAGTTCATGGGAAAACTAGACAAGGTTGTGATATTACCAAAATTTAATATGAATAATAAGCAATACATATGTGATTCTAATCTAGGGGGGTATAAGTTAAATGAATGCTAGAAAAATATTTTTTCTTGTAATTTTTATTTTGTTTATTAATGTTATCTATGTATTTGGAATGGCACAAGTTAATTTCGAGCCAAGCAGCCAGTATAATGCTGGTGAGGTTTTAACTTTATTTCTAAATCCCGATAAAAATGGGATTTACAAATATATTTATGTCTATAATAGTGAAAATGTTTTACAAGACACAATTGTTCTTAGAAACTGTAAAAATGTTATTTGTCATAATGCTGTTAGGGTAAGATATGATATACCTTTAAACTGGAATGGAGATTATTATGTTATGGTTTATGATTACAGTATTAATGATTATATAAAAGCCGATTTTAATGTACAAAGCAAAATTGTTTTTAGCAGAATTTTAAATTGCAATAAATGTGGCAATCATAAAGCTCCGCCTTTGACTGATGTTGAAATGACAATTAGTGCTGATGGATTTAATGGCAATGGAAATTTAGTTGATTATTTTGAAAAAGACTGGATAATTGTAGATGAAAATGGTGGGATAGTTAGCAGTTATGATTCAAAGTTTAATAAACTAATTTGGAATGTGAATTCTGACGGAATAGTTTCTAAAACTTATGTGATAAAATCTCCTGAGAAAACTTTACCCAGCACAAAATATTTATTTTTTACTGAATTAAATAGTAGAAGTGATGATTGGTTTGTTATTGTTGCTGATCCTACAAACATAGTTGAAGAATTGTTGCCTATTGTGCATGTTAATACAAGGTTGAATAACGCGCAATTAACTCAAAATCAAGTTGACTTAATTAGAAGCGATGATAATTCATATCTAAGTATGAAAAAGGGAGCTAAATTGGAATCTGAATTAAGTGATACTGGCTTAATTGCTAATATAATAAATAATGCTTTTTGTGAGCTATACTATTATACCTCAGCCAATATTAATAATAATGGCAGATTTCAAATTTATAATAGAAAAAAAGGCAACTTAATTGATAGTTCCAATATTGTAAGATCTGCTAGTGAGAATATTATTTCTTTAACTAATTTACAAAATAAAGGATTAACTGTTAATGATATAAATACTTTGTTTATTACTGTTAACAATGGAGGAAAATCAAATTCAGACTTTATTTATGTCGATAAAATCAGATGTGTAATAGATTATGGTGTTTCTTCTAATTTAGGAATTGGTATTTCAAATGAACTTAGTAATGGGATTAAGTGGAATATTCAAACTTTACCTGTAAGTGATTTTGATGCTATTGGGAATGATGGAGATACCTTGTACTATATAGATGTAAACGCAGAGGGAACTAATGTTGATGTTTATTTGAAAGGAAATGGTGATTTAATCTCTGGAAGTAATTCTATTTTTTTAGGAAATGAAAAAGTTAGCTCTTCTATAACTGACAGCAAAGTTTTAACTGGAGTTAAAAATCCTATAACCTTGAATTACATTGATAATAAAATTGGAGATAATTTAGTGAATGGAGATAGAATCTATTTGAAATTTTATTTAACTGTTCCTGGTAGTCAATCTCCTGGGAATTATATTAATTTATTAGATTTTAAGGCTGTTCCTACCGGCGTAGTTCCTTAGAAGTTAAATCAAAAGGTTTTTATAATTAAAACTGCCTTTAATAAATAATGAATAGCAATAATTTAATAGCGGTTGTATTAATAATTTTGGCTGCTTTAGTGTTAATATATTATCCTTCTTTTGGCAAAAATAATGAATTGACTGGTTCTGCTACTGAAATTCAAGTTGGTTCTAGTGCTTTAATTGCAAATTATTTTGCAATAGCGGCGTCTAATGCATTAACAACTGACGGAATTAAATGGAGCGGTTTAAATCCAGGGGATGTAGATGTAAATGCTGATGGAAATAATCAAGCTGGAACAAGCAATTATTTTATTACTGTATCTAGTGATTCTAATGTTAATGTTGATCTTTGTGTAAAGGCAAGTGCACCATTAACTAGCGGGTTAAATACTATTCCTTTAGCCAGTTATAAATGGGATAGCGATATAACTAATCCTTTACTAACTAGTGCAATTGCTATTGATTTAGTTTATTTTGGTGCAGACACAAACATTGTGCCTGGCAATTCTGATTATTATAGATTTTGGTTAAGTGTTCCTGGAAGCCAAGCAGCGGGTACTTATACTAACACCATAAGTTTTAAGGGAGTTCAAACTGGTAATGTATGCTAAAGTCTTTCTTAGAGCTCTTTAAAGGGCGCTCGCGGAAAGAATAATATTGTGAAACGAAAAAAAGGAATTTATTAAAAAGAGGTAAGATGAAATCAAAAATAATTATTTTTTCTTTATTGCTCATTTTATTAGTTCCTAGTGGTTTTGCTTTGAAAGGGGTTGGAATTAAATGGACTAGTGAATCTGCTTATGTTGATGAAAAAACTCCTGTTTGCTTGGATTACGGGATTTATAATCCTTGGGATGAAGATATCAATGCTCAATTAGGTGTTTCTAAAGAATTACAAGAAGTAATAAGAGTTAAAGAAAGTGAAACTGTTTTTGTAAAGGCAAATACGCCAAATACTAATTCAGTTCCTGTTAAGTTGTGCTTTGATATTCCTAAAGTCTACAAAGATGATTGTTTAATCGCTGGAATAATGTGTGAGCAAACCTGTAGTCTAGGTGAAGTTAATTATAAAGGTGAAGTAATAGCTACTGGAAGCGGAACTGAAGTTAGCGCTGGAAGTGGCTCAACTGCTACTGTTTCTGCTTCTGTGCCTTTAGAAATAAGAATTAAGTGCAATCAACAAGGGAGAAGCTATATTGAACTTTATGTTGGAATTTTAATATTAATATTAATAATAGTGGGAATTATGTTTTTTACAAGAAGAAAAAAATATGTAAATGTTTAAAATAATTTTTTTGATTATTATTCTGAACTCTGTTTTTGTGTATTCTGTTATTGATGTTCCTTCTAATGTTGTTGTTTCTGGTTGTGGTGATGGAATTTGTAATATAAATGAAAGTTGCAGTAATTGCAAATTTGATTGTGGTGAATGTTTCATTCCCGGAGGTTCTGGTGGTGGAAGTGGAGGTGGGGGTGGTTCTGGTGGTGGAAATAAATTACCTAATGAAGAGATTATAGATAATAAACCTACTGATGGGATAGTTAAATGTAATGAGTATTGGATTTGTGAGGATTGGAGAGAATGTGTTAATAATGAACAAAAAAGAAATTGCCATGATTTTGAGAAATGTAATACTAGTATTAGTAAACCTATTGAAGAAAAAGAATGTGAAACTGAAGTTAAAGTTAATGAAGAAATAAAAACTAATAAAGGTAATAATTCTTATTTTTTGTTATTTTTTATAGTATTTATACTGCTACTTTTATATACTTTATTTATAAAAAGGAAGAAAATTAGAAGAAAAAAGAAAAGATGATTAGTTAACAAGTTTTAAAGTTGAGGCAGCAACTGGAATATAAATAACACCTTGATATTCAAATGCTTTTTGTTCTTTTAATGCAGGTATTATTTTAGATTCTAATAAATTGACATGTAGCCCAGCAATACTAACAGTTAAATAACTAAAAGGTTAATATGGCTAGAAATTTTATAAAGAAATAATAGTTTAAAAATCATTCTACTCTTAATAGGGCTTCTCTCTCTGCGTATTGTCTTTGAATTTTTGCAATCTCTGCATCTCTTTCTTGTCTAAAATTTGTAAGATGATTATCTAAAATTTTTCGCGAAGTGGCTTCGCCACTTACGACGGCTACCCGGCCATCGTCAACGGAATCGCCCACGTAGCTGCCGTAGGCATCCCAGCGCCTGTCCCTGCCGAGACTAGCACAGGACATACCTTCGCTTCTAAGAGAATACCATTTAAAATTTCTTAAATCTAAGACATTATCTTTATTTGCTTTATCATTTAATCTAAAAACCGCGCCATAAGCAGAATTTGCATTTTCTTCTAAGCTTAAAACTGTTAAAGGCACTAATTTACCTTTTCCGAGTTTAATTCCTCTGTGTTTTAATTGCCCTGCTAATACCTTAGAAGGCAAATCATTAGGTTTGTGTGGATCTCCTGCTGTAAATAAAGCAAGTCCAAAATCAGTATAAGTATCACTTAAAAAAGCAGTACTTCTGGAGATTGCCGTTTCTAATTCACTTCTTGTCACAACTCTTGCATCTCCTGGAAGCAATCCAGAATCTTGTAAATTAACTTGCAAAAGCGGACTTGAACCAGTTAATGCTCCATTTGATTGAGCATATTTACCTAAATATCCTCTTAATGTTGGATTATATCTCTGAATATATTCATTATGTGGCGCTAATACAGAAGCATCTAATATAGATGCTGATTCATTTGCTTCATTTTTTAATGCTACTTGAATAACCATAGATTTTCTTAGAAAGAGGGTATTTATAAATGTGATTTATTACTGACAGTAATAAAAATAGTATTATTTAGTGCGCTCTTTTTCTAGTCTTAAGAAGTTGTTTTTTTGTTAATATAAGGCGAAAGAAAGGCTATTTTTTTGAATAGAACTTTGCGTTTATAGGGCTTGAGCTATCAAAATTTTGATGTTTTAAGCTGAGAAAGACTTATATAGAATAGTATTTTTCTATAGAGTATATAATCTTAATTTTGGGGGAGTTTACAAAATAAAAATAGAGTAAAACTTAGTAAGATGACTCAAGAATATAGAGCAGAAAGCATAACGGTATTAAAAGGGCTTCAAGCAGTAATTGCACGCCCTTCAATGTACATTGGTGATGTTGGTTTAAGAGGATTACATCAAATTGTTTATGAAGCTATAGATAATTCACTAGACGAGGCTTTAGCTGGTTTTTGTAAAAATATAATTGTAACTGTGCATAAAGATGGAAGCATTACTATAGAGGATGATGGAAGAGGAATCCCAATTGATGAACATCCTACTGAAAAAAGACCTGCTGCTGAAATTGTTTTAACAGTATTGCATGCTGGTGGAAAATTTGATAAAAAAACGTATAAGGTTTCTGGTGGGTTGCATGGTGTTGGTATTTCTGTTACAAATGCTTTGTCTGAATGGTTAGAAGTTGAAATTAAAAGAGATAATAAATTATATACGCAAAGATTTTTGAAAGGAATTCCTGAAGCACCAGTAATTTCTGAATTTAATGATATAAAAACAGGAACCAAAATAACTTTTTTTCCGAATCATGAAATTTTTGAAGATATAAATTTTCATTTTGACACTTTAGCTAATAGGTTAAGAGAATTGGCTTTCTTAAACAAAGGGATAAGAATTATTATTAAAGATGAAAAGATTGAGAAAGAAGAAATTTTTCAATATGAAGGCGGAATTCAGAGCTTTGTTGAACATTTAAACAAGAATAAAACTGTTCTTAGCCCACCTATTTACCTAAAAAAAGAAAGTGATAATGCTGAAGTTGAAGTTGCTTTACAATATAATGATGGTTACAGGGAGAATGTTTTTAGTTTTGCCAATAACATCAATACTATTGAGGGCGGAACACATTTAAGTGGATTTTATACTGCTTTAACAAGAGCAATTAATAATTATATCAAGAAAAAAAATATTAATGGAAAAGTTGAAAGCCTAACTGGTGAAGATGTTAGAGAAGGATTAAGCGCTGTTATTTCTGTTAAGATTCAAAATCCGCAATTTGAAGGTCAAACTAAAACCAAATTAGGCAATTCTGAAATTAAAGGTTTAGTTGACAGGGTTGTTTTTGAAAATTTAACTAATTTTTTTGAGGAAAATCCGGGAGTAGCTAAAATTATTATAGGAAAAGCTTTAGATGCATTTAGTGCAAGAGAAGCGGCTAGGAAAGCAAGAGAATTAGTAAGAAGAAAAAGTGCTTTAGTTGGTAGAGGATTGCCGGGAAAATTAGCTGATTGCCAAGAAAAAGATCCTGCCAAATCTGAATTGTTTATTGTCGAGGGAGATTCAGCTGGAGGAAGTTGTAAATCTGGTAGGGTAAGAGAATTTCAAGCTGTTTTACCCTTAAGAGGTAAAGTTTTGAATGTTGAAAAGGCAAGACTAGATAAAATATTTGCAAATAAAGAAATTTTTAATTTAATGAGTGCTATTGGAACTGGAATCGGTGATGAATTTGATATTAATAAAGTGAGATATCATAGAATAATTATCATGTCAGATAGTGATGTGGATGGCCAACATATCTGTACATTACTACTAACCTTTTTCTATAGGTATATGAAGCAATTAATTGATAAAGGTTATTTGTATATTGCAATGCCTCCTTTGTATAAGGCTGTAAAGGATAAGAAGATATATTATGTTTATAATGATGATAAATTACAACAGTTATTCAATGATATTGGAAAAGATGGGGTAAGATTACAAAGATACAAGGGCTTGGGGGAGATGAATCCCGAACAACTCTGGGAGACTACTCTAGATCCAACTAATAGAAGACTCAAAAAAATAACGGTTGAAGATGCTATAAAAGCGGATGAACTATTCTCAATATTAATGGGCGAGCAAGTTGAACCTAGACGGGAATTTATTTCAAAATATGCTAAAGAGGTTAAAAATTTAGATATTTAGGGGGTAAGATTATGAGTAGAATAAATAATGAAAATATTGGAATATTAATTGAGAGAAGTGATGGGGAATTTGTAGTTGATGAACCAGTTTCTATAATAAAATATCCATTTAGACATAGGGATGATAGATTTGATGATCTTGATTTGAGGGAGGAAGGTTTTGAATATGATGAAACTGTGGGTAGAAGAGAATATTAAAGATGGGAGAATTAAATTTAGAGGAATTAGCAGAGTTTTTGGTAGAAGCTAAAAAAAATACTTATGCCTCTGTAAATAAAATGAAGATAGCATCAGAAAGACCAAGATTTGATGAATTAGAATTCCAAGAAGGAGAATATTATTACAGAGATAGTTATTGTGGTTTTTTTCAAGCTCCCGGAATGGAGATTGTTAGAATTGGCGTTAAAGATGGGACACCAATTTGGACTATGGCATATTCTGGTGGTATGATAGATAGATTTTATGGTGATGTTGCTTTTGCAAAGCAAGTTTTTGGTTTTTTGAAAAAAGCTTTGGGTGCGGTTCCTTTACAAATGCCGTTTAGGGGGCCCAATAATTTAAAATATGGTAAATGGGAATATGTAAACGAAGTCCTAGGCGATATCAGAAGATTTAGTGGACATGAAAGAATATTGTATAATGGAGAAGAAGTTTTTAATCAAGATTATATCGGGGGAGTTGTGGTAGGTAAATAGAAATGCCAGAAGAAATTCAAGAAAGACTAATTGAAGATGAGATGAAGCAGTCCTATATGGACTATGCTATGAGTGTTATTGTAGCAAGAGCTATTCCTGATGTCAGAGATGGATTAAAACCAGTTCATAGGAGAGTTCTTTATGCTATGAAACAATTAGGTTTAGATTATAATAAAGCATTTAAGAAAAGTGCAAATGTCGTTGGGACTGTTCTAGCAAAATTTCATCCCCACGGCGATATGTCTGTTTATGATGCTTTAGTCAGAATGGCTCAGAATTTTTCATTAAGATATCCTTTAGTTAAAGGACAGGGAAATTTTGGTTGTTTTACAGGGGATACAAAAATTAAATTATTAGATGGAACTTCTAAAAGTTTTAAAGAACTTTGTGAACTTTATAAAAAAGATGAAATATTTTATGTTTATTCTATTAATAAAGATGGTAAAATTGTAGTTGGGGAAGCTAAGAATCCAAGATTAACAAAGAAAGATTCAGAAATAGTTGAGATAACATTAGATGGCGGCGAGATAATAAGATGTACACCAGATCACAGATTTTTATTAAAAAATTTAAAATATAAAGAAGCGAGATATTTAACCCCAGATGATAGTTTAATGCCAGGTTACTTTAAACTTAGTCCGATAAGGGGCAATACTGAATTAAAAGATTATTTGATGATAAAGGATAACAAAGAAGATAGATATTTTTTTGTCCATGAAATTGCTGATGCCTATAATTTAGAAAGGGGCCTTTATTCTATAAACGATGGGCCTGTAAAACACCATGTTAATTTTAATAAGCTCGATAATAGTCCAGATAATTTAAAGAGACTAAGTTGGAATGATCATACAAAAATTCACAACACTCAAATAAAAGAAAATTGGAAGGGTTTGGGTTTTAGATTAAAACAAAGGGCAGGTGTTAAAAACTTCTATAAAAATAACCCGGAACATATAGAAAAATTAAGAAAAAGGCTTATTGAAAGAAACAAAGATCTTAACTTTATAAAAAAATCTTCTCAAAAAAGAAAAGAACTTTGGAAAAATCCAGAATTAAGGCATAAACTTTCAGATAAAATTAAAGAAAATTATAATAAACATCCTGAAAGAAGAAAATGCATGTCAGAATTTTCTAAAAAAATGTGGAGTGATAAGAAAAAAAGAGATTCTATAATTAAAAGCATCAAAAGGGCACTAAATAAACCAGAAATAAAAAATAAGATATCTGAAAAACAAAAAAAAAATATTTTAGAACATCCTGAAGTCATACAAAAAAGAGCACAGAGCATTAAAGAGTTCTATAGAAATAATTCAGAAGCACGTAAATTGATTTCTGAAAGAAGCAAAAAACTTTGGAAAGAAAATGATTACAGATTGAAGTTCATTAATGAAAATCATAATCATTTAAGTGAAATGGCTAAAAAGGCTTGGCAAAATGAAGAGTATAAAAAACTACAAATCGAAAAAATGAAGAAATTGTGGGCCAATGAAAATTTCAGGAAAAAAGTTATAGGCGGCATTAGAAAGAGTAATTTGTTAAGATTAAAAAATAAACCAAATTTTATGAAAGATATTGCACAAAAAGCCGCTATGGCCCATAAGATGAACTGGAAAAATGATAATTATAAAAAAAGTATAATAAAGAACAAAATACTGTATTATGTTAACAGGCTAATTACTACTCTTGGTGAAGATAATATAAACGAAGAAAATTATAATAAATTTAGAACAAATAATTGTTTTCCAAGATTTAACAATGTCATAAGATACTTTAAAAATATTAATGAAATGGTTGTATTGGCTAAAGAATACAATCACTATGTTGTAAGCATTAAATTTTTAGATTACATAGAAGATGTGTATGATATCACAGTTAATGAAAATCATAATTTTCTTTTAGATTGCGGTGTTTTTGTACATAATTCCGTAGATGGAGACGCTGCTGCTGCATACAGATACACAGAGGCCAAATTAAGCAAAATGGCTGAAGAAATCTTAATTGATATTGATAAAGATACAGTTGATTTGGTGAATAATTTTGACAATAGTGAAAAAGAACCAACCGTATTACCAAGTAAATTACCAAATTTATTAATTAACGGATCTAGTGGTATTGCTGTTGGAATGGCTACTAATATTCCACCGCATAATATCAGAGAAGTTTGTGATGCTATTATTTTTGCAATAGATCATCCTGAATGCAATAGTTTAGAGTTAATGAAATTCATTAAAGGACCTGATTTTCCTACTGGCGGTATTATTTTAGGAGAAAATGGAATTAAAAGCGCTTATGAAAGCGGAAGGGGAAAACTAACTGTAAGAGCCAAGGCAGAAGTTATGGAAGATAAGATAATCATAACAGAAATTCCTTATATGGTAAATAAATCATTATTGATTGAGGGAATAGCTCAGTTAGTTCATGATAAAAGAATTGAAGGTATTTCAGATATAAGAGATGAAAGCGACAGAAAGGGAATGAGGATTGTAATTGAATTAAAGAAAAATTTTGATGGTGAATTGATATTAAGCCAACTGTATAAACTCAGTTCTTTACAAACTACGTTTGGTGTTATTAATTTGGCTTTAGTAAACAATGAACCTAAAGTTTTAGACTTAAAGGGATTAATTAAGGAATTTATTGTTCATAGAAAAACGGTTGTTATCAGAAGAACCAAATTTGAATTAGATAAAGCTGAAAAAAGAGCACATATATTGCAAGGTTTAAGAATCGCACTAAGTAATATTGATCCTGTTGTTCAATTAATAAAAAGAAGCGAAAGTGTTGATGTTGCGAGAATGGGATTAGTTCAGAGATTTGAGCTAACAGAAATACAGGCTAATGCTATTTTGGAGATGAGATTACAAAGATTGACTTCCTTAGAAACCAGAAAAATACAAGAAGAATATGAACATTTGTTAATACTGATAGAAGAATTGAAAAATATTTTAGCTGATATTGGAAAAATATTCGGAATAATAAAAAGCGAATTAAGTGAAATCAAGAATGAATATGGAGATGAAAGAAAAACATTAATATCAAATCAAATTGAGGAAGTTGTAACTAATGAGGATTTGATAAATGAAGAAGATATTGTTGTGACTATTACTTCTTCTGGATATGCAAAACAAACTTCTTTAGAACTTTATAGAAGCCAAGGAAGAGGCGGAACTGGTATTAGAGCTACTACGACTAAAGAAGAAGATGTGGTTCAAGAATTATTTATTACAAGCAATCTAAGTCAATTGTTGTTTTTTACTAATAAAGGGAGAGTTCATTGGCTAAAGGCTTACGAAATTCCTGAAGCTTCAAGATATGCAAAAGGCGGGGCTTTGATTAATCTATTGCATTTAGGAGAAAATGAAAAAGTAAGTGCTGTCTTGCCTATAAAAGAATTTGATGACAAACACTCTTTAATTTTTGTTACTAAAAAAGGAATTTTGAAAAAAAGTTTGCTTTCAGAGTATAGCAATCCTAGAAAAGGCGGGATAAATGCAATTAATCTTAATGATAATGATGAAGTAGTTCAAGTTAGATTAACTCCTGGGTATCTAAATTTTATAATTGGAACTAAAAACGGGCAAGCTGTCAAGTTTAATGAGGAAGATGTTAGAGTAATGGGAAGAAATGCAACTGGGGTAAGAGGAATTAGATTAAGAGATGATGGGGTTATTGGAATGGAGGTTGCTTTAGAAGATGGAGATTTGCTAACTGTTACTGAGAATGGATATGGTAAAAGAACTAGTATGGGTGAATATAGATTAATTAAAAGAGGTGGTTCTGGGGTTAAGAATATTAATGTAACTGAGAAAAATGGAAAAGTTGTTGGAATTAAAACTGTGAAAGATTACGATGAAATAATGTGTATAACTGTTAAAGGACAGATAATAAGAACTGAGGTAAATAATATATCTAAAGTTGGGAGAAACAGCCAGGGTGTTATAATAATGAGATTAAAAGAAGGGGATAAAATTGCTAGTGTTTCTAGGGTTATGAAAAACGGTTGAGGAAGTGGTTCATTTACACAAAATATATCAAAAATAATATACTTTCCAAATTCATTTTTCTTCAAGAAGCCATTTCCAAACAGGAATTAACTTTATTATGCCTTTTTCAAACTTTATTTCTCTTTCTTCATTTTTAGTTATCATTATACCCTCTTTTTTATTAAATTTCTTCATAAATTCCTTTATTGGCTTAAAATCTTCTGAGTTTATCTTTTCTTGATATTTTATTTCTATTGGGATATCTTCATGAACTATGTCTATCTCTCCACTATTTTTCCAGAAAGATGAAGCTTTAAGTTTATTTACTACTAAAACTTCAACCATTTTTCCAAAAAAATCTTCATCAATGGTTGGTTTGTATAGATATATCAAAGCATTATCTGCAGGATAGGCTCTTTTTTTCTTTCTTAAAGTTATTATGCTCCCTTTCCTATAATTACCTAACAGTGTTATCAAAAAACTTTCTTTAAGATAAGTGATATAACTTTTTATTACTCTTCTATCTTTCTCAAATTGCTTACTTAGGGATTGGTAATCGATGTACATTCCTGGATTTGTAGCAATTAATTCTAGAAGAACCCTTAAGAAGTCTGGGTCTTCTAATTTAAATATTCTCGGAATATCCTTATAAATTATTTTATCAACTACTAGAGACCTAATATATTCCTTAAACTCCTTGTCGGTTTCAAAAGAAAATGTTTCTGGGAAACCGCCTTTCTCTGCAAATTTAATAAAAAGTGGTTTTATTTTTGTTTCATATTTAAATTCATCTTCACTAATTTCATTAAATCTAAGATATTCTCTAAAAGCGAATGGATTTAGAGCAAATTCAAAAATTCTTCCTGCCAGAGTTTCTTTAGTTTTTTTTCTTATGAAAAGAGATTCTGAGCCGCTTATTATAAATTTTAGTTTGGGATAAAGATCATAATATTTTTTTAGTTCGTTTTCCCAATTATTACATTTCTGAATTTCATCAAGAAAAACATAGATTTTCTCTTTTCTGAAGTCTTTGTTATGGACTTCTTTGAACGTTTCTAGGACTTCACTTAATTCAGCTGAAACTTCATCAAATGAAAAAAATAAAATATTTGTCTTATCGACGTTTTTTTCTAGTAACTGTTTTATAATTTGATATATTATTGTTGTTTTTCCAACTCTCCTTAATCCAACTAAAGCTAATATGAACCTTTTATTGATGTGCCCTTCTATTTCTGAATATATACTTCTTTTGAATGGCAAGGCTAACTCTTCGTCTACTTTACTGGTTGTCCACCAATGATTAAATTCTTCTAATTTGGCTTTTTCCATGTTATGTACATCGGTATGTACTTATTTATAAACTTTATGGCCATGTTAATGTACATAACTTTAAATAATTATTGAATAATTTAATAAGATTAAAAGAAAACGATAAAGTTGCTAGTGTTTCTAGGGTTGTGAAGAATAGCTGATAATTTTTGGGATATTATTATGGTGTTTAATCAAAACATTAATAAATACTTTTGTTATTTTATTATAATGTGGGCTTTGAATTCAAAAAAGATAAATATAAAACTGTAAGGGGAACGTATTCAAGATTGATGGATCTATTTTGTAGGGTTTGTGGTAAAAAGATTCTTGTTTACCAAAAAGATGGTCCTGGCAATTTACGGAGACTTTATTTTGATAGAATTTTTTATCCAAAGAATCTGACTAATCTTGAAACTAAACCTTTGAAAACAATTCCAACATTAAGTTGCCCTAAATGTAAAGAAGATATCGGAACACCTTATATTTACAAGAAAGAAAATCGTAAGGCATTCAAAATTTATCAAGATATGTTAGTTAAAAAAATAATAAAGTTGAAATAGGGTTGTGAAAAATGGTTAACTATCTTCAATGTATTGCTCTAATAATGAAGGTTGATCTGTTGGGTTTTCAGGAATTGGCTCGCCTCGCATGTATGCTTCTAACTTTTGTCTAAAGACAGGAAAGCCGCCGTGATACCTAACTATTATTGTTCCAAGAGTTATATATCCTTTTTTTGAAAGTATTTTTGCACTTGGCAATTCTTCATATTCAGAATGCTTTTCTAAAAATAATTTTGCTTGTTCTAAGGTAAATTCTAAACTTTGCCATGAACCTCGTTTAACATTTTTTTTATGCTTCTTCCTTTTTATATCATATCTATCTAACCAACTTCTGGCAGTTGTTTGATTAATCCCATATTTTATCGCAATTTCTTTTATGGGAATATTTTTTAATTTTTTCAATTCATTTTTTCCAGGTATTCTTTTACAATTATACAATTTAACTGCTTCACTTTTAGTTCTTCTTTTTATTTCATAACCTTTCATCCATTTATAAACTCTAGCGAAATTAACTCCGTATCCTTTTGCTATTTGAATAGCAGATAACTTTTCACCTGTATACAATCTTTCTAGTTCCTCCCTGTTCGGTCTTTCTTTACCCATCTTCCTCTCCAATATACTGCTCTAAAAGAGAAGAATTCTCTCTTTCTTGCTTAGGCATATTTCTTTCTTCCCATTTTTTTGCTGCCTTTGCAACTGCTCTGTTATCTCTTAGGCTTTTTCCTGCATGATATTTTTGATTAACAGATACCGCGATATCTTCCCAGTTAACTCTTGAACTTTTTCTAAATCTTTCTTGTAAAGATAATTCATAACAATGTTTCATCTCGTCATTTTCCCAAGGAGTCTTGCCTTGAGCAACTAATGCTTTTTTTATTATGAGTTTTCTTTCTTCTAGTGTTTGCGCATGAATTCCAATCTTATTCTCCAATTGTTTCAATCCACTTCTTCTACCAATCTCTTGTCTTTGTTTGCGCGTCATTGCAGCGAGTCCTATGCCTCTTTCCTGCATTTGTTTATTCCATTCATTGGTTGATTGTTTATTATGCTCTTGTATTAAAGATAGATATTCTTCATTTGGAATTAAGCCAGAATATTGTTGGATTTCAGAAAAAGAAACTTCCCTATTATAACCACCTAAAGCAAGGCTTAATGCCCTATACAAAGTTTTTATGCTTCCATTAAAACTTTTTTTTATTCTTTCATCTTGTGCAAGAGCGGATATTGATTTTCCTTGCCTAAACTCGTCTGCAATCCAAGGACAAGAATTCCTTAATTCAAGACCTTTTTCAATAGCATATAATATCGCTCTTCTCTGTGCTCCAGAAAGATTTGCATAGAATGTTCCTATAGGCAGAAAATCAGTCATTTTCTCCTCCAATATATTGCTCTAATAATGAAGGTTGATCAATAACAGATGTTCTTCCCATATACTCATTTAATAATTGCCGAAAAACAGGGAAACCACCGTGATATGTATAGATTGCATGTCCGAGGGTAAAAACACCGAGCCGATACATAATTCGAGCTCTAGGTAATTCTTCATATTCTGGGTGTTTTTCTAGAAATAATTTAGCTTGTTGTAATGCAAATTGTAAATCTTTCCATTGGCCGCTTTTAACAGATCTTTTTTTTCTTTTCAACCCAGCAAATTCAAATTTGGGGAACCATTTCTTTTTGTTTCCTTTACAATACCAAGATCTTTCTTCAGCATTTTCACTATTTCTTAAACTGTTAAGATTTCTTTTATTAAATTCCCTCTCTAAGCCATATCTTTCCCACTCTTGAAATTCTTCCCATTTTCCATCTAATCTCATTCTATTGAAATCAAACTTTAATATCCATCTTTTTTTGCTTCCTTTATTATACCAAGACCTTTCTTCTTTATTTCCTTTTTTTACATTTTCGGGATTACTTAATTCGTAACCTCTTTCTACTCCATAAGCTTTCCAACTTTCAAAATTTGGCCAGGGACTCCTTTCTGGACTGCCTCCTGTTTTTCTCCTTTTTATATTTAATTTATTCATTAAACAAATTAAAGTATTATCTGACATTCTATATTTTTTAGCTACCTTTCTTTGACTCATTCCTTCCTCCCAATACAATCTCTCCAACTCCTCTTTGCTTGGCCTTTCTTTAACCATCTTCTCCTCCTATCTTCTTCACATCTATGACAGTTCCCCATTTATCAACTGTGACTTCTCTTTCAGGTGTAATGACTTTCTGGGGTTTCTTTGGATATCTTCTTCTAGGCTTTAGATAGTCTCTGCCTTTGGCTATCATTATGCTTCTTGATTCACTTGGATCTCTTGCGCTTTCTGGCTCTTCTCCAGAATTGTTTTCAAGAGGCTCAAAACTAAAAGCATCTGCATCAACATCTATTGGATTATCAACTTTTCTTGCTAAGAGCATGTATGTATCTTCTAATTTAGAAGCATAACTTTCTGCATAATGCCCTCCATGAGTTTCTTTTAGCCTTCTCAAGAAATCTCGAGAAACTGCAAAGCCTGTATTTTTATCTGAAACAATTTCAAATCCTAAACTCTCAAGTCCAGAGTAAAATGAATCAGAGAATTTTGTATTTTTTAAAACTAATTCCAATAAACCTTGCTCTTTCAAAACTCTATGAGACTCTAACAATGTTTTTTTGATTTCAATAGGACTTGGCAATAAAAGAAGAGAGCCATTGTCAACCATGTCAAAGCTTCTGTCTGTAATTGCGCTTGCATCTCCATTCATATTTCCGAGTATTTTTCTTGAATTCTTTCCTCTTTCTAACATTAAAGCAGAAATATCTCTGTCTGTAACTTCAGGAATTGAATTTCCTGCTTGAGCTATTAAATGAGAAAGTTCTTGGTAAGATTCATAAAGCATTGAAGGTCCAGAAGCTTCTGCTAAAACATTTTTTGGAAAAACAACTTGTCTTTCTTTTGCTCTTTTTATTAAATCAATAACTCTTGCTTTATGAACAACTGGAGGAGAAAGATTTGGTAAAGTTCTCATGTAAAAATCAACAAATTCTTGGTTAAACCAACAGCTTACTGGATTCTGTCCTATTAATTGATTGACTCTTTGAGCATCTGTTGTTTCATAATCACTTGCAGTTATTATGCTTCTGCTTCTTTTGCCTTTCTTCACTCTTTTTTTAGTTTCAAAATCATCTAATTCTTTGACTTCAGCCTTATAAGTGTCTATAGATGTTCCGCCAACGCTTTTTTTTACCATTTCAATTAATCTTTCTCTTCCAGAAGTTTCAAGCAGCTCTAGCTCTTTTTCAAGCAAGCTGTGGCCGTCTGTAGCAATTTTTATTACTATTCTTTTTGCCTCAACATAATCTCTAATTTTTGTATCAAGAGAATCTGGAACACGAAAATAATCTATTCTAACTTTTTTAGATTGCCCTTTTCTTAATAGCCTTGACAAAGCTTGCTCTGAAGTTTTAGGGGCGCAATCTTCACTTAAAAATGCAGCATAACTCGCTGAGCTAAAATCAAGGCTTTCTCCTCCCGTATCTGTTGTGCAGACCAATCCAGCTAAATCTTGAGTTAATCTATCTACTATCCTTTCTTTTTCTTCTATGTCTGTTATTGAACCATCTAAAACTCTTACTTTTAACTCTTTGCCAAACTTTTTTTGAATAGCTCTCTCTATTATCCTGTCAAGAGTTAAATTTAATTGCAGTTGAGCATAAAGTTCCGGATGGCCTATTTCTTCATAACGTTTTCTTAAATATTCATGCTCTTGTTCTGTAACTCCTTCTCTTAATTCTGTAAAAATAACAAACTTTTCTCCTCTTGTTATAGGGCTCTTATCAGAAGTAAGTATTTCTTCTAATCTTTTATACTTCGCAGAGCTTTCTATTCCAACTTCTCCTAAAACTCCCGCTCTTCTTAAAACTTCAGGGTCAACAAGCCTTGGATCAAGAAGAGCTTTTGTTGCTTGCTGTAAAAACTGCTCTGGCTGTTCTAATTCAAGATGCCTGTATATTTTTTCTTGAACAGGAGTCATTTCTATGGGAATTTCTCGCTCTTCCCAATCTAGTTCTTCATTAATTTCTTCAGAAGTTCTTCTTACTGTTTTTTCATGAAAAAAGGTATATAATTCTCTTGGATTTTGCCTTATTTTTTCTGCTAAACTTTGAGGAGTTGGAAATCTTTCTGGCTGAAGAATGCTTGCTAACACTCCATAATCATTTAACCTGTCTGCAATAGGCGAAGCAGTCAATAAAGCTACATATCTTGCACTTTTAGCTAATTCTTGGGCAGCTATGCTTAATGTGGGCCTGCCTCCTTTGGTTGTTTTTCTATGTGATTTTATATGATGAGCTTCATCACAAATAAAATAATCAAAGTCCATATCTCTTAAATCTTCATAAAATAATCTTTCTCCTCCATTTGACTTAACAATCAACTGTTCTTTATTCATTACAACCCAATCTGCTTTTTCAATTTCTTCCATAAATCTGTTATCTTTTCTTTCTCCATTGACCACAAAAACATTTTGAGGTTCAGATAGGTATCTTTGAGAACTATCTCCAACAAGCCCTTTTTTCCATGCTTTTTTTGCCTGATTTGTACCGACTACAACAAGAACTTTTGGTTTTTTTCCAGTCTGTTTTTCAATTAATGGTTGAGCTAAAGTTGCTATTGCAGTTTTTCCTGTCCCACATCCATCAAAAATTCCCAATTTTTGCTCTTTCATTAAATGATATAAGGCACTTCTTTGATGCAAAGAAGGAAGAACTCCACGTTCTCCTGTTCTTGGGTCTCTAAAATTGAAATTTGTTCCTTCTAATTTAAAATCCAAGTAGCCCTTATAAGTTCCTTGTAATCTTTGATATGCTTCTCTTAAGCCTTCATTTTCTGTTTCAGTTATTTTTCTATCTAAAGTTTCTATTGCTTTTTTAGGAGCATCTCTAAATAAAGGAAAGGTTTCTCTTTCTACTTTTTTGTCCAGCAAAACTTTTAATTTTCTTTGAAATTCTTCTTCTGTTTCATCTTTTGGTTTGGGCAAGGAAGAATAGATTGTTCTAATTGGAGAATTGATCATATCTTCAAAAGATCTTTCTGATTTATGTCTAGTAGGCAAGGCATAACCCGAACTTCTTCGAGAATTAGCTGTTAAAGCTATCCTGTACAATGTGCTTGCATTATTCATTACTATTTCCCTAACTTCTGGAACAAGGCAAAGCATTCCTGTAGATATGAAGTCTTGTTCAGTTATTGGGTCAAAAACATCAAACATTCCTAAATAATCAGTGTTTGACCTAACACCTGCTTCTTTAACCATTTGCTTAACTTTTTTGTAAATTCTTTCTGCCCCCTCATAAGTCAATTCAAGCTCTCCTGTTCTCATTCCTATTTCTTCAGCTTTTTCTATATTATTTCCATATCTTTCAATTAATGCAATATCATTTGCAGTTGTAGCTCTTTCTAACTTTCTCCTTTCAGCATCAAGAGCTAGTTTTAGAGATACCTTGCCAGGCTTTAGATACTTTCTTGCTTCTGCTCTTTCGGCTGGAGTCCCTTCTCTTGCTTTTAGTTCGCATGACTCTTGAAAATTAGCATATTTCTTTTGTTTTTCCATGAAAAATACATCGCACAAAGGTTTATAAAGCTTACTTTATATGACTACTGTATAGTTATAAAATGGTACCCAATAAATCTATTGAAGAATATTATATTCCCCAAAGAAGCGAGGCATTAGATAGAAAGTTTTTTGCAAGGCCTGCTGAAGAAGTTGCAAAAGAGCTATTAGGAAGAGTACTAGTTAGAGAGCGCGAAGGAAAAGCTCAATTATATGCAAGATTAACAGAAGTCGCACCTTGGGAGGACGATAGAGATATGGCAAAAGAAACTTTGTATGCTCCTGGCAGTTTAATAGTTATAACAAGACATGCTAAAAAAGTTTTAGGAGTAGCAACTCTAGAGACAGGATTTCCTTCTTGTGTGACGTTTATTTCTGGAGATATATACGATAAAGTTGGATTGAGAGAACGTGTTCATGGTCCTGGAAATTTAACAAAAGCTTTAGAAATAGGAACAGATGAAAAAGAACTTGATGGTGTTCCAATTGACTTCTCTCCTTTATGGTTTGGAGGCGAAGCAGTTTCTCAAGATATGATTAAACATAGAAAACCTTCAAAATTACCAAATGGATGCAAGGGGTATTTTTATTACAAATAATTTATCTTCCAGCATTTTTCCAAACCAACTCAAAATATTTTCTATATCCTTCTGAAATCTCTTTATTTTTTATAACTATTGCTATTGGAGACTCCTTGCTCCATAATATTATGGCAACTTTATCACTATAAATATTAATTGCCAAGGGAGATGAATATTTTTCTGGAAGATAACGAATTTCTGCAAACGGAATATTTATTTTTTTTATATTTTTACTGAAAATTATTCTAGCTTTTATCTTTTTTTCTTTTCTTCTTTTATCAAACCATTTAAAATAAAATTGTAAAACTTCGTAAGCTAAAGAACTCGCTCCTAAAATCAATATCTCTTTTCCTGTCTCTATTTGATCTTCTAAAACCGTTTTTATTCCTTCTTTGCCATTATAAAAATTAGTTTCTTGTTTTTCTCTTGTTTTAGTATAAGAAGATAATAGTTCTGGTAAAATCTCATTTATTGAATTTTCTTTCTCTTTTATAACTTCAAGAAATCTTTTAGGAGAACTTGATTCGAAAACTCTTCTATTATTTTTTAAGATATAACCAATTAAGCCTTTCTCGATTAACCTTTCTGTTGTGTCATAAACTGTTCTTCTGTGCAACCCTGTTTTTCTTGATATTTGACCAGCCAAACTAGGTCCTAACTCTAACAAAGCAAGATAAACCTTAGATTCATTCTCTGTTAAACCAATTTCTTTTAAAATTTCTTTATTCATACTTTCATAAATATTTAAAACTATATAATCTTTGTGGTGAATATTATCACCTCATAAATTTATCTATTTGTTTTTATATATAACTAGAGGTTAAAATGAAAATCCAGACTGAAACTTCAAAAGCTATAAAAATAAGTAATAGAGAAAGGCATGTTAGATGGAATTGGGAAATTTCTCCTGAATATGGACTTGTAAGATACCATATTGTAGTTATTGATGATAAAAGCAGGGAAACTACAATTGAAAGATTGCTTGAACAAATGCAGAAATATGGGTTTGTTGAAAGAATTAGAAGAAGTGAAGGAAAGGTTATTGGAACAGATTATAGATATTTATTTGAATCTTATGATACTCCAATAGCTCCAAGGGAAATTGATTTTTCAAAAACAAGGAAGCCAGTAAAACAAGATCAAGCATTAAGGGAAAGAAAGAAGGGCAATATTGAAGATTATGTTTCAAGAATTTATGAAAATTAATAATAGGCCTTAGATAATATTAGAGCATAGCCAAGCAATCTAAAAATTTCATTTTTTTAATAGTTATAACTCAATACCCTCTTTAACCGCTTGTTTTACAATTCCATATTCTTTCTTTTTTCTTTCAAATTCTTCTGGAGTGTAACAAAGAAAATCTACTGGATAGTCCAAATACCAGTAATCATACATTTTTGTAACCCTCTTTCTAAAGGTTAGTTTTTTAAACTTTTTTGAAACTATTATCAAATCTACATCACTCCATCTATGTGCCTTCCCCCTTGCTCTTGATCCAAATAGATACATATTCTTTATAGGCAATTCATGGCTGGTTTTTAATTTAAATTCTCTAAGTTGATTTATTATAGATTTTTTTTTGTCCATTTTATAATCTCCTCTGCAGTCTTAATATCTTCTTTGGTCTCTTCTTTGGTCTCTTCTTTGGTCTCTTCTTTGGTAAATTTTTTAAATCCGTCTTGATCAATGTTAGGATATCTAGTTTCAATATAAACTGGCGTTAGAATCTTACATAACTGAATAATATTATCCGGTGCATTTATTTTTTTTGCTAATAGAACTAAATCATGTGTTTTTATTAATTCAAATCCTTTCTTAAAAAGTAAAGCCTTTAGCGCCTTTTCAACTGCCTGCTGACATAAAAATGCACAGACATAATAGTCCTTACTATTGAAACTATTCTTTGCTGAGTTAAGGTCTGCCTCTGCCTGTTTCCACCAATTTTCTATTTCTTTTCTCATATTAATTATATAACTATTATTTATTTAAATATCTTGTTATACTATTTCAGCATAACCAATTAATCTAAATCTTCCGCCCAAAATCCTAGAAATGGTAATTCTATCTGTTTTTGAAGCACAGATTGGCAATTTTAATATTGCATGGAAATGATCTTTTTTTAATTCCGTTACTACACCTACGGTTGTTGTTGAGTTTACGTTTAATAACAAAGATTCTGCTTTTTTTATTGGCTCTACTTTAAGTTCTTCTTTTGTTCCTATAACTCTGTCTAATAAATGAGATTTTAAATTTAATTCATAATAAACTTCTGGCAAATTATCTGGATAACCCAATATATTACCTGATAAAGAATCTGATTTAACTAAAGATGGATCTAGTTCTGTTAACAATCCTATTGAACCTCCGGGCTGAACTTCTTTTACTGACAAACCACCGGTCTTTAAGTCAGCTATTTTTGTTCTTAATGGAACCCATTTAACTTTTCCATGACTTATCTCTTTTATGCCTGGACGAATTTCAATTTCGTCATTAACTTTTAGCTTACCTTGCTTTAATGAACCCCCTAGAACACCACCAACTAAAGCTTCTACTTCTTGTCCCGGCTTATTAATATCAAAGCTTCTTGCTATAAACATTAATGGCGGTTTTAAAGGATCTCTTTTTGGCGTTGGGATATTAGCAATCATTTCTAATAAAACATCTATGTTAACATTATGCTGTGCTGAAATTGGGATTATTTGAGAATTTTCCGCTATTGTTCCTTTAATGAAATTTTTAATCTCCTCATAATTTTTTTTAGCTTGCTCTTCTGTTACTAAATCTATTTTATTTTGAACTATGATTATGTTTTTAACACCTATAATCTCCAAAGCCATTAGGTGTTCTTTAGTCTGTGGTTGAGGGCAAGTTTCGTTGGCTGCAACCAATAAAATAGCTGCATCCATTATTGCTGAACCTGCCAACATCGTAGCCATTAAAGATTCGTGTCCTGGAGCATCTACAAAAGAAACTTTTCTTACTGGTTTTGATGTTTTTGTTTTTTTATTTGTGAAAATATTTTTATCTTTATAGATAATGGCGTCTGCGTAGCCTAATCTGATTGTAATACCCCTTTTGATTTCTTCTGAGTGGGTATCTGTCCAACGACCAGTAAGGGCATATAAAAGAGTAGTATTGTGACACAGTATACCACCGTAACCTGCAAAAAAATTATGATATTTTGGCACTACTAGGT
Source organism: Candidatus Woesearchaeota archaeon (assembly GCA_016188045.1). Classification (GTDB taxonomy): domain Archaea; phylum Nanobdellota; class Nanobdellia; order SCGC-AAA011-G17; family JACPIM01; genus JACPIM01. The sequence continues at coordinate 28,421 of JACPIM010000006.1, read as the reverse complement.
CAACTAAATAATCATTATAGTTAATCTTCTTTATATTTCTAATTTTATCGAACGTTATATTCTTATATTTATTATCGAACTTAGTTAAAAATAGTTTATTTCCTAGTTTTTTTAGGTATTTCTTAACTTTTATTTCTTTTTCTTTATCAAAAAAACCAATTTCTTTAGTAAATTTATAAAAATTATCTTTGCCCGAAATAGTTACGTAATACTCTATATTCTTCTTATTTTTTCTTATCAAATTATGAAATCTATGATTTATACTAAAATTATTTAATAAAACAGAAAGGATATTTAGATTGGTTTTATTTACTTGACATAACCGTATTTGATTCCCCCTTTCGTTAACAGAACCTTCTGTGCCAAAAAAATATTTTAAGAATACGGCTTGACTAGCTTTGTTTAATGATAAAACCCAGTTGCATATTGTTGATTCTTTGGATGGACCTAGTTTTAGATTAAATTTATATTTCAAATAGTCAATAAATGGGTATGAATATACCTCAAATCTAGTAACATTATTTTTGTCTTTTGAAATTTTACCAAACTTAATTCCGAATTTTTCTTCTGATATCTTTATAAATTCTTTTAAAATTTGAGGGTAATTTTTTTGAACAACCACTAACCCTTTATCTCTTGCGTAGCCTTCTGCATGTAATAGAGAAAACCATTTTACTACGTCTACATCTATTTTTGTATCCTTAAATCTACAAGATACTCTTTCTGGATGTTTTTCTGTTTGAACTACTATTTCATTTTTTTCTATTTTAAATTTATTCTTATCTATTTTTTTAAAATAATTGTTTAGCCTATTAATGAGCTTTGTGGTTAGTTTCTTCTCCTGCCTTAATATCTTAGTAACCCAAGAATATGAAAACTTTGTATTTTTTGCTATTTCTTTATATCTTAAATTAATTAATATTCTTAAATCATTAAAATCTTTTGCTGAACATTTAGAGAAATCTGCAAAATTATTGGTTATTTTTTTTAGATTTATATACTCTGTATATGTTAAAAAATACCACTTCTTTTTTAATTTCTGCTCCCAATCACAGAACTTTATCTTTTTGCTAGGCACTCTTATATTAGATATGGCTATTTTGTCTCCTTTTTTTAATTTATAAGAAGGAATCCACTCCAAATTATTTTTTAATAGTGGATGGTTCTTTGTTAATTTAATCTGCCTTCCGCCCTCGGTCGTTATTTCTAATAATCTACCATTATATTTTTGCAAGAATAATTTTGCTTTTGTTCTTTTTATTTTAAATTCTCTATCTAACGAGTATGTATAAAGGTCTTTTATATCATATAACTCTTCATTATCTTTTTTCCAAACTAATTTTCCATTGGTTTTTGCTTTTTGGATTAATTCACTACCATCTATTAATCTGTTATTTATTAATATTTTTTCATCTGCTGCCAGACATTTACCATGGTCTACGTCTTTGGCTTAAGAAGCTTTTGCTTACTTATTGTCCAACCATACCAATGTTAATTTCTGGCTGAGCTTTTTCTATATTGTCTATTTTTTTTAGTTTTGTAATCACGTATAAAATACCTCCTAAATATAATAAACTACGTTTCTTATCATCTTCCTAAAATTAGATTATTTATAAAGGTTATTGCTTATCTTTATTGCCTAATCTTTTTTCTTCTTCTCTTAATTTTTGTTCTTCTAATACTGCTCTTCTAGCTAGTAGATTATATTCATTAAAACTTGAATCTACTACTCTTTGTAAATTTTCTTTAGTTGTCTCAAGTATATCTATCACACCAGCAACATAATGTGGTCTTGTATTGTCCCATTCTAAATATTCTCCATAAAGACAATATTTTGGCACTAATGATGGCAATAAAGTTACTGCGTTTGCAGACCAGATGCAGTGTAGTATACCAAAACTATTTTTTCCTCCATCTCTAACAATTACTGGTTTATCACGATACCTTTCAAATTGAACTAAAGATAATTTATCATTGTCTAATTCTTCTTGTGATGCTTCTCTTATTGATAATGCTCTGTTTATTGGAAATAGTGTTGGTCTGCTTTCTATGTATGATTCTAATCCTCTCTGACCTATACGAACGGCAGGTCTTTCAATAACTACCAAATTTGAGTCACTTACCTCTTTTAAAACACCATATAAATAGCCCCCTTCTAAATAGAAACAAATTGGCTTTCCTACTAAATCATTTACATTAAATCCTGGCTCTTTAAATCCACCAAATGTAGACTGGTTGTTCATTTTCTGCAAAAGTAGAAAATAAGTATTTATAAAATTTACTACTTTTTAATGATTATTTAAACCCGTATTTTCCTTTTAATGAAACGAAAATAAAACTTAAACGATATTTATATAAAGAACAATATTAATAATATTTGTATGGAAACAGAACAATTGATATTGAAAAAATTGGAAAAGATAGAAAAAGAAGTTGGAGAGATAAGAGAGAACATGCCAGATAAAGATATGTTCCTTACTTCTGAAGAGGAACTATTATTAGAAGAAAGTTATGATAATGAAAAAAAAGGTAATTTAATATCTAGTGAAGATCTGAGAAAAGAACTTGGAATATGACTTTTTCTATAAATTATGATAAACAACCAAGAAAGTTTCTTAAAAAATCAGAGAAGCATATAGCTAAGAGAATTATTGATAAAATTGATCAAGTTTTAAAAGAAAATCCTGTACCACATGATGCTAAATCTGTTGTTGGAAAGTCTGGAGTTTTTAGAATTAGGATAGGCGATTATAGGACCCTATATAGAATAAACCATATAGACAAAATAGTTATAGTAATCAAATTGGATAAAAGAACTAGAGTTTTTCAATAATCATTTAAAACCATATTTTCCTTTTAAAGGAACAAATGCAAAATAACCTAGATTTTCTTTTTTTAATTGTAAGTCTTTTTTAGTTATTTTAATCATTTCTTGCGAGATTTTATCTCCAATTGGAGCGATTAAAATTCCTGGATCTCTTAATTGTTCCAAGATAAAGTTTTCTATTTTTGGAATGGCACAGGTGAAAATTATTCTATCAAAAGGAGATTCTTCTTTATAGCCCTTTGAACCATCTATGTTTAGAACTTGAACATTTTCGTATTCTTTTAAGTTTGATTTTGCAAATTCTGCTAATTCTTGAATAATTTCTGTTGTGAAAATCTTTCCTTTTGGCGATAATAATGATAATAATGCTGCTTGATAGCCCGAACCTGTTCCTATTTCTAGTATTTTACTGTTTACTTCTGGTTCTAATGTTTGTGTCATTATCATTACTGTTGATGGTTGAGATATAGTTTGATTAAATCCTATTGGCAGGGGAATGTCCTCGTATGCTTCATTTTGATAATTTTTAAGAATAAAGTTTTCTCTTTTTACTTTTTTGAATGCCTGCAAATATTTTTCTTGAAATAAATTTTGATCTTTCCAGTGTTTTAGTAAAGTTTGTTTTTGCATGTAAAAATGATATACTTTAAAGTATAAAAATATTAATAGAAAGATATATAAATAAAAAGAAATTAAAAGTAATTATGTCAAAAGAGGATGATTACCTAAGTAGGATTTCTAAAAATGTAGCAACTAGATTAGGTATACCTCCTGATGAGGTGGAAAAACTTTTTGACAACGAAAATCTTAGACATCAATTAAATTATTTACATCATCAAAATGTCCCGGAAAGAGTGGCATATGGTGCCGTGAGCAAAGGCATGAGTGAAGCTATGACAGAAGGTAAACCGTTAAAAAGCATAAAACCGGAGGATGTTGCTAGGGGAATTTATGAAACTTTAGCTGGAGATAGAAAATATAGGGTTGTTGCCCAAAATATGCTTCAAGATGGAATAATTGAGTCTGGTGATTTGAAAAAAATAATTCAAAGAACAGAGGAAAGCAGTAAGTCTGCTGCTAAAACTGGCCGTGTTTTAGAAGATCTATTAAAAAAGGCAGCTGTAATATTGTTATTAGTTGGTGGAGTTTATTATATTTTTAAATCAATACCTAGCATTACTGGTGGTGTTATTGGTAGTTCTGCCAGTGGAAATATTATATTTGGGAGTGTTTTGTTTTTATTTGCTTTGGCTATTTCTCATTTTTATATCAAGGAATAGATTTAAAAATAATATTTAATTTATTTTTAAGAATGAAGTGTGAATATTGCAGTAGCAAGGCTGTTTTTAAACTAGTTTCAATTGGGGTAGATGAAGAAGATTTTGAAAAGTATGTGTGTGATAACGAAGCGTGTAATTTAGAACTGGGCTTTGTTTATAATGGAATAAGAGGGATAAAAACCTTTGATTATAAGGAAAGATTAGTTGATATGGAAAGTAATTAATAGAAATTTATATAAATAAAGAGTTATTTTTCTATTAATTAAGAGGTGGTCAAGATATCAGATATACTGTGGTTCAAGGAAATTGATAGAAACGCTCTGAATTTAGTTGGTGGCAAGGGACTAAATCTTGGATTAATGTATGCTAGAAGCTTTCCGGTGCCGCCTGGTTTTGTTGTTACAACTGAAGCTTATAAAAGATTTTTAAAGGAAACTAATATTGAAGAAAAAGTTTATTCTACATTAGAAAATTTAGACGTTGAAGATGCTGATGCATTATATAATGCTGCTGAAAAAGTACAGACTTTGATATTAAATGCTAAAATGCCTCCCAGTATTAGAGCACAGATTTTAGAAGCTTATGAAAACTTGAATGTTGATCTTGAGGTTTTAAGAAGAGCGAGCAAGCAAGCATTAGACATAATAAAGGCTGGAAGAGATAAAAGCTTTGTTGCTATAAGAAGTAGCGCTACTGCCGAGGATCTAGGAGAATTTAGTTTTGCAGGACAGCAGGCTAGTTTTTTAAATGTTAAAGGTGATGAAGACGTTATAACCTCTGTTCAGAAATGCTGGGCTTCTTTGTTTACTTCAAGGGCAGTTTATTACAGAGTTAAAAACAAGTTCGATCATAGAAATGTTTTTATTGCGGTTGTTTGCCAGAAGATGATTAACTCGGAGAAGAGCGGTGTTGTTTTCACTAAAAATCCCAGCACCGGTGAAAACGAGATCATAATTGAAGCGGTTTTGGGATTAGGAGAAACTATTGTTTCTGGAAGTGTAACTCCTGATCATTATGTAGTTAATCCTGAAACTATGCAGATAAAAGTGAAAAAAATAGAGAAACAAAGCTTTAAACTTATCAGGGAAAGCAATTTAGGAAAAAATATTAAAAAAAATTTAGGCGAAGAAGGTAGTGAACAAAAATTAACTAATGCAGAAATAATCAAACTAGCTGATATTTGTAGAGAGATTGAAGAATATTACAGGAAACCACAAGATATAGAATTTGCTGTTGAATCTGGAAGAATTTATATTGTGCAATCAAGGCCGGTAACTACAATTAATAAGGGTAAGCCCTTATCAACCCAGAAAAAAGAGGAAGATAAGATTCAAGAGGAGATTAAAGAAGAGAAAAATAAAGAGGTTTTATTAGAAGGTTTTGGTGCTAGTCCTCATATTGGTTTTGGAAAAGTTAAGATAATACATGGTGCTGATGAATTAAACAAAATAGAAACTGGAGATATATTGGTTACTGAGATGACCTCGCCTGATTTTGTACCGGGAATGAAAAGAGCTGTGGGTATTATTACTGATGCTGGAGGATCAACATCTCATGCGGCAATCGTTAGTCGTGAGCTTGAAATAGCGTGTGTGGTCGGAACTGAAAAAGCAACCAATATTCTAAAAGATGGAGATGAAGTTACTGTTGATGGTATAAATGGGAAAGTTTATGCTGGAATATTAAAATTAGAAGAACCAAAAGAAGAGAAATTTGAAATTTCTGAGGATATTGATACTGTTACTAAAGTCAAGGTTAATTTAGACATGCCTAACATGGCTAAAGAAGCTAGCGAGACTAATGCTGATGGAATTGGATTATTAAGAGCTGAATTTTTATTGAGCAGAACTAAAGAACATCCAGGATGGATGATAAGAAATGGTAGAAAGGAACAGTTGATCAATGAATTGGTCAGTGGAATAAGTGAAATTGCTAAATACTTCAAAGGAAAACCAATATGGTACAGAACTTCCGATATAAGAACAGATGAATACAAAGATTTGCAGGGTGGTAATGAAGAGCCGAAGGAAGATAATCCTATGATGGGATGGCATGGAATAAGAAGAAGCTTGGATGAGGTTGAGTTTTTAAGAGCGGAATTTGAGGCTATTAAAAAAGTTCACGATCAAGGATTTACTAATGTAGGAGTAATGTTACCAATGGTCATTTCTGTTGAAGAAGTAAGAAAAGCTAAAGAATTACTGAATGAAATAGGACTAGAGCCATTGGAAGAGATTGAATTTGGAGTAATGGTTGAGACTCCGGCTGCTGTTCAAACAATAGATGAAATATGCAAAGAAGGGGTTGATTTTATTTCTTTTGGAAGCAATGATTTAACACAATTTACTCTAGGAATTGACAGGAATAATGCTAAGCTACAGCATTTATGGAGTGAGATGCATCCTGCTGTTTTAAGAGAGATAAACCATGTTATCAAAGTGTGCAGGGAGAATAATGTTGAAACTAGCATTTGCGGACAAGCTGGAAGCAATCCTGAGATGGTTGAGTTCTTAGTTAAGAAATGAATTGATAGAATAAGTGCTAATATTGATGCTGTTTCTAAGATTAAAAGAAAAGTATGGGAATGCGAGAAGAAACTACTACTGACAGTAGCAAGAGAGAAATTAGGAAATTAGGGTTTTTGTTACCTAGTTGCATATGTTACTAAGTATATAATTTATATGTAACTTAGTATATATAAAAGTAAAAAGTTGGTACTTTAAGAGCAAGAGATTAGTTTAGAGAGTTAAATTATTCATTAACATAGTATCTTGCTTCTCTTCCTTGTTTTTCTACTCTTATGGTTCCTGATTTAACGAGACCAGTAAGGTTTGGTTGAATATTTTTATGCGTTCTCTTCATCTCACTAGGTCTCATTCCAGGACTTTTTCTTAACAATTCTAAAATCTCTTCTTTTAATATCTCAAACGGTTTTTGAGTTAAATGTGGAGAAACTCTCCTGTAAATTTCAATCGCCCTTCTTAAAACTTCTCTATAGCTTGGCTTGGCAATGAATTCAAGATATATATCTTGGGCGTCTTGCTCTGATAACTGATGGATTAATATCTTTTCAACTTGATTTTCAAATTCCAAGAAAGATCTTGCCTCTTCTCTAAGTGTAGCTCTACTTTGAAATTTTCTTCCAGTAAATCCTTCTTCACGAATGGCAAAACCCTGCTTAACCAATCCAGAATAAATATGTGAAATAATATTGGGATTTCTTTGATTAAGCAATTCATTTGCTTCGGGAATTGTTATGGCCTTTCTATCCCTTAATAACTCTGCTGCTCTTTCTGTTAAATCTTTTTGCCAATTAACCGGTTTAACTTCATCATGATTTGTGCCTGCTATCCACCTATACACAATTATGCCCTTCCCTTTTTGACTTTCGCCTGTTGAACTATAATCAATAAACCCAATTCTTCCCAGCTCATTTGTTGCAACTTGTGTAGAATTTAGTCCAGTTTCGTTATCTAAATCTATCCTCCTTAATTCACCCTTTTTGTTTAATTGTTTAAGTATTTTAATTCTTGCAAGTGGACTTCTAATTTTTCCTCTAGTCCCCGTGGGTCCCAAAACTTGATATAAACTTAGATTATTTTCAACAGCATATTGTAAAGCTAAACTAACTACTGGTCTTCCATATCTTTTTCCAGCTTCTGTTAAACTATAGGCTAAACAAATATCTTCAACACCTTCTCTTCTTACTGTTTCTTCTGCAACAACACTAATAGGAAATAAAGTGTGGTGGCAATAATCTCCAAAAACACTAGGTCTAGGCAGATAGCCTGTTCCAGCCACTTCTCTTACTCTTGCTCTTATTTCACTAGCCTCAGCAGGACTATCATCTAAAACAAGCAAGGTAGCAGATTTTAATTCAGTATTCACTATATTAAAAACAGAATTCAATCTTCCTTCTAAATCTTCAACAGGAGGAAATGGTCTTTCCTCGTGACTTATAATTTCCATTTTTAAGTATATTTTAACTATAGGTAGTAACGGTTTTTGTTTTATTGTTGTTTTTATTGTTTTCAGTAGTTACATTAAAATATGTTTATATATTTTACTATTCTTAAGTGATTAAAGAAAAGATTTATAAATCCATTAAATTTGATTTTACAAACTAAAATTGATAAAATGGTAGATACATTGCTTCTAGAAATTGAAAAGGAAGGACTTGAGATTCCTGAAAACGAATATGGTTATGGTCTTTGGGAACCAAATAAATGGCATCCTAAGAATTTAATAGGTATAAGATACTTTGTAACAAAAGAAACAACAGTCGATAGAGACGGTAGCGTGGAAAAAGGAGATATAAAAGATGTAACAGAGAAAGATAAAAAGATTTATCAAAAAAGTCTTGAGACTCTTGCAAAAAGCCAACATTCATTATATAGCCACATTCTCTTAAAAATTAGGAGTGGGAGAGCTGCTGATAAGATTGTTAGAGGACTTGCTCAAAAAGTAGGAATAAGAACAGAAGAAGGCTTGTATCAGCTTGATAGGGTTTTGAAAAGCTTTGCTGATCTAGAAACATTAAGTAATTATAATCCTTTAATAGATAAACATAGGAAAAATGGAATCTTATATCTTAAGGATGAAGAAGGATTAATAGATCCATCAATAACTGTAGAACAAGTAAAACAAGTTGCCGATATTCTTAGAAAATGCACCTCATTTGAATTTGTTAAAAAATATGATGAAGTTGCTGAGTTTTATGAAACAAGACCTGCATCAATAGCCTATGTAGGCGGATTAGAACAAAAAATTACAGGTGTTTCTGCCAGAGAAAACGTTTCTGGAACAGTAGAATCTGTTGGTAAGAGTTATAAAGTTCCTGTTCGTGTTGATTTGTCTGCAAGAAGTGTTGATAAATTTTATCCAAAACAAGAAGACAAGACTATAAGACCAGAAAAACCAACCAAAAAGAGATGGTTTGGCAGATTAATAGAATATACAACATCAAAAGCTGCGGCTTTATTTTCTGTATAACCAGATTATAAACGAGAAAATGATGTGTATGCATAGTATATCTTAATTATTCTCTGAGAAATAGTTACTATTACTAAGTAGTTATAAAACGAAAGGTTTATATACTAGTTCTATTACTATTATTACTATCACTATTTATAAGTAGTGATTATATTGGAGGTAATAATGAAAGATAGATTTTATATGGGAAAAGCAAGCGATGGTCAATTTGTAATAAACCCAAATGATCTGGAAGCAAGTCCTGTTAGTTTAGTTGGAAGAGTAGTTGGACAAACACAAGAAAATGTGCCTATAAGAAAGCAAGGGTATTTTGTTGTTAATGGCCAGTTAAGATGGTTAAGTAACGCAATGTTAGAAAGACAAAGAACTCGTGCAAGAGCTATAAAAGCTACATATCAAGGTATAGGAGATTTTCGTAGCTTAAGAGGTCAATTTGAATAAAATGATAGAAAGAACATTAGTTGGAAATAAATATTCAATAGAGGTAATATGTGATGAGTCTGGCTTAGTAGCAAGTGCTAAAGCAAATCATCCTAAAAGTCGTATTAAAGGAGAGGATATTTATTTTGCTTGTTTAGACCAATCTCAATTGGTAGATTTGGCTCTTAGACATTTAACTAATGAAGATGTTGATAATATAGTTAAAAAAATGGCTGGCATGACCTATAATGATGACCCAATTTCAAATATAGTTGCTGGAAGAAGTGGGGAAAGAGCTCCTGTTGTACTTAAGTTTAATCCTGGATTTGCTGATAATACCAGAATTATAGGGGTTGCTTAAAATGAAATTTTTAGAAATATTAACTGAAGAGAAGGATTTCGATAGTCTTGGGGATTCTACGGTTGGATATTTTAGGGAAAGAGCAGATGGATTTCTTAGGTTATGGACTCTTCCTTACAAACAAGTACAAGATGATCTTGAAAGGGCGTGTGAAATATTAAAAATATGGAGTGAAGGAAGAAGGGGTAATTATGGTGAATAAAGAATTTTTAGACCAATTAGATGAATTAAACAAAGAAGTTAAATATTCATTTAGAATAATGGATAGTATTTTGCTTGATTTAATTAATGAGAAAGAGATTCCTGCTCCTAAACCAATTAAAAGATCATTTTGGAGTAGATTATTTGGGAGGAAATAAAATGGGTAGACATGAAACAGAATTAGAAAACAGATTTAAACAGGATCCTTTAAGAGCCCTTAGTGATTGTGAAGGACTTATAATAGATGGCGATAATGACTCTGCCAAAATAATTTTTGGGGTTGCAGCTAGATATGTGATATCAGATCCTGCTGCTGTTAATTTATATCAAACCTTATATGCAGAAAAATTTGGTAAACCGCAATTTGGTTTAGTACAAAGATGTTCTGGATGGGGCAGTAGTCATGATGGTGTGGCTGTTAGAGTAAGTGAAGATGGTTCACCAGTTAAAGTTAAAGATGATTATTTTGGAAGGATTGAACATAAAGAAGTTGTTGGCGATGTTTTATGTACATACTGTAAGCCTTATGTTGAAGCGGAAAATATGGCTAGGGAAAATGGGTGGAAAAGATGAAATGTAAAAAATGTTTATATCTCTGGGAAAGCAGGGTTAGAGAACCTAAGGCTTGTCCTAGATGTAAAAATAGGTTAGATTATGAAATAGTAAAAAATATAAATAACAATTTGAAGGAGGTAATGTAAAATGGCAGAAAAACCAAAAGGACCATATAGTGAAGATGTGGGTAGAAAAGTTCTTGGTGCTTATAATAGTGCTATTGATTCACTTATCGCTAGCAAAGATTCTGCAAAAGTTTTACCAGAACTTGGTAAAGTCGCTGCAGTTGGACTTGGCGGAGTACAAAACATTGATTACTTAGGTAGACTTGTAGCAGACGAAGATGTAGAGAATTTGGCTAAGGCAGTTGAAATATTTAAACTAGATGCAGATCAGGGCCTACAACTTATGGCAGAAGCTTCTAAGAAGTTGAATGATAGACTAGTTAAAGGTTATGTTCTTGGCTACGCAAAACAGGAAGGAATTAAACCAAAGAAAACTCCTGAAAGTGAAGCAAGAGAACTTGGAACTGTTGTTAATCAACTTTATGGCGATTGGATCAAACCTAAAGATGAGCCTAAGCAAGTAAAGTTAAGAATGACAGGTTAATTGTCTGGAATAAAAAGTAATTATTTCTAATTATTTTATTTTTTTCTCTATATATTTTCTCATCTCATTTACAAATTCTTCTGTTTCGTCTTTTAATTTATCATATTCTTTTCCAGAAATATAAGCAACTTCTCTTCTGGTTATTTGTTTGAAAATTTTATATAATTTCCTCATAGTGTCTGCATATTTTCTATGCACTTGATTAGTTTTAACTAATGTTCTTTCTAAGAGATCTGCAACGTGATCTGGACTTGGTGGTATTTCTCCTGCTGTCATTAAGGCTGCGTGCGCTGAATCTATTGCTGCCCAATATAAATCAACTACTCCTGATAATATATGTTGTTTTGATCTATGCAATGATTCCGGGGCCATAGTAAAATATGTATATATTGACTCTGCACTTGGTCTAACTCTCCCTTGTTCTAATAAAATTTGCATAGGGTCAAAAAATCCTGTATCTACCAAAGCCACGCCATGCCTTAAAATATTAATAGCTACTGGGTCGCCTGCTCGAACATATTCCCAAAAACTTGTAAATTTCATTGATTGAATATGGAGTCTTTTTGGATCAACTTCTGCAATTGCTTTTTCTGTTATTATTCTATACGTTTGAACTAAGTCTTTAGTAAACTTAATTCTAACGTCATCTAGAATTATTAGAATATCTATGTCTTTCAATGGACTTTTAGGATTAGTAACTGTTGAACCAAATAATACTAAAGCACGAATAAAGGTTCCAAATTCGCGGTACATTATCTTAGCAAATTTTCTTGCAATTTGAATATCCTGAGAAAAATACTTTTCATAATTTTTATTTTCCCTCTTTTCTATATCAAATTTCATTTATTCACCTTCTTTTCATAAGAAACTGCATTTCTTATCAACTCCCTCTATTTTTATTACTTTATTATGATAATTCTCTCCATTTAAATTTCTTTCGAGAGTCATTTCTTTTTAATAGCTACTCATTCTAATGGTGTTTCTGACCATAGAGTCCAATCTTTTGACGGTGCATAATCGCCTACAACAAATGTTGGGCTTCCTGTCCTTCCGAAATATGAGTTTTCTATATCTGTCCAAGATCTTTGTTCTGAATCTACCCTATAAATAGGATAATTTGATAATTTCCAGGCACCTGTTAATGATTTAAATAATTGGCCTTCTGGTTGCCCGCCCGGCTCTGCTATAATATTTCCTTTGTAACCTTTTGCTTCTAATTTTCTCAATAATTCTTTTATTGGAGCGGTTCCTTCTCCGGGAGTTAGATGTTCATCATGATAACCAAAATTATCTGTAATATGAACATGACCTAAAATTTTACTTTTTGTTAAGTCATCTACTTGTTCATTAACCCATTTCTTGAATTCTTCATCTGTGCCTTGGAAGAATTTACGCCACATGTTTAAATGACCCACGTCAAAAGTCATCTTTATTCTATCTTGAGCTGCTTCCTTTGCTTCTTTTTCTGATAACTGTTGTTCTTCTACTAGTTTATTTGACATTTGCTTTCTTGCTTCTTGAATAAGTTTTTTCATTTCCTGTGGATGTCCGCCGTAAATTTCTGGCTCATAATTCTCTACAGAAATCATAACCGGCCTTTCTAATTTTCTTGATTTTTCTATATTATAACCAAATAATGCTGCTCTTGCCATTGCTTCTGCTGATCTTTTCACACCAACTTCTTCTATGGGTTTTATTCTTTTACTCTCTTCTTGGGTTTGTACTGCTTGCCTTCTAGCTGAGATTTCGCCTTCTCTCATTCCTGTTAAAGATCTATCATAGTCTTTAATTTTGTTGTCTAAATATGCATATGGATCTTTTGTTAACTCGCTAATCTCTTCTGGAGATAATCTTTCCATGCCACGCAATTTTTCCGCTATTAATACTGTGGCATAGGACTTATTTTCTGCTTTTTCCAAAACTTCCTTCTTCATATTTTTTAAACTCACTCTTGCTTTTTCTAAGTCTCTTACTCTTTCGCCATAATATTCTGCCTGCCCTTCTGCTTGTTCAATCTGCCTTTGTTGATATTGTTCAAAGAAGTATTTTCCTACATTATTATTATATTTATCTTTTCTATCACTTTCTGTTAATTTTTTAAACTGGCCTTCATAATAATTAAAATCATTCATAACAACTTTTATTTTTCCTTCTTCGTCTCTAACCGGCTCCCCTGTTTTTTCGTCTCTAACCGGCTCTGGAACTTGTATATCCCTTCTTAATGTTATTAATTGCCCTGTTCTTTCATCTGCTAAAGGTATTATCGCTTTTTCTTCTTCTCCTGGATATTGAGTAAACTTTTCTTTTTTATAATATTCTGCTATAGATCTCGGGAATTCCTGGGCGTGTAAAACTACTGGACCACCACCAGCTGTATCTGCGGCAAATTCTATTGCTTTTTTAACTTCGAATAATGCGTTTTCTTGTTGCTCTTCACTAAACCCCTGCTTGGTTAACCCTGATAATGAAACACTTGGAGCAGCATGTGTTGAAAGCTCTATTTGATTCACTTTTGCCAATAATCTTATATCTTCTCTTTCTGATTTTGAAACTGATTCTGGAGTCCAACCTGTTGGTGAATGACGAGAGCCTTTTCCAACACCCATAAAACCTAGTTCTACTCTAGAAGCGCCGGCAAAAACATTTCCTTTTAAACCTTGCAATGGATCACCAATGCCGTGAGAAATACCTAACTGTGATGGATTAATATTTATTACTTCTTTATCTTTTCCACTAGATCTATCTAAAGAATGCCAATAATCTGTGTTCCAATAGCTTTCAGCCACAATAAATAAGAATCAAGGTTCTGATGAACTTCTTTTGATTCAAATCCTCCTTAAGTTTTATACTCTACCTATCTCATATTTTTTTCTCTCTCTTTTTAAACGTTCTTCATTAGATATAAAATTTTGTTCTCTTTGCTGAGTGAATCTATCTTCAGTAGATAACCTATATTCTGACTTTTTTTCTTCTTGGCTTTCTTTTGTGTGCTCCATACCATATAGCTCCTGGGGTTTTCGCTCTTCTACACCATAAATTCTTAAAACTCTTTCTTTTTCCTTATTATTATTTACCTCATCTAACTCTGGATTTTTTTCTTGAACAATATTTTCCAATGGTTGTTCTTGCTCTGGTTTTTTAGCTACTTCCCTTAATCTTTCCTCTATGTCTTCTTGCTCTTTTTTTGCTGATTCTATTAATAATAAAATCTGTTCTTTTCCCTTCTCTGTTTTTTCTCTTTTTAACTCTCTACCAAGAACTTCTAATTTCTGTTGCGGTGTTAATTCAGAAGTAGATGAGACTAATTTGTCTAATTTCATATTTAAGGAGCTAACATCCCATGTCCTTTTTTAAATATATCATATAAAATAAAAGATCTTGCTTTTGCCAAACCTGAAGCAGCACTTTTTTCCCTTTGTTCTAATTTTTTAGACATTGGTTTTTTTTCTTTTGATGATTTCTTAAAAGAAAATATTTCTCCTATGCCTTTAAATATATTAATGAACGGAGAAAACAAGCCCTCTATTTGTTTTGGTTTTTCTTTTTCTTTAGATTTTATTTCCTCACCCGCTTCTTTTAAATATTTATCAAGTTCTTCTCCCAAGGATGATAAAGATCCTTCTAAAGAAGGAATTAAATCTTCAACTTCCTCCAAATCTTTTCGTTCTTTTGCTATTCTATACTCGTTTATCTGGTCTTTTGTTAAAACATATGGCTCTATTGATATCTGTGTTCTTCCTGTATGAATCGGGCCGCGCTGATATTCTTTTTGATAAGCCATCATTGGCATAGCAACATATTTGAATTTTACTAAGACGCAAGGAAAATATTTTTCAAATTTATATTCCTGCTCAAATCCTTCTTCATTGGTGATTGAATATTTATCCAAATATCCTATTATTTCAAGCTCTATAAGGTTTGTTTCAAATGCAGAAGAAACATCCGGGGTTTTATAAGAAGGTCCTGATTGCAATGCTTTTATTGCTCTTAAATATGGCTTTATCCAAGAGGTATAGAGTTTTATGTTATTAAAGTGCATTCTTAGATATTTTAAAACAAAAATTTTCCTGTTTCTTAGTTCTCTTTCTGTTTTCTCTTTCCATTCCAAGAATTGCTTTAATTTTCTTGATAAGACTTCCTGAACTTTTCTGTTAAAACCAACATCTTTTAATTTTTTTACTTCTCTGTCTATATCTTCTACTTTATTTGGGTGTATTGTGAAAAATAAATCCGGCAATGTTGAGAAACCAACTTGGGAAGCCAAGCCATAAACAGAGGCTGGATTTTTTGCTCCACCTTCTACCAAATCTATCCATGTGCCTTTTAGTGCTATGCAAGAAGGTTCGTCTAAAGGTTCATTTTTCTTGCCCCGTTTATTATAACCATCATAATAAGCTAATCTTTCATCTAAAATTCTTAATTCCCTTATTATCTGAAACATATCTTTGATTAATTTGCCTATTGTTGCCATATATTGGGAAACTTTATCCTGCTGCAAACCTTTTCTTTGCTCTACATTACCCCAAAATGAAGAAGCTTCACTTGCTGTAAAGATATCACGAATCTTTTCTACTGTCATACCCAAGCCAAAAGAAAGGTTTTTACTTGTCATAAATCTTAGAATCCAGTAATAATTTCCTTCTACTCCTGCCTGCATAGAATCTAGGATTAGATTATATTGTATTTGTTCACTTTTACCTTCATCATCTGCTTTAAAATATGTTACTTTCCCTGCTTTTAATATGTCTTCTGGTTCTTTAGATTTTTCCTCTTCTTTTTCAGAAGAACCTATTAATTTTACCAAGAATCCTGGCTTTTTTTCATCACCCATTTTTACATAAATTTATATATAAATTTCTTTATAAATGTTTTGAGCCATTTAAAACCACATTCTTTAAAAAAGAATGTTGGCTAAGAAAAGTGCTCGTGGAAAATAAGCTTTTGAAAAGAAAATGATTAAATTTGATAAGTTTACTTTAACTAGTCTAGGACTTATTTTAATAGATCAAATTAGCAAGTTTTTATTAGAGAGCAGTAAAAATTATGGTGCTGCTTTTGGTATTTTACAAGGATGGAAACTGTTGTTTGTAATAGTTGGTTTCTTTGTAATTGGTTTTATTTTATATTACAAAGATAAAATTAAAGGTTATGGTTACTATGGATTAATTTTACTATTTTCTGGAACTATCGGAAATTTAGTTGATAGAATAGTTTTTGGATACGTAAAAGATTTTATAGATTTAGGATTTTGGCCTAGTTTTAATTTGGCTGATAGTTTTAATACTGTTGGGGTAATTTTATTAATTATTTATTTTTGGAAGAATTAGCATTGTTTAATCTGTTTTTATTAACTTTCTAGTCTGGTTGGAGTTTGACCTCTACCGTTTCTTTTTGCCCTTTAGCAATATTTACTAATGGTATTAATAACTTTGCTCCAGTAACTATCTCTATCATGTCTTTATCTGAACAACGACGAGAACTATATTTTGAATGTTCCGGTACCCTTAGGTATAAACAACCGTTAGCACTTGAAAAAGGATAAACTTGTAATGAATCTTTCATCATTTTTTCAGTGAAATCCCTATCCATCTCTTGATTCCATTTGTCAGCTCCTAACCAGGCTGTAAAGCCACCAAGAATTCCAAATAATATACCCATTCCAGCAGCCTCTAGACCTGGAATCCTATGAAAGCTTTTTGACATTTTTAAACTAGTAACTTGCTCCCACCTTAATCCGTTTGAGTCTGTAAATATAATATCATTTCTTGGTAAAACATATTGATCTTGAGTCTGATTTTTTACTACTAGAAAAATAGGCAAATAACCCTTTTCCGTAATTGGTTTGTTAAAAATGCCTTCACATTCTTTTTTATCATCAAATAAGTCTATAAATACAGTATTGTCTAGACAGGTATGTTTTAGCGGATAGTTTTCTTTAATGGAGATTGTTCTTATTTGATAACATCCTTCTAATGCAGCTAATAAAGTTGTGGCTCCAGAAGCTCTCAAAAAATTTCTTCTTGTTAATTCTCCTATATCCATACAAAGAACTCATTTACTTTGAATATATAAATATAATTGACTACTAGGAGTAATGAAAAAAGTATATGATTAAAAAATAATAAAGAGATAAGTTTATATATAATAAAATGTGTATTTTATAATATATGGTTCAAAATATTGATTTTGTTGATACGCTTAGCAATGATCCTGATAGTATTAGTGATAAGGTTGTTTTAACTCAGACTGAAAGGATAATACAAGTACAATCAGAGTATGATGAATCTGTTCCTGTTGAAGTTAGTGAATCTTGGAGACCCTATAGTGAAACAAGAACTCTTTTGAATTTTTTATTCCGCCCAATAAGATCAATTAGGGCGTTGTTTGAAATAGCAGATTACAATGTTGATGTGAGATATGCTCTTTATAAAAAGAAAGAAGCATAAGAAAACAGACTAAATATTAGAAAAGCTAATTTTATAAAATTAAATTATTTATTAAATGTATGAAAATAGGAAATATTAAATTAAAACATGGATTAATTCTGGCCCCTATGGCAGAAGTAACTGATTTGCCTTATAGAATGATTTGCAAGAAATATGGGGCTGAATTGTGTTTTACTGAAATGTTAAATTCTAAGGCAATTTTTATGAATAATGATAAAACCCTAGAATTAATGAAAATCACAGAAGAAGAAAGACCGGTTGGAATACAGATTTGCGGTAATGATACTAAAATTTTTGAAAAAATAACTGATAAACTAAAAAAATATGATGTTGTTGATTTGAATTGTGGATGTCCGGTTCCTAAAATTGTGAATAACAAACAAGGTGCCTGGTTATTAGATTATCCTGAGAAAATAAAAGAAATTTTAGAAGTTCTTATTGGTAATTTAAAAATTCCAGTAACTGCCAAAATAAGATTAGGAAAGAAAAAAATTAATGTCTTAGCGGTTGCTAAAAAAATTGAAGATGCTGGCGCTAGCGCAATAACAATACATGCAAGAACTGCTGAAGTGAGATATAAAGTCAAAGCGGATTTAAGCTGGATTAAAAAGGTAAAGAAGGAAATTTCAATTCCTGTGATAGGTAATGGTGATGTCTTTACTGTTGAAAGCGCCAAAAAAATGCTTGAAATATGTGATGGTGTTATGGTTGCTCGTGGCGCTTTGGGTGATCCTTTGATTTTTAAAAGAATAACAGCTTTTCTTGAAAAGAAAACCTCAGAAAAGAATGAGAATAATGAAGAAATTGAAAATAGTTTTGAAGAGAAAATAAATGCTTTTTTTGAATATGTTGAATTATGCGAAAAATACGAAATGAATGATTTTAAAAAAATTAGAAGAATTGGCTTGTATTTCATACAGGGATTTGAAGGAGCTAGAAAATTAAGAGATAGTTTTAGTAAATGTAAAAATGTTGAAGAAATGGGAAAAATATTGAATTTTGAATAGGATAAAGTTTATATTTTTGTAATTTATTAAAATATCAATGAAATTAAAAAATAAGAGGAGAGTAATAATAGGTTTAGCTGGTTTAGGTTTGTTATTATTATATTTTATAAGAACCTATTCTTCTTTAGTATTCCTGTTTGTCACTGTTGGTGTTTTGTTTTTGTTTCATTATATTGATCAGGTTTATAATTTTGAGTTTCCATTAAAATATTATATTTATTTGTTTTTGATAATTGTTTTTGGTTCTATACTTGGACCTGGCGAACCTTTTGTACTTTATTACAGGTGGGTTTTGTATGATAAACTTTTACACCTTTTTAGTCCGATATTGTTGAGCGCTATAATATTTTATATTTTGGATAGATTAGATATAACCTTGAAATGGAAATTTTTGTTAACTGTTTCTGTTGTAATGAGTATTTTAGGTGTTTTTGAAATTGGAGAATTTTTAGGTGATTACTTCTTTAATTATGAATTACAGGGAGTTTATCTATACGATTTTATTCAAAGAACAAAATATGAAAAGTTTTTAGAACCACATCTAGATACTATGCTTGATTTGATTTTTGGATTTGCTGGCTGTATTGTATATGTTATTTACAAATGGATGCATTTAGGAATAAAAAGTTTGTTTTTTAAGAAATAATTTATTCTCTTACTCTTCTTGATTTTGGAATGAAATTTATTATTTTTTCTTTACTGTAAAATCCAGAACCTAAAAAATTATCTTTATACTTTATCAAAACGCAACCCTTGAATTTTTTATCGGTAATAATATCATTTCCTTTCATCCATTCTTTGGGATCATTAATTTCTAAAATGTTTTTTGTTGCTTTTTTTCCAATTAATTGTGAGCCTTCTATTGACAAACGAAAACCAAATGGCTCAATTTTTATTATATACAATCCCAGGTTGTTTATTTTAAATTTTGATGGGTCTAAATTTGAAACTTCTTTTGATAAGATAAAAATTTTATTGTCATTATTTTTAAAAAATAAATAGTCTAATTCTAGGTTTTTAATTCCAAAGGTTTCTTGTATCTGGTTTATTATCTTTTTCACTTCTTTTTTTGATAGTTGAACCAAATTCATGTTAAACTCTTGCTTTAACTCCGTATTCTTTTTTCCAGACAGACCATTTTGCGGTATCTTCTATCGTATTAAGAACATCATAAAAAAATGTATGATAATTATTTGATAACTCTGCTATTGTTAGATTATGAGCTACATCTAGCAGTAAGGTTAGTCTATCTAGAGTTTGTTGATCTAATCTAACAGTTCTTGCTTCAATATCTTCACTTGGCGTTACTTGCTGTTTTCTTTGATTTACATAATAACTAACAAAGGTTTTTGATGTTGGAAATACTCCTAACACATAGGCTCGTCCGTCTTGCAAATAGTATAATTTTGGTTTTCTTTTTGGTTCTTTTGGACTATTTCCTTTCACGCCATGAGATGGTGGTCTTGCTCTAATTTGATAACGCCCATTTAACATAAGGAATAATAAATCAGAAAGGTTTTTAAAATTATAGTTACCCTATTTTTATATGAAAAATCTCCAGCATGTTGGGATAGTCCTTGATGGAAATAGAAGATTTGCGAAAAGATTAATGATGAAGCCCTGGATGGGACATGAATGGGGAGCTAAAAAGACAGAGAAACTATTTGATTGGTGCAAAGAGCTAGATATTAGAGAGATGACATTATTTACTTTTTCTGTTGAAAATTTTAACAGGCCTAAAGAAGAATTTGATTATTTAATGAATTTATTTGAGAGGGAATTTGAAAAAATTAAAGATGATAAAAGAATTTATGAAAATAAAATTAAAATAAATTTTATTGGAAGATTAAATATGTTTCCTGATAAAGTGCAAGAAAAAATGAAAAACTTAATGGAAAAAACCAAAGAGCATAATGATTTCATTATTAATTTTGCAATGGCTTATGGCGGAAGAGCTGAAATACTAGACGCTGCTAAACGAATTGCTGAAAAAATAGAGAAAGGAGAATTAAAATCCGGCGAAGTTGATGAAAAAATATTTGAAGAAAATTTGTATATGAAAGATAAACCAGATATGATCATTCGTACGTCAGGAGAGAGAAGAACGAGTGGCTTTTTATTATGGCAATCTGATTATTCTGAATGGTTTTTTGTTGAAAAGTGCTGGCCTGAATTTGAAAAAGAAGATTTCGTTAAATGCATAGAAGAATACAAGAAAAGAGACAGGAGATTTGGTAAGTAAAATTCATAGGGCCCTATCAAATAGATTTAAATTCATATTTCTATATTATAAAATTATTTAAGATAACTTTTAAACTTTTTCTCAAAAAAATGAGCGATAATATAAAATCATTGCAATTCCAGCCAAGATGAGTAAGATGCCGGCTATTTTGCTCAAGTATTTTATTTTTATCATTTTTTCCAAAAATATAAACAGCGCAATAATTACAATCCAAAGTAGATTCATTATGCCAGCAACAAATAATAAAGCCATCAAAATCCAGCAGCAGCCGAGGCAGTAAAAACCATGCTTAATTCCCATCAAAAGTGCACCAATTTTTCCTTCTTTCCAATAGCTTAAGACAAAACTTAATGGAGACTGGCAGTTTTTGAGGCAAACATCTTTAACGTTTGTGAATTGGTAAACTCCTGCTGCAATTAGCATAATTCCACTAGCAAAAGGATTAATTAGTTTCAGTTCATCTGAAATGACTGAAAGATTGTGCAAGATAAATTGGAGTAATGAAGCAATAAGACTGAATGAAATCCAAATAAGGACATATCCAAAAATAAAAATCCAAGTAGACACAAAACTTTTTCCACTCTCACTTCTTTTTTTGTTTACAGTTGAAAAAACTAATATCATAGGCATTGCAGAAGGAAGCATCATAGCAATCATCATAATAGACCACATTGCAAAGGCAGCAAGAAAATCGCTAAAGAACCACTCCTTGTTCTGTATCATAGAAATTTCTTTCATAGACCCCATTGAATTTGACAAGTTAGAGATATAGATCCATGAAATTATAATTAATAGAATAAGGAACAAGAAAACAAGATAATGCTCTTTTTTAAGAGTATCTGTTAAAGAACCCTTTTGTATAAGCATTTAACTCTAAACGGTGGAGCTTTTAAGTCCATCTTGAGTATGCTCGACAAGAGCAAGTGAACTGTGGCAATTTTGCCAGTTGTACTTTAAATCACCAGTTCCTTTAAGGACTTTTGCAACTCCGGTTTCTGCAATCCTATATTCCATACCGGTCGGTAGCTGTACCAAGGCATGAAAAATATTTCCTGTAGCAAGGTTTTTTATGGGCTCTGTCACAGTTTCAAAATATCCTGGGATCACAACTTTGGCAGTTACGTTTTTTATGTCATGCTCAAAATGGATTGGTGCTACTTTTGGCTCTAGAACCTTACTTACAAGAGAGGCTACAACCTCGAACCATATATTGCCTGCTTTTCCCATAAGTATCTGACCAAGAGCGTCCATCTGCTCTTTTGTCATTTTATCATCAAAAAATGGCTGCGCAATACCTTTGCCCTCATGTAAAGGACCTGGGAATTTTACCATAACTACAAATTTTGCTCCTTTCAAAGAAGCATCACCAAAGTTTCCTTCGTCAACAATCATTCCAACCATTCCCTCACACTTATGATGTGTTGGATTCGCCCAGAAATCGCAAGGGCATCCAGAATCGCAACTGCAGTTCTTAAGCCATTTACCTTTCATTCGCCATTTTACTTTTGGAGAATTGTTAACATCGTTTTGTTTTGCCATAAAATCACCTTATATTATTTATAACTAAACAGATTCCAAAATCGTATATAAATTATTGCTTTAATTCTTTAATTGAGTTCTGTAGAAAATTTCCTTAATTAATATAAACTAAACTACAGAAGCCTTTCTTATTAATTGGAAAGTAAAAATTTTAGGAAAATTTAAATATTTAAACTTCGTAGATTATATTGATGGTATACAATTTTATTCGTGAAATGTATAATGGTACATTTTCTTTGAAGCGAGATTATGACGAGACATTTAAACGCCTTGAGGCGTGGGGATTGGATAAAATACTTATTGATACTCCTGGAAGAGTACTCGGTACCTTGAATAATCTAAGAGATAGAAGGTTGGTACAAGAATGTTATTTACTAGGTACATATTTGGGCCTTGCTTCTGTAGCTAGTGTAATTACCGGAGAATTAAATACAGCAAAAATAGCTGCAATGGGTGGGCTTGTTACCGCTATATTTGGAGCTGTACATCACAATGCAAGGAGTAATAATGAACAACCTCCAAACAATCATAGGACAAAGGATCAAACTAATTTTACATAAGAAGAAATAATGAGTAATAATTTCGTATACTAGTGCTACGTCCAAGGAAGGTAAAAATTAATAAGACCAAAGAGTAAACAAATATTAAATGCTAAACCCTGTTAAAGAAATAAGTTTAAAGAAAGATTTTGGTAGTATGAATTTTAAAAAATCAACTGATGAGTTAATGGGAGAAGTGGATGAAGGAGAGGATTATTAGATTAAACTATTTTTATTCCAAAGAAACTTTTTGACAGTAGGTTATTTAGGGCTAATAGAACAGCAATTAATCCTATATTTCTAATACTCTCATCTGTAAATAGACTTAATGTTTTTAAAATTGTAACTAACTCATTAAAAATAAAAATTGAGATCATTACAAAAGCCAAGGATAATAAAATCATTTTTATTGTTTTATCTATAATAAGATGATCCATTTATAACACTTTGAACAATTTAAGCAAGATATAGATTATTATTAAAAGAATTATTAATCTAATTATATTATCTACTTGCGAGCCTTTATCAGTCATAATTAATAGCTCATTTTTGGTTTATTTAAAGTTTTTTGTTTTATTTTTTGGAAGGTAAAAATTAATAAATCTCTAAATTCTATGATTTTATTATGAAAACGAGGTGGATAGCTAATATTATCTTTACAGTAGCAATCTTAGGTTCTTTATTAATAATATATGAATTAGGCAATATTTCTGGAAGAGTTGTTAATGTAATCCCTGTTTCTGGGCAGTGCAATGAAGCATATTATGAATCTTTATGGGAAAGCATATTTAGAGTTGATTACGTTAATAGTAATGTTGCGAAAGGATTTAAAGGTGAAACTACTCCAACTGGAAATTGTGTCAATTTTGATTTGTACAATGATACCAAGCTTGTTGGAAACCATCTAATTTATTTTATTAACCATAATACTACAAGAGATCCGAGTTATTTCGCTGGAATACTGAGTGTTAATGATCCTAATGGTAATTGGGTTATAAATAACACTTATGAATTAAGGAATAAATTTTATGAAAACTTATTTGGAGTTAAAGATAGGACTTCTTCTATAAGCGGATTAGCTGGAGCCGTACAAACTGTGAATGCTAATTTGAAACAGGATGCAAGCATTACCACTAACTGGGATAGTAGTAATAGTGATTATCATATTTATAGAGAAGATGAAACCACCAACATAAGCAATACTTATTTAAACAAAAATGTTTCAATAGCGGTATATAAACAAAAAGAAGCCCTTCTTTATTATTACAAAAGCGAAGTTATAATCCCTATGCTAAATTTCGTGATAAACATTCCTAATATAAACAATGTTGAAGATAATATCAGTATTAATATTTTTGATTTGGATGATCACTTTGTAAGTAACGTGCCAATTAAATACATTTTAGATTCTAGTGATATAATTAACGTGAGTATTGATAGTTTAAATAGGGTAAATTTTAGTTTTAAAAAAGACTGGAATGGTAAACTAAATGCAAGCATTTATGGATTATACAATAACGTGTTTTTGAATTCCAGCAACAATTTTACAGTTACTATAACTGGTATTAATGACAGGCCAATACTAAAAAACAATTATCCCACTGTGATAAGTTGGAGGAAAAATAATGATAAGATTATAGACTTGTGGGATTTTTTCTATGATAATGATGGAGATGCTTTAGAATATAATATAACTGGCAATAATAAAATTGATGCTGAAATTGATGAAGAAGACAATGAAATTAGATTAACTCCAGATATGGATTTTGTTGGCATTGAAACTATAAAATTAAAAGCCACTGATGGCGGGGGTTTAAGTGTTGAAACTGGAAACATCAAATTAAACGTTAGTAGTGATGGATCTTCTTCTGGTGGAACTGTTAGTACTACTCTGCCTGGTGGAAACGTTCAGATAGTAAGCAAATCCCCTGCTTCCTCTGCCATAAATAAAAATATTGGAGAAAGCGAGGTATTTTTAGTTGATGCTATTGGAGAAAATACATTAAGCTATATTTGGACGGTTAATGGAGTTAATCAAAATAATCCTGGACAAAGCCTTGCATTTACTGCGAATAATCCTGGATCTTACATTGTTAAAGTGGATATAAGTGATGGTGTTCAAAGCACAAGTGCTAGTTGGACAATATCTGTTCAAAGTGGACAAGTGATTACTAGCAGCACTACTTTACCAACGTCAATAACTACTTTACCAAATGATTATGAGGAAATTCCTGTTGTAGAGGGACCTAATTATTTGATAGTATATATAATAGCTGGAAGTGTAATATTAATAGGTGTTGGTGTTGCTGTATTTTTTGTTATTAAATCAATGAAGAAAAAACCAAAGAAAGAAGAATATGAAGTTATAAAAAGCAATGAAGAACTTGGTATGCAAAGCAGTAATACTGGTGTTGTTGATTTAGGCAGAATAAGTCCGCTTATTAATTTCATTAAAGATTTTAGGAGTAAAGGATTTGGTGATGATGTAATAAGAAATGCTTTACTGAAAAAAGGATGGTCTAATGAAGACATTAATAGTGCTTTTAGAAATGCTTAATTGAATAGTTATACTTTTTTAGTGATATAATTAAGTTTAATTTATTACGACGGGGTTATTAAAAGCTTGCCAAAAAGTTTAAATAGATAAAAATGTCTACAAATATAGATAAAAATGTCTACAAAACTATTCAATGAAATAAATGTAAAATTTCCAAAAGATGAGAAAATGATAGCTAGGTCTTTTGAGAATTGTGAAAAGAGGAAGAAATTTGTTGCAGTTTCAAAAGAAGGTTACATAGATCATTTAACTATGACAAAAGATGATCTGCTTTCTTTAAAAACAGATTTTGATAATAAAAACTGGAGATGGGTAATTACAAAAGCATATTATGCCGTGTTTCATGCAACAAATGCTTTGCTTATTAATAAGCTCGGTTTTTATTCAAAAGACCATGTTTGTGCTATTTTAGCATTGAAAAAAGAAGATTTAATAGGAAAGGAACTGTATTCTGAATTAAGTAAGATATATGGAAGATTTTCAGATATTTTTGGATTTGCTATAATGTTTGAAGCAAGGAAATTAAGCCAGTATGATGTTGCAAAATGGAAAGAATTAACAGAAAATGGTGCAATAATCGCAAGAGATTTTGCAAAAAAATATATTTCTTTTGTAGAGGTAGAATGCAAATGATCGCTTCAAAATCCTATTACAAGATTCTAGAAGCTATTTATATTAACTCTGAGATAAGATTAAATGAATTAATCAGAAAATCGAGTATATCTGTTGAGACAGCAAAAGCAAGATTAAATGAATTACTAGAAACAGGAATAATAAAAGAAAAAAGACTTAAAAGTGGCAAGAAAACCGTAATTAGAAATTTTTATCCTAATTTAAAATCAGAAGAAGGGTTAATTGCTTTTTCTTTGGTAGAATTGGAAAGGAAGAACGGTTTTTTCATAAAAAATACGAAACTAATTGGTCCCTTTAAAGAATTAATAAAAGAGCTTAAGGAAATAGAGATAGTATTAATTTTCGGTTCATTTGCAAGCTTCTCTCAGACAGAAGATAGCGATTTAGATATTTTACTTCTCACAACAAATAGTTATAATAAAGAGAAAATTAAGAAAACCATAGAAAGAAGCTTTGTTACTTTTGACCACGAGGTATCTCCAAGAGTAGAGCTTATTAAAAATTTTAAGAAAAATGCTCTTTATGACAGCATTAAAAAAAATCATATTGTAGTTAAGGGAATACTAAGATTTATAAAAAACTTTAAGGATTGATGTATGGGGTTAATGTGAAAAAGGAATGTTTAATTGAATTCATTATTATTTCTATAACTTTTATTACCCCCGGTAGTTACGACAACTATTTAAATTCTAAAAATTAGAGCAATCCAATTATGAAGTTAAAAAAAACTTTTGGTTATACTCTCTTTTTTATACTAATCATAAGTACAATGACTTTGGCTACATCAGAAAAAATCAACAATGAAATTGATTTTAAGGTTCACAGAGATAAATTTTTACAAAATAAGATCGATAGTCAAGTACTTTCAAACTTTGCGGACGGAAATTTATTTGTATTTGCAAAAAATATGGCGTTGGGTTTTAATGATCCTAGTACGGGGGCATTTTGGTTAATAGAAAGAGATTCCAACTACATTTTTGAGAGTGAGAAGATAAGAACTAAGGTTTTTGTCAGAAACCCATCTGGAGCTCGCAATGTTTATTATGTAGCGATCACTATTGGAGTGACTCCTGGAGTAGGCAATGATATAGAGACATTATGTTTACTAAACCGAGGAGAAACATCAGATTTAGATGAGAATATAGTATTTAATCCTGAAACAGATGGGTGGTATGATTGCGAGTTTACGATAGAACCTCCTGATTCAATGTATGGGGAATATTTCATAACTGCAGAAGCGAGAATCTTAGATGGTTCTAGTGCTATTGCAGAAAATATGAATCTTTATTATTTTATAAATCCAGTAATATCGGTATCGGTTGATGGAGATTTGGTTTTTGATAATGTAAATGAGGGTGAAAGTTATTTATCTGGAACTATTTTAGTTGGAAATGATGTAGATTCTGGATCTGGAGTTCCATTAAAATTTTATATATCTGGTACAGATTTTTATGATTATGAATCAAGCAGCGCTATATGCCCTACTTCAAATGTACTATCTTTACAAAATTTAAAATATAGTGCTAGAATTGGTGGGCACTCAACAGACTTTACATCAATACCAAATAGTGCTCAATTTGATTTAAATAGGATTACTCTTTTAATAGGGGATATTGGAGTTCCTCCTGGTGGAGAGGCAAATGTTGTTTTTAAATTGAATGTTCCAGATGTTTGCATAGGTAATTTTAATTCTGGTAGTATATATTTTTGGGCTAAACCTGCTGATAATAGTCCATATGCGCCAGCAACTGGTACCGGGATAGGTATCTCTATAACCCCAGTTCATATTCCTGATAGTACTTCTACTACATCAAGTTCCAGTACCAGTTCAACAACTTTAGCTTCTGTAACTACTAGCACATCCACAAGTTCATCATCAAGTTCAACTACAAGACTTATAACAACTAGTACATCAACATCATCAAGTAGCTCATCTACTACTAGACCAATAACTACAACAACATCAAGTTCTTCTACAAGTTCTAGCACAAGACCAGTTATTACTACAACGACATCATCAACTAGTTCCTCTTCTACTACCTTACCACAGCAACAAGACCAAAATAAATTTTACGTGAACTACTCAGGGCTAAAGCCCTGAGCGTCTAACGAGAGAAGCTGGTTAGTTGCATTTGTTCTTTATCTTGTTTGTAATATTCGTAATCTAATGCTTCCCAATGTTTTTTCTGGCTTCTTTCAACATAGAATTTTAC
>JACPIM010000024.1 GCA_016188045.1 Candidatus Woesearchaeota archaeon | reverse complement strand
TAATCAGCCGCCGACTCATCTTATGGCATTACTTTTCAAGGAAAACACATTCCAGTTGTAATCCTCTATCCGGGTTTAGCCTCAGTTTCCCAAGGTTATCCCAGACCATAAGGCAGATTATCGACGTGTTACTGAGCCTTACGCCAGTGCTCCGAAGAGCCCTTTGACTTGCATGCCTAAGTCGAATTCGAATAGCAGCAATCTCCCGCAGGATCAACGGGATTTATAGCAAGACTTTCTTTTAAATAAAAATAAATCTCACCTTACTAAGCTTTGCTCCAACTCATACTTACTTTTAAGCAAGTATTCATAAAAAATTTATCATCACAGGTCAGATAAATTTCAATGATTTATGAACATAAAACATAGAAATGTAAGAGTTAATCACAAAATTTTATTCTCTTACCATTTTAATCACAACTTGTTTTAATTTTAAAATCCCATTTATATATTTATCGGTTTTAAATTTTATTCTTTCTTTTTCTTTTTTCTCTTCTAATTCTTTTTCTTTGCCACTTCCATCTCATCTGTCTTCTTTTTTTCCATCTTCTGGAACTTCTTTTCATATATTTTATTAAGTCAATTACCTATTTATAAATCTAACTAAATTTTTTATTAAAATAAAAAATTTAATTCCAGTAAATGAATATATCTAACTATCTTTTTAACCCAACCATTTCAAATACATTTCCAATCCCAGTTATTTCTAAAAATAGATCAACACTTCCTATATCTTTGTAAACATTAATTTCTTTTAATTTGTTAAACATAAAAAAGCAACTTGCAATTCTAAATAAACCAGAGATAAAAAATAAAATTAATAAATTACTAAAGAAGTAAGTAGTTAAAAAACCACCAATACTTGCACCAATAAAAGCGCCAACACCGGTAAAAGCATTAAAATATGCAACATAATATGCTTTTTTGTCTAAAGTTGCTGAAAAAATATAATTAAATCCAGACAATCCAAACCCGGCCCAAGAAAATCCACCCAGTAACTGTACAAATATTAAATAGTAAGGTGATTGTGAAAATAACCACAACCAAGGCAATATTGCAATGAAAATTCCATTGGCTTTCAGTACTTTTACGCTTCCATATTCATCAATATGTTTTCCCCAAAAACTCATTCCTATTATATTTCCTAAAACAGCAAAAACAATTAATATTGTATAAGTTAAATAACTAAAATTTAAATCTCTTAGCATATAGGGAGAGAAAAAAGGCCCAGCAATATTAGCCCCCAAAGTAATCAAAAAATAAAATAAAACAAATTTCCCAAATGGGGAATTAATCTTATTTAAGAAATCTTTAAATTTAAAATTAATTTTATTATTTTTATAGTTTGGTTCATACATCTTGCTTAAATAATGCCAAGAAACCAATCTGGATATTAAGGAAAAAGAAAATATAAAAACAAAACCATAAGCTATTTTAGAATAATCTGAAAATAAATTCAACAAGTAACCAGCAACTAAAGTTGCTATTAAATTAACAAAACCAGTTACTTTATTTCTATAACCAAAAAACTTAGCTCTACTCTTTTCCTCAACTAAATCAGTCATCATGCTTGCCCAAGCAGGACCAGATAATCCATTAAGTGTAACACTCAAAGTAAAAAATAAAATCAAAAACCAAACAGCTAACTCTTTGGGAAATAAAAATGGAGTTAATATTATTGGTATCCACATTATAGAATGAAGAAAAACAAACAAGTTAACCATATGATTTCTTTTATGAAATTTACCCATTAGTTTAGGTGCTTTAATTTGAAATAAAGAAGAGATTAGATTTGGAAAGGAACTTAATAGGCTTATCTGACTATTGTTAGCATTTAAAGAAATAGCATATGGATTAATATAAGTATCACCTGCACCAGTCATAATAGAAGCGGCAACACCATCTTTCATAGAATTTCTTAAGCTTCCTTTAATTTTATCTCTAGGATCATCACTCTTTTTTTTCATAAGTTAATTAAAAATTAAAAATTTATTTATAAACATTATTATCAAAAAATTTGTTATTAAGAAAAAATTGCTCCCGCCGAGACTTTCATGAACTTTCTTTTTCTTTCGCGAACGTTTCTTTTTAAAAAGAAAGGTTCTTTTGAACTCGGGATTACGGCCTCTCTTTAGATTTTTCTTTCCGAAGTTTCTTTTTCTAAAAGAAAGCTCTTCGAAAGGGCCGTGTCATTGACCGGGCTAGACCACGGGAGCCTATTAAAAATTTAGAATCTTGCTTTTATAAAACTTATTATTATGGTGAGCGGGGGGAGATTTGAATTCGAGGTTTACACTCTCTCGACCTCTGGCTCGCTTAGTGCATCCTTGGCTTTTATTCTTGTACCAAAGATGGCCATATAAGACTTGCACTAATTTGGGTTGATAAGGGTTTACCCTTATTAACAGTGCTCTAACCAAGCTGAGCTACCCGCTCAATAAGAAAATCCTTTTAGAATATATTTAAACCTTTTTATTTAACATTTCTTAAAACTTCTTCAATTATGTCCTTAGGCCAGCCCGCCCTCAAAGCACTAATTCTTATTTGTTCTTTTGTATACCCTTGTGCTACCTGTTCCTCAATCATAGATTTTAATCTATCGCTCTTTTTGTTATCAGTATTTTTTAATTTATATTCGCTTGTTTTTTTGCTTGCTCTTATATATATTACTGCCGCAACAATTAAGCCAACAAGTATCAATATTCCAATTACCAAGATCCATATATAATCCATTATATTAAATCTAGTTTCTAGTTCCTCTTCTTCAACACAGATACCAGCACTACAATATTCTCCACTACCGCATCTAACATCACTGGGGCAACTTCTACAGTCTTCCCCAACATTTCTAACTCCGTTCCCACAAGTGTTTTCTGGAGGCGGTGGGGCTTGTCTCTTAGTGCAAACGCCATAATTACAGTATTCATCACTCCTGCATCTAACATCACTAGGGCAATTACTGCAATCTTCATTAGAATCTATTATTCCATTACCACACCCATTAATTATTGGTATGGTTGTTGCACTCGTGCTAGCTTTCCCAACAATAGCAAAATCTGAAAATCCTTTTGCATCAGGAACTTCATAATTTATCCTAGTATTAGTTTCACTAAAGATATTTGTTGCTAAACTAATCCAACTTCCTCCGCTATATTTCATAAGTTTGATATTATTTTTGGTTAATCCCTTTCTGTTAATCCATTCTTTTTCAACTTCAAATTCTATTTTAGACATGGCAAATTTGCTTCTTTCAACATTAAAATCAATTTCAAAATACTGGTAAACTTCTCCATCTGGTTTTGTCATAGCACTAGAAGGAGATAGTTTTTTGACTTTTAATCTTACATCTCTTGTTTCTTCATTTAATTTAAATGAAATTCTTGTCACCTTGACTACTGATGGGAAATATTCTTTTAATTCATTAGCCCTAACTCTAGACCAAGTTTTTGTGTTTGATGTAGTGCCTCCATCACCAGGACCTGGTCCGCCACTACTAGCAGTAGTTGATGTGGTGGTTGACGATGTTGTAGTCTCACCAATACCAAGACTAGAGGAAGTTGTAGTAGTAGAAGTTGTAGTTGTTGTTACAGTAACACAACTAGCTTCAAAATTTCTAATATTTAAACCACCAATTAATTGCATTGCTCCTTTAGCCAACGAATTAGACATAGTTCCATCAACAGAAATAATTATTGAATTATCATTAACAAGAGATTCAAACTTCACTATTTTACTGTTATGGGTGGCTTGTTGTAAAAGATTTAATAAATATTGTTTTCCAATACTTCTTTCAGAGTTTAAACTTCCAGTTAGACATAAGTCACCGGCAGAATCTATATAACTTACAACCGTTCCAGCAGGATTCTTTACTAAAAAAGCCCCAGTTGTAGGATTACAGCTTGCTGATATGCTAGAACAATCCCCACTTTCAATACATAAATTTCCACTAGAATCTATGTATGATACAACTTCACCTATTGAATTTTTAATCAAAAAAGAATTAGATGGAGGATTACAAACAGGATTATTTACACATACCCCCTTTAAGTATAAATAACCATTATTTTTAAATAGAGCAACAAAATCACTATTTGAATTTTTAACAGCATAAGCAGAGTTGTCAATATTAATTTCGCTATTATTCCAAACATTGATTTTAGCAAAAGAATCACTAGTACAAGTTTGTGCTTCTGCAAAGTTCAAAATAATAAATATATTAAATGATACAAAAAAAATAAAAATTTTTTTATTATTCAAACTTACACCTCTTTAAATTTAGTTATCATTGTAAAAAATAAAATTTATAAAAGTGTTGCTGATTTCCAACCACTCGCTCCACTACATACTCTTAGTATATCAACATTAGGATCTCCGCCAACATCTCTTACAACATACATTCTTCCTGCTTCATTATCACTATCACAATCAGTTGCTGTAGGCCCGGTAGTGCCAGAATCAATTTGTAAATAATCATAATTAATATCGGTAGGGGATCCTATCTGTAGTTTTGAGCTTGGTGAAACAGTTCCAATCCCAACCATACCGCTTGAATCAAGAGTTAATGTTTGTACCCATGGACTTGCCTGGTTACCATCATATTTGTAAAATATAAGATCATTTCTTGCCGAAGCAAGAGAGTATAATGGACCATAGGCATTAATAGTCCAACCTTGATCTCCGGGTGTTGTTCCAACAACAGGATCTAAAGCTCCATCTCCATTAACATCTCTATTAAACATTGTTAAAACAGAAACCTTATCTTGTGCATCATTAGTTGTAGTTACTGAAATAGAACCGCCATTTACGCCTGCGCTAACCAACGTTCCAATAAGATTTCCTTTAACTTCAAGATCTCCTCCAACAACAAGTCCACCAGCAGTTGCTAAACCACCGGGAGGGGATATAATTGGTGCACCAATTAATTCACCTAAACCTGTTCCTGTATCATCAAATGAATTTAGGTTTTCAGCAATGTTGCCTATTTTAAAAAATTGATTTCCATTTCTTCTATAAATATTATAACCTATAGCATGTTCTATATCAGACCAAGTGATTGTAATCTTACTGTTGGTAGTTACAGTATTACATTTCTCGTTTGATGCTGATGATTCACTACTTGAATATTTTGCCGTGACTACATGGCATACAGTACCAGCTACGCTCCAAGAACCACCAGTTGAAACAGTAGTTTCAATAACTGGAACATCAAATCCTATTTGTATGCTAGTAGCTTGTCCACTTCCACTAACTCTAACATTACCATTTACATCTAATTTTTCTAATGGGTTATTTGTTCCAATTCCAACTTTGCCATTATAGTAAATATTTCCAGAAGTTGTTGCTTGTTGCCAAACACCACCACCTGCGCCAAAGGGAATTCCCCCAACAGTAATAGTGCCATCAGGAGCTATATCCAAACCATTTCTTGCTCTGCAGGTAACAGTTCCTTTTTTATTATTATCCTTAATATCTGTACATGTAAAAGAATCAGCAGTCAAGCAAGTATATGCATTTGCCGTATTTCCAGGAGTGCTAGTCTGTGCAGAATATGGTGGACAAGTATCAATATCACCTGCAGACAAACTAACCCATTCAGCTGTTGCAGGATAAGTATCTTCGTCAGAAGGACCAATATAAGCATCACCAAAAACTGTTAATTTTTTATCAGGAATATTTGTTCCTATTCCTACTTTACCATTGTTATAATAAATATTATCAGTAGTTCCAGATTTAGTCCAAACTCCTCCAAGACCGCTAGCACCATTTATTGTTCCACCAATTTCTAAATCTCCAGTAAGGTTAATTTTTCCATTTTTTATAAATATTCCTCTCCAACATTCTCCATTATCTATAATCGTATCTTGATCTATATCATTATGAACATATCCTACTGGGCAAACGCCTGCTGTTGGATTAGCTACATCACCAACATCTAATTTTCCTTGTGGCGTAGTTGTCCCAACTCCAACATTGCCTGTATCTTCTTCTATCACTAGGGGAATAGAACTCAATTTATCTATTATAACCAAATTATTGTTTCCAACTAGACCAGGTACAACACCAAAAGTCCATCCAAAATCTCCAGTATCGCTTAAAAAACTTACAACACCACCCTTTCCACCTAACAGTATTCCAGAAGACTCACCACCTTCAATACTTAAAACTGTATTTTTCTGACTTTGTATTCTTGTTAAAGTATCGCCTGCAGAGAGTAAGATAGGAATCTCCGGATTAATATTTCCTATTTTAACATAATTGTTAACAGTTAAATTTTCAGCATTTAAATTGCCCTCTTGCACACTTACAAAATTAGAAGAAGCACCAACACAGCCAGTAACATCAAATTTACACCCAAATTGAGTATCAGTAGAAGGATAACAACCTAATATACCTAAAGCATAACCTTGACTAACACAGGTAGATGCAGGATTTCCCAAATTAATTCCATCGCATTCTTCACCAGTATCAATAACCCCATCACCACAAACAGCTAAAGCAAAATTAGCATATGCAAAAACAGAAATAATAAATAAACCAATTAGAATCAACTTTTTATTCATCAAGCATCACCCTTTTATTTTTATAAATAGGAAATTTATACATAAAATACCTCTTGTTTAATTAAAAATGTAACATATTTTATAATATAAAAAGCATTCGGTTGCCAAAAACTATTTAAAATACATAAATAAAACTAAAAAGATGTTAATCGGTGTAGTAGGAAAGCCTAATTCAGGAAAATCAACTTTTTTTAAAGCCTTAACTTTGGCAGAAGTTGAAATAGGTAATAGACCATTTGTTACAATTAAGCCAAATACAGGAGTAGGTTACGTAAAAACAGATGACGTAGCTCAGGAATTTAATAAACTTTCAAATCCAAGAGACGGTTTTGTCTTAGAAAAGTATAGGTTTGTTCCAGTTCAAATATTAGATGTTGCAGGTTTAGTTCCAGGAGCCCATGAAGGAAAAGGTCTCGGACTTGCTTTTTTAAATGATTTAAATCAGGCAGATTTACTTATCCACATAGTAGATGTTTCAGGATCAACAAATGAAACAGGAAGTCCAGTAAAGCCATTATCCTATAATCCGGCAAATGATATTAAATTTTTAGAAAAAGAATTAGATTATTGGTTTTTAAGTATTTTAAAAAAAGGATGGACTAGTTTTTCAAGATCATTGGTAAGCCAAGAAAACCAAAACATAAAAAAAGCACTGGCAAAACAACTTTCAGGATTAAAAGTTACAGAAGATATTATAGAAGAAGCAATTAAAAATCTCAAATTAGTTCACCATCCATTGCAATGGTCAGAAGAAGATTTACTAAACTTATCATCAGAATTAAGAAAGAAAACAAAACCAATTATAATCGCTGCAAATAAGATTGACATTGAAGGTTCAAAATACAATTTAGATAAGTTAAAACAGGAGTTTTCAGACTATATAATAATTCCATGCTCAGCAGAATCAGAATTAGCATTAAGAGAGGCAGCAAAACACAACTTAATAAAGTACATTCCAGGTGAAAATAAGTTTAATATAATAAATGATAACAAATTAACAGACCAGCAAAAAAAAGCATTGAATTTCATTAGGGAAAAAATTTTAAAAGAATTTAATTCAACAGGAATACAAGAAATATTAGATCTTGCAGTTTTTAAATTATTAAAGTACATTGCTGTTTTTCCAGGCGGAGTAAATAAATTAGAAGATTCAGAAGGAAGAGTTTTGCCAGATTGTTTTTTAATGCCAGAAAATTCAACAGCCTTAGATTTTGCCTATAAACTTCACTCAGAAATAGGAAAAAAATTTATTAGAGCAATAGATGTTAGAACAAAACGCGTTTTAGGAAAAGAGTATAAACTAAAAAATAAGGATATAATAGAAATTATAATTAAAAAATAAACGGAAGGTTTATATATTAAATACACATACATACACAGATAATGGCAACAAAAACAATTTCTATAACAGAAGAGGCATATGATAGATTAGCTAGCGCCAAAGAAAAAAATGAAAGCTTTAGTGAAATTATAGTTAAAAGCTTTCCCAAACATTCCATTTTAGAGCTAGCTGGCGTTTTAACTGAAGAAGAAGCGAAAGAATTGGAAGAGCATATAAAAAATCTGAGAATAAGATCAAGAAAAAGATTAGAGAGGATGAACCTGTCTTTAAGATGATTCTCGATACAACAGTTCTTATTGATTTAATGAAGGCAGATATAAAGGCCATTAATAAGATTAAAGAACTAAAAGAAAGAAAGTTAGTAACTACTCCAACAATTTTTGAATTATGGAGTGGAATAACCAAAAGTAACAAGCCAGAACAAGAGAAAAGAAAAGTATTAGAGATATTAGATTCGCAATTAATATTAAATTTAGATAGAAAAAGTGCTGAAGAAGCCGGTAAAATTAGTGGCACTCTTGTTAAAGATGGAGAAACTATAGATTCAGAGGATAGCATGATTGCTGGAATAGCAAAAGCACACAATGAAAGCATATTAACGAGAAATGTTGAACATTTTAATAGAATAAAAGATATAAAAATTGAGACTTATTAAAAAGAAAGAATTAAAAAATATATTTCAAACTCAAATAATCTTGCCTTTAATGCAATTTAAGCACAATCCTCTTTTTCTGCTAAAGCAATAATCACAGACTAAAGCTCCGCAATTTATGCATACCTGCCTTCCAAGATTTTTTCCGCAAATAACGCAGATTCTTACCTCTTCCATTCAAATAAAAAAGATTAAATACTATATAAACATTTTTATAAACATGTCAGAAGACGTAATATTTTATTATTCAGAAGTATTTCCTAAACTAAAAAAATTTCTAAAAAATAGGGAAATAGCAACTAAAACTTACTTAAAAGACATAGAATTCATAAAAAGGGGCTCACACGAACCACCATTGTACATAAATGAATTAATAAAAAACATTAATAAAAAATTCTTAGAGTTAAGACAAGGCAATTCTCATTTAAAAGATGTTAGATCTAAGTTAAATAAAACCCAAATAAAGATTTGGGAATATTTTGTTCCAAGAAAATTAATAGAACTCCACTATGCAGTTAATCAAGAGCACCCAAACAAGCCCATAGACAGGATTTGTTTTGATGTTGATAGAAAAATTATCCCAGCTGAAAAAGCACAGCTAGTAGCAATAAAACTAATAGAGACAATAAAGAAAGACAAAGCATTTAACTTAAAATATAAAATTTTTCCCATGTGGACTGGAAACTCATTTCATATATATTTGTTTTTAAATAAAAAAATCCCACATTCATATTATGTAAAATATATCCATTCAGAACTAAATGATAGTAAAGACTCATTTACAAACAAATGGGTAACACAAATAAACGAAGAATTAAAAACAATTAAAGTAATAGCAGGTCACGAAAAAAAAGAAGGATTTATTAATATAGACCCATCTTTAACGCCATCAGGTAAAATCTCTCGTTGCCCTTTCTCACTTTACATAAAAAAATACAATAAAATATCAGGAATTTCAATGCCCTTATCAATAGATGAACTATATGATAAAAACCTAATCAATAAACTAAGATCATACAATAAAGAGAAAGTTTTAAAAAATCTAGATTATTTATCTAAAAAAATACCATGAGTAAAATTGCTTTTAAAAACATAACAGTTGAAAGTTTTGATCCAAAAACTATTTCAGCAAAGCTAAAAATTAGTTTTATTAGAGAAAACAAAGAAGATTATGTTAATAAAGAGTTTCAATTAAGACATCCATTAACAATAGTAAATCATATCTTTTTAGCAACAAAATCAAAAGATAGAATTCTTCATGATAGACCACCATCAGATCCATTAGAAGCTTTAGAGATGTATTCTCCAATTAAAATAGAGGACGAAGATAAGGTAGAGGAAAAAATAATTAGTTTTATAACAGATTTGTGTCTTAGGGCAAAGAATATGACAACAAACAAAAACGCAGTTCAGCATATGAAAATAATAAATTGGTTCAAAACAGCAAGATTAGATTTTGTTCTACAACAAAAAGAAAAAAAAGAACACGATTCTACATACATTAAAATGTTTAAAAGAACAATGAAATAATAGGTTCTTATCTTTTAAATCTATTCCATCTTCTATGCATAACAATGGAATACACCAAATAAGATAAAATTATTGTTATGCTCACAGATAGAATCAATAACTGTTTATTTTTATTTAATTCACTAATTATGACGCTAGTAGTAGCTATTTTCCTTTCTTGTTCAACTTGTGCTGGTTTTATCTCATCTATTCTTCTCTCTTCCTCTCTTACAGGAGGTTTTAATCTAGTTTTTTCCTCAGGAACACAGCTTCTTTCAGTTACAGGTTTTAATAAATAAGTTCCACAATTATTATAATCTATACAATCTCTTTGCTCTATTCCATTTACACAGTTCAACCAATTAAAACATACCCAATCTTCAGTACAAGCTTCTACTGTTAATCTTCTTCCTCCACCACTTCCACCACCAGAACTTCCAGTGGTTGTAGTTTCAGATATAAACTTTGTTTCATCATTATCATTAAAAGAATCACACCCAGGATCAGCAGGATAGTCTATTAAACCATCGTTATCATTATCATAACCATCATTGCATTGCGGAAGAATAGCTATCGTTGTAGAGCTAGTTGAACTACTTGTAGTTGTGGTTGTTATTGGTAAAGTTGTAGAGCTAGTGGTAGAGCTTGTGCTTGTTGAGGTGGTTAATTGCGTAGTTGTAGATGTAAATGAAGTGGTGCTTGTAGTTAATGCTGTTGTAGTTGTTGTTAAAGCAGTTGTAGTTGAAGTAATAGCAGTTGTGCTAGATGTTAATACAGTAGTTGTAGTGGTAAATACAGTAGTAGTGGTAGTTAAACAACCATTATCTAATAAATCAGTTAATCCATCACAATCATTATCCAATGAATCAGAACAGCTTGATTCTGTTATTTCATAATTAATTCCATAATTATTAGATGAGCATCCAGGCCATAGGTTACTAGTGCATACTTCAATAGAGCCAGAACAGACTCCTTGTTGTAAATTACATAATCTGGTTTCTCCATTTGTACATTGTTCTATATATTCAAAAGCTCCTATATCAGGAGCTAAGCCATACCATTCCCTGCATCCAGAAGAATCTGGTCCTGGATTAGGACAATGAATTTCAGGAATAAAAACTCCAGCGTCAATTAATACACTTCCTTGTTTTAGGGAAAATGCATCTTTAACTTGTTGTAAGGCATAATCGTAAGCATCTCTTCCATTTGCGAACGCATCTGGATTGTTTAGTGGTAAAAGTGCTGTCGGAGTAGTTGGAATATTTGTTATTGGTTCATAAGTAAAGCTTAATAAATCAGGATTAGTAAACATCTGATTTATATCTCCTGTAATGCTCTGCAAATTATTCTGCGGATTAGCTGATTGATAAGAAGAAGGATTAGCAAGCAAGTCTGAAACAAAATTATAATTTGAATGTAAATTATCTGAACCAGGATAAGCTATATCTAAAGAACCAACAAGCAAGCCACTGCTGAAAATAGCATTATTTTCTATAAAACTATTTTTTTCAGGCAAGGCAGTAGAAAATGCAGTTACAGTGATTCCTCTTTGTTTGCTTCCATATACTAAATTATTTACATTATATATTGGGACAGCACTAGCAACATTTTTTGAATTTGTTTGTAATCCTTGAAAATTCCCAAATACTATATTCCCATAAACCTTATCACTAACAGGGGGATTACTGGCATCATCAACCCAGTTATCGTGCTGTTTAATTCCAGGTCCGCCCCCACCAGGAGTATCATAAGGGTCATTAAAGTAAGCAATATTATATCTCCAAGTATTACCTCTTGTTCTATCGCTCTGTGTTCCAGCATCATCTATGTGGTGTATAACATTATATTCAATTATAGAATCATGAGCAAGATTTGATACAGCTATTCCTTGAGCATTATTTGAATACAGATTATCACAATTAACATTGCCTTTACAATCAAAATTCATATGATGTATATGATTATACCTCACTATCGGTCTTATAGGAGCACCATATGGGTCAGCAAATCTAAGCCTTACCCCAGTAAGCATATTATGTAAATCATTATTTTCCACAATATTATCTGTTGCTGTTCCTTGGATGCTAATCCCAATCATCGAATATGTTTGTATTATACTGTAATCTGTACTATCGGTAGCAGTAATCCTGCCAGGATAACCAGGATAGTCATCTTGATACAAATGTGAATTACGGATAATAACATTATTACTGCCACGAACTGAAATACCTACAGCAACGCCCGTTTGTGCTATATTTTTGCATGTAAATCCATCAATAGTTACATAACTTCCTGTTCCAGTATAGTCCCCAATTAGTATGCAATGTCCCCTAGTGGCTTGCTCGTCTAATATTGGCTCTTCATTTGGATAATTCTTAAAAGTAATTCTATCTGTTGCTGTTCCACTTCTTAATATCTGGAAATTATCATTATAAGTTCCTCCTCTAACTAAAACTTCGTCTCCTGGAATAACAACATTCGCAGCTTCCTGTAATGTATCATAGGCTTCTAATCCTATTGATCCATCAACACACCCGGTTCCTCTTGCTAAGGTAGGAACATAATGTTTGCCATTCACATTTAAGCAATCACTATTTAACTGATTATCAACATAAATGTATTTCGTAGGATTAAACTCAAAAGCCCCAATATCTGGTTTTTCACCATACCAAGTCCTGCAATTTCCTTGCTCATCAGCAGTCTGGCAATGTAAATTACTAAGTACTGTTCCACTGTCAATCAAAGCACTTCCTTGCTTAGAATTAAAAGTTTGTTGCATAATGCTTTTAGCATAATTTATTGCACCTTTTGTGTCTGTATAATAAATTCCAAGCCCGTCATCTAATGGCAATAAAACAGAAGGTGTTTCTCCAGGATTAAATGCAAGCAAGCTTAAATCATTAAATTGATTAGTTGGCAAATATTGAGCTGTTGTAATGCTATGGCTATTTCCAACAGCATCTTGTATAGTTCCATAATAATTATAATCTATTTTTGTATCATCTGCATTAACACTATAATGAATGTCTTTTCTAGTTCCACCTGCTTGATTATTATCAAAAGCCGCATTATCAAATATTAATGAATAAAGATAAGGGTCTCCTACAGTAATTCCTTTTTCTTTGTTTCTATAAGCGATGTTATTAAACGCAACTACTCCCATTTCAGGCTGATATACATTAATCTCTATTCCAGTCTGGCATCCAAAAACTATATTGTTATACATTACATCTGGAGCTGTTGAAGCTATATTTTCACCAAAACTCCTTAAACAATAGCCATTTCCTCCATTATCTGTATAATCTATTAAATAAGCAATATTATTTCTAAATATTCTTCCGTTTGTACTATGCCTTCCTACAATTCCAGCATCATCGCAATGATGAACAAGGTTATCTTCTATAACTCCTCCTAATACTCCATCTGCTACAGATATACATTGTGCGTGATTTTGTACAAGTGCGCAATCAGGATTTGTTTGGTCGCATTCTATATGGGAATGGTGAACATTATTCCATCTTACAATTGGGTTTTGGCTATTCACAATTCTTATTCCATATTCAGTATTAAAAACATGATTATATTCAATTACTGAATCTATCACATTGCCAGCAAAAACAATGCCAACACCACCGTCTACATTCCCAGTAACTTCATTGAATACTAAATCATCATTATAAGCTGTGTTATTTGAAATAATAACACCAAGGCTATTTTGAACATAAATCATTGCATTTGCAGCATTTTTTACAATAAATCCGTTTATAGTCACATAATTCCCAGGATTACTTGCTGTTCCAACTTGAACTGAATAATAATTTGCATTTTCACCATCAATTATTACTTGCTCATTATTATAATTTGAAAAAACTATTCTGTCATTTACATCTCCGCTTCTCTTAATCTGTAATACTCTTGTACTAGAGCCACCATTGGGTCTGGTATAAGTTCCTCCTCTCACCATCACAGTATCTCCGGGATTAACAATATCGGCAGCTTCTTGTAAAGTATCATAAGCATCAAAAACATCAGAACCATCACACCTATTTCCTATAGCATTATCTGGATTATATTGTCCAATACAATCTACACTTAAACTATTATCAACAAAGATAGTTATTGTAGGATCAAAAGGAACATTTCCAGTTATTTCATTAATAGTATTTCCCGAAATACTGTTTATATTAATTAAACCTAATATAAAACTAAATGGATTTTTTATTGCTTCTCTTACTGATAAATTATCAGTACTATAGGCTAATTGAATAGAGATTATACTTAGTATTAATAGAATTATTAAAAATACCCCTTTTTGCATAAATAATCTAACACCATTAGTATTTATTAATTTTTTTATAGATATATACATAAAAATTTAAATATTGGGTCTATTTATAAAATATTATGTTATGCTTAGCAATAGAATCAACAGCACACACATTTGCCTGTTCTGTAATTTCTTCAAAAGGCAAAATTTTATCAGATGTGCGTGATATGTATCAAAGTAATACTCATGGTATTATCCCATCAGAAGCAGCGCAACATCACGAAAAATTATATCATCAAATAATAAAAAAGGCAATTGAAGAATCAAAAATAGAGAAGTTTGATTTATTGGCTTATTCTCGTGGTCCAGGTTTATCTCCTAGTTTAAAAGTTGGTTTAAAAGCAGCAAAAGAATACTCAGAAGACTTAAAAATTCCATTAATTGGTGTTAATCATTGTTGTTCGCACCTTTCATCTGCACATTTATTTACTGAAGTTAAAGACCCAATTTATATTTTTGTTTCAGGTGCGAATACTCAAATAATAGCATTAGAGGGTGGAAGATTTAGACTACTTGGCGAAGCCCTCTCTATTGCTTTAGGAAATGCCTTAGATAAATTTGGTCGTGAAATAGGTTTGGGATTCCCAGCAGGACCAAAAATTGAAGAATTAGCAAAAACAGGAAAATATATTGAACTTCCATATGTGGTTAAGGGCATGGATATAGAGCTATCAGGAATAGTTACTTCAGCAATTTCAAAATTTAAAAAAAGAACAAAAAAAGAAGACCTGTGTTTTTCAATCCAAGAAACTTTATTTTCAATGTTAACAGAAGTAACAGAAAGAGCTTTAGCGCATACAGGAAAAACAGAAGCAGTAATTATAGGTGGAGTAGCAGCCAATAAAAGATTATCAGAAATGTTATCTATAATGTGCAAAGAAAGAAATGCTAAATTTTACTCAGTACCATTAAAATACTCAGGTGACAATTCTGTTATGATAGGCTACCAGGGAATTCTAGAATA
This sequence comes from Candidatus Woesearchaeota archaeon, assembly GCA_016188045.1. GTDB lineage: Archaea > Nanobdellota > Nanobdellia > SCGC-AAA011-G17 > JACPIM01 > JACPIM01. The sequence continues at coordinate 40,040 of JACPIM010000024.1, read as the reverse complement.
TTTAGCAGGAAATAGGACTAAAAACCCAGATATTCATCCCTATGAAAGAACAGATTCAATAAACGTAAACTGGAAATATTAACTACTAATAGGTAATAAAAATAGAAAGATTTATAAATTAGGAAATACGTTAATTAAATATGTTAATGCAATTATTGTTAGAATTAGGAGCAAAGATACAACTGCCAGCGGGAATCAGTTTACAGCAAGCTATAAGATCAAAAAGTAGAGATATAGTAAAAGAATCTAGAGACAGAACTGTATTTGATCAATATTGTATATTAACTGAGTTTGCAATAGATGAAGCTTTAAGACTTAGTCTTATAGATAAACATAGAGCAGATCTTTATAAAAGAGAATATTGTCACTAAATTATTCTTTAAATTTATTCTATAATAAAACTAGCAGTTGAAGGATTCTTACATTTCTGACAATCACTTGGTCCGTTACATACTTTTACTGTATAAATTCCAGGACTCCAATTTTGGCTCGTTCTGATATTAACTCTCTTGGCACCATAACATTTAGGTCCTGGTGTGCATCTTGCTTGATCTTTATCTATACATTGATAGGTATTAGAACAAAAATCAGCACTTGCTTGATTGTCGCATAATCCGCCATATTTTCTTGCTCCGCTAGCACCATAAACAGCTATACCTGTAAAAACTCCTTCTTTAGCAGGATATATTTCAACATTAATCATTCCACCAGCACTAACGCTTTTAGGACTTACAAGCAGCTTTGTTTTTTCTAAATCGCTTCTATGTTGGGCCGTTGATCCTATTTGATTTAGCACAATATTTCCAGTTAAGGTCTCTGCCAAGCTAAAAAATAATACAAAAGATAAAAGAACAACTAAAACTAGTGTCACCTTATTTTCCATATAATATCACACTCTTTTTTCTTATATAAACTTTTTCGTTTTAAGTTTTTTATTTCATGAACGTTTCTTTCTAAGAAAGGTTCTAACATTCTCCTTTTTTATACTTGGTTATACTCTGACAAGCGACACAACTATTACTGTAAGTTTTTCCATCTTCTCCACAAACAGGATCATAAACTTGAATGCAAAATGCTCTTTGTGTATCTTTATTTATTTCACAATTAATAAACTGTTCTTCTTCAGTTACGGTCTTTTCAACTTTAACACATCCACCAATTAAAGTAATATTTATTAATAATAAAACTAAGAACATTATTCTAGACTTTCTTATTATTTCCATTTTTATCATATAAATGTTAATGAATATTTACATTTATCCCTATCAATCTCAATTCTTGAGCTAATTTGTGTATTGTCCTGACAAGTTACTAATTCTTTGCCAGGGCATTGTTTTGCTATATTAATAATCCAAAATCCAAATATGGATTTAGATGAAGTACACTCATTAACAGTATATTCCCCGGTTTTTTGACATTCTAAATCCATTTTGGTACACATATTCTCTTCTGTGGAGGGTATATTACTTATAAATCCTAAGATTAAAAAAATTAGTACTAACAATAAGACTGTTTTTTTCATTTTCTTACTACTTTAAAAGAGGGAGTTTGCAAATCATCCCCAATATTCAATGTAAACTCAAATCCTCTTAAAATACCGTTTACTATTTTATTTTTATTATTCAATTTTACCCCAATCTTCTCAGCTAAACCATAAACAAAATTAAATAATTCTTCTTTACTTAAATACATAATGTTGGATCCAAGTATTTTTCCATCAACTTCTACTTCTATTTTCTTCCCTTCGCCACCACAACTAACGCTCTTTATTTTATCATCATGCAACAAAGGCTCTATTCTTCCTAAACCAAAAACATCATTTACCAAATAATATTTTATTAAAGTATCATGTCCTTCTTTTATTCCGGCTTTCTTTCCATATTTTTGTATTAACTTCCATCCTTTCTCCATGTTTTTTATATTTTTTTTCTTAATCTTCATCAGAACATCTATATCGTTGCTGTCTAATCCAGGTTCATTAACCAAATACTTGTCAGAAATTTCAACAGTAGCTAAAACTTTTCCAGTTATATTATCAGTTATTAAATCCTTAGTTGTTTTAATCAAGGGTACAATCTCTGGTTTTTTCAATGGAGAAGGTTTTTTTCTTTTTCTATCTTCTTTTTGAACTAGTTTTTTTGTATAAATGGGAAATTCTTTAAATTGTAAAGCTGGTTGTATATTTCCCTTAGTGCTAGGAACAGGTATAGGATAAACATCAACTCCAGTTTGAATGTTCATCATCTCATTATAATACTTTGGTTGTTTTACTTCTTCTCCGCCAAGCTCAGATGGAATTTCTTCTTTTTCAGAAATCTCTTTCATAGGTGCAGGAAAAAACCTATTTTTTAGTAAAATTTTATTTTTATCAACAAAAGTATAAGCCGCCCCCCTGACAAAAGTCTCTAAAATATATTTCTGTCTCTCAACTTCAGGGTCTTTAATCTCATCTAAAACTTCTTTTAAGTCTTTTTCTAACTTGAGCCATTCTTCATTAAATAAAAATTCAGGCTCTTTCATCTAAAATAATCCGCCTTCTGCCTCTTTTTTCTTAATACCAGAAAAAGTTTCTTTATCCCTTACAAATTTCTCCAATAATAACAATCCTCTTGCAATTCTCTTGTTTTGCTCTAATAAATCAGTCAATTTTCTCGCTAAAGGCTCTCTAACTTCTCCTTTTTCAATATTTTGTGCAGCTTTTTTGAAAATTTCTACTAATTCATCAACTTTTTTTATCAAATTATTCACAGAAGTTACCAAATCTGCATTTTTCTTCAATAATTCTACATTATGTTTTACTAATTCGGTAATTATATCTTGTTTTGTGACTCTTGAAGATGTCAAATTTTCACCCCTTACACAAAAATATTATATTAAAACTACTATAAAAAGGTTTTTATTACTATTTTTATCAGAATTAATCAGTCTCTAGCCAAGGTTCAACTGTTTTAATTACTTTTTTAACAGTTTCACGTTTAATACTTGATTTTTTTGCTAATTTTAAATAATTTAACTCTTCAATACCTTCATACATATCTTGATAATTTTCAAATAATGTTAAAAGATTATTAAATGGAATACTTGTCATACCATTAGTTAAGATGCAATACTCTACCGCCCTTTGATAAGCCCAAGCACCAATTTCTTTTGCTCTATCATAAGCAGCAAAAAGAAATCTTTGTTTTCCTTCTTCTCTTTTTACAGCTTCTTCTTTTTCCAGAGCTTTCCATTCTCTTGCTCTTTCCAATCTCTCAACTCTTGCATTTTGCCAAATTTCATATCTACTAGGATGTTTAATATAACTAGTGGCACCTTGCCTTGACATGTTCCACATTTCAGCATACTCACTAAAACTTAATCCCTCAGTAATATCTCTATCTCTCTCCGGAATTACTTTTGGTTTAACTCCTCTTTTTCCCTTAGGTAGTTCAATATCTGCTTTTTCAGCATGATGTCTTAACTTATATATATCTTGTCCAAGTATCTTAGCCATTAAAGTCTGGGAATCAACTCCCTTTTCTTTTGCTTTAACAATTGCATCACAAATTCTTTCATGTTCTCTCTGTCTTCTTGTTTTTAATTCAACGTCATATTCAGATAATTCTCTTTTTAATTCTTCTAAAGAACCCCTGCCAAAATTATCACCCAATATATCTTCAACATCATAAAATAATAAATCACCTATATTTGTAACACCAAGTTCATTTAATCTTCTTATTCCTCTAACACCAAGATTTAATTCAGAAACCGGTATATTCTCTAAATCATTCATTTTAAAAAAGTCCTTTTCTTAATGCAGCATTAAATCTTTTAACATGTCTTTTAGTAATTCTAATTTCTGGAACTATTCCTTTTGGATTTGGGCTATTGGGAAACTTTTTTCTCCACTCCTCTTGTATTTTTCCATAAGTTCTCGCATCTAAATTTCCATTTTCAGTTAATCTTCCAGTTTCATTTAATCTAAACTCTTTTTGAAATCTCTTAAGAATACTAGAAGTTTCATTTCCAACAATACCATCAGGAACTAAACCAGTACCATATAGATCATTTAATTGTTCCTGCGTTCTTGCAGTTAATGGAGTAAAATGCCCAGAATTATAAGCGGCAACAGCTAAATCTTTATTGCCGCCATAAAAATCAAATTCTCTTTTAAATAAAAATTCAGCATAAGCGTTGTTAATTTCAGGATCTAAAAGTCTATCTTCTACATGCCTGTCTTTTTTTATTGCAATCAAGGTGTTTCTATCAAGCTTTCCAGTTACATCTAATCCATGTTTTCTCTGAATTCTTTTAATTAACTCTCTGGAAGCTACATCAATTTCACCATCTACATTTACTTCTTTAATATTACCATTAAAACTGACTTTTTTTGAATAAAGTTCAATTAAATCTTTTTCAGCTTCTTCTACATTTACCTTTCTTATCTTGCTTTCTAAATCACCATAATCACTTATTCTAGGCAATCCAGGATGTTTTTTTTCTAGGTATAATGCAGTTCTAGTTAAAATTTGGTGTTCTCCATAACTAACATCATTTATTTTTGGTTCATATCTTTTCGCTATTGGATTTCCATTGCTTTCAATTTGAGCAACAGCAGTCATGTAATCATTTATATCATATTGTTTGTTATCACTATTACTTAATCTACCATAAAAATATGCCCCACCAATTAATGCCGCAGTAGCTCCTGCTACAATTAACATTCTTTTAAATGAACTTAAGTTGTTTGACATTTTATGATTTTTAAAAAAATAAATGATCAAATATTAAATGGATTATAGCCTTGCTCTTTTAACCATAAAAGATATCTCCTCTCAATTGCACTAAGGGAGTTCTTATCATCACCTGCTATGCCACGGTTCTCATATCTACTCACCGTACCCTGACTGAACTTTAATTTTTCTCCAAGTCTAGTAGTAGTTATACCTACTGTTTGTCTAATTTCGCGGGCTCTACTGCCATCAAAAACTGGAGCCTTCCCATATCGAATAATTGTGTTATTAGGATAAAGAATGAGATCGTCTAATAAATGTCTTACCCCTCCTCTTAAACCTGGTTCTGCCGTTTCGTACATATTTTTAAGTCCATCTAAATATGCTTCGAAGATCTTTCGTTCTATATCATCTAATGCTTTCTGTTCTAAATTATCTTTTGGCCTTTCCATAAAATTTACCCATTTTCACAATTTATAAACCTTTCCATTTATCACTACTATTAAGAAATAACAATATAAACAAAGCATTTAAATACTATAGTTCATCTATAGTCATATGGTAACAACAATTCAAATAACTGAAAATGCTAAAAAAGAGTTGGATAGATTAAAGACAGATAAAGAAACTTATGAAGATGTAATTGTTAAGATGATTAATCAAATAGATGAACAAAAAAGAAAAAATATTGAATTAATGATAGAAGGAGCTAAAGAAACTGCCGAAGAAAGTCTAAAAATTACTAAAGAATTTGAGGCAATTGAAGAAGATTTTGATTGGGAATGGAAAGAGAACTAAAATGGAGATTAAAAGAGGAGAAATTGTTCTTGTAGATTTTGAGCCTGTTAAGGGAAGCGAACAGGGAGGAATTAGACCGTCATTAATTATACAAAATGATATTTTTAATAAATATTCTCCAACAACAATTGTTGCTCCCATAACTTCAAAATCATTTAAAAAAGAATACCCTACAAATGTGTTAATAAAAAAAGAAGATTCAAAATTAAATCTGGATTCAACTATTCTATTAAATCAAATAAAAACTATAGATAAATCAAGAATAATAAAAAGAATAAGTTCACTCAATATTTATACAATGAATAAAGTTAATAGGGCAATTAAAGTTAGCCTTTCTATTGATTGAAATTAAAAAAGTATTTATAATTATTATTTTGGATCTTAACGCCTTTTTCTAAAAAGGGCTAACATTAAACCCTACCTAGAGAACCAAACCCAAACTCAAAAAGCACTGAGCTTAGTTACTCCAGGTGGGGAAAAGAGGTGATTATAATATTATTTTCTTTCTGATTCTGCCTTAACGACAACTGGTTGAGATGTCAAATAAGGAGTAGCCGTTTGTGTTACATATGCTGATTGAGATATTCCACTTGGATTTTCTACCTTAGGTTCGCTAGTTATATTATATATTAGACCAGTACCTATAGCAACTGTAGCCATAATAGCCAATAAAACATTTTCTGTTTTTCTTACTTCTTGCATTTTTTCTCCTTTAATATTTTATTTAGTAAAAATTGGGATTCTTTTCTAATATTCAGGCATCCCACCCATACCTGGCGGCATACTTGGCATATTATTTCTCTTTCCAGATCCTGCAATTACATCATCTATTCTTAATATTAATTCAGTAACTTCTGAAGCGCTTTGTATTGCCTGTGTTTTAATCTTCAAAGGCTCTACAACGCTGTTATTCCATACATCAATAACTTTTCCTTCAAAAACATCAATTCCATGCCACTTATTTCCCTTATCATGCTCAACTTTCATTTCAGTCAACATATCAATAGGATCTAAACCAGCATTTTCAGCTAAAGTTCTGGGAACAATTTCAACAGCTTCAGCAAAAGCCAATACCGCCAATTGTTCTCTTCCTGATAAAGTATTTGCATATTCTCTTAATCCTCTTGAAACCTCAATTTCAGGAGCTCCGGCGCCAGCAACAACTTTTCCGTTTTTTAAAGCAGCTCTTATATCGCCAACAGCATCAGTTACAGCTCTTTCAATTTCATCAATAACATGTTCACTTCCACCTCTAATTAATAATGTAACTGCTTTAGCTTCATCACAATCCTTAATATAAGTCATGTCTTCATCTCCAACTTTGTGCTCCTCAACAACACCTGCTCTTCCTAAATCTTCTTTGCTTACTTCATTTATTTTACTCACGACTTTAGCCCCGGTTGCTTTAGCAACTCTTTCCATATCACTTTTGCTCACTCTTCTAACAGCATATATTCCTTTTTTAGATAGGAAATACTGAACTAAATCATCTATGCCTTTTTGGCAGACAACAACATTAGCTCCGGTAGCTATTACCTTATCAGCCATCCCTTTCAATATTTTTTCTTCCTGCTCAACAAAATCTTGCATTTGTTTAGGGCTTGTTATTTGTATTTTTGTGTCTGTTTCAGGATTTTTAATCTCCAAGGCAGCATCGATTAGTAAAATTTTAGCTTCTTTTACTTTTTTTGGCATTCCAGGATGAACTCTTTCTTTGTCTAATAATATTCCTTGTATTAATTCAGAATCACTTACGCTATTTCCAACTTTTTTCTCGACTTTTATACTATCTACTGCAATGCCTTTATTTTCATCTAAAACTTGTTTTACTCCTTTAACAACCAAGTCAGCTAATAATTCTTTATTAGCCTCAGCCCCTTTTCCGGTCATGGCAGTCATAGCTAGTTTTTTTAAAATTTCAGTATCATTCTCATTAACGTCTTCAGCAATGTTATTTAATATATCAATGCTTTTTTCAGCAGCTAATCTATATCCTCTAGCAATAACAGTCGGATGCACATCTTTATCCAATAAAGTTTCAGCATTTTTTAATAATTCCCCGGCAATTATAACCGCAGTAGTAGTCCCATCACCAACTTCATCTTCCTGTGTCTTTGCAATTTCAACAATCATCTTAGCTGCAGGATGTTCAATCTGCATTTCTTCTAATATAGTAACCCCATCATTTGTAACCGTAACATCACCTAAAGAATCAACAATCATCTTATCCATCCCTTTAGGCCCTAGTGTAGTTCTCACAGTTTCAGCAACTAATTTAGCCGCCATTATATTATTTCTTTGAGCATCCCTTCCAGTATTTCGAGTTGTGCCTTCAGGCAGTATAAATATAGGTTGTGCTTCTCCCATTCAAATCCCCCCAGAATTTAAAACATCAATTTCCTTTACTTTTTTAAGCATTTTTATTAATAATAACTTATATTTAAAATTATCGCTTAACATCTTCCAACACAATTATCTCTCACACCAGTCATGATGTCTTCTTTTTGGCATCTTGTTAATCTACCATCCCTTTCTTCTACCATATTCCTTACTTCATCAGGATATAATCCTCTTAAACCTAATCTTTGTCCAACCAAATATTCTCTACTAGCTGAAATTCTAACACCTTTGTCAGTATAAACACAAATTAAAGGTTCTATCATTTTTCCTCCTTAATAATTAAAAGAGTTTAAATTAATTATTTATAAACCTTTCTGTATTTACTACTATTAAGAAGTGTCCTATAGAAACATTTATTAATCCTAATTTATTTATTTTCACTAGAAATCAAAATGAAAAGAACAGGTTATAATGTAGGAATAGACGGAAGAGTAATTTTTACACTCCCCTATGTTAGAATCAGTCAAGATAATTATCCAATTGAAGCCGCGGTTGTCGACTGGAATGGAACAGTTACAGATTCTGAGGGGAATTTAAGACGAGATGTGAAACCTTTTTTAAAAAGGAGGAAAGAAGAAGGAAAGTTGATAGCAATTGCAAGCGATATGCATCCTGACACAGTTTGTCTAGCATTACAAAAACACAGGTTTAAGCCAGATTTTTTTGATGCTTATTTTTGTTGCCAGCCTTTCAAAAGAAAAGATGTTCGAAAGATATCTGAAGAGATTGGAGTTGATCCTAAACATTTGATTATTTTTGGGGATAATCATTACATTGACTTAAGTAGTGCAAAGAGGGCTGGGTCTGCAACGGTTTTGATGAGAGGAGTTTACGGTGACGGCGTAGAGAATTTTAGAAATTTAGAATGGATTTTTGATTATTCTAAATAAATAGCCGGTTTTCCTGGTTTAGATTTAGAAGCTTTATTTTCAGGATCATATTTGTTTTTGTCAGAAACAGAAAATAGCTTAACCTCTAAATCTAGTTTAATTAATTTAATATCATAAATCTCTATTTCTTTAGGTAAGACATAAACAAACACCTTCTTAACTTCCTTGCCTTTGTTAGTTATTATCTTAACTACATTATTTATATCATCATTTAATTTCTTGATTAATCTATCTTGCTCTTCTAGTTTTTCATCAATCTTGCTTTCATCAGCATTAGGCCATTTTTCTAAACTTATTAATTTTTTATTCCCTAATTTACTCCATAATTCTTCAGCGATATGTGGGCAAAAAGGAGAGAATAATTTTAGAAATTTCTCTAAGACCTCTTTGCTTTCTTCATTTTGTAGATTATCAAATAATTCCCTTATCTTAATAACAGCAAGATTATATCTCAAATTTTCAACATCATTAGTAACTTCTTTAATAGTTTTATTTAATTTGCTCTCGCTTCTTTTATTGGATTTCTTAACATTAACTTTATCAAAATATTCAAATATCTTATTAATAAATCTCAAACTTCCTTCTATTCCATTATCACTCCATATAATATCCTTGTCAGGCGAAGCCAAAGAAACTAAAAACAATCTAGCAGTGTCAATGCCATATTTCTTAGAAACTTCTTCAGGCAGCACAACATTGCCCCTTGATTTGCTCATAACAAGACCATCATTTCCATGCAGCATCCCCTGATTAAATAATTTAGTAAATGGTTCGTTAAGTTTAACAAAACCCAAATCCCTTAATGCTTTAGTAAAAAATCTTGCGTAAATTAAGTGCATGCAAGCATGCTCAGCACCACCGATATATTGGTCTACAGGCATCCAATATCTTATTTTATCTTTGTTAAAAGGCTCTTTATTATTCTTAGGATCACAAAATCTCAAGAAATACCAGGAAGAATCAAAAAAAGTGTCCATAGTATCTGTTTCTCTTCTAGCTTTTCCTTTGCACCTAGGGCATTTGGTTTCTAAAAATTCTTTACTAGTCTCTAAAGGATTTCCAACTCCAAATTTAACTTTTTCAGGAAGTAATACAGGTAATTTCTTTTCAGGAACAATTCCACATTTATCACAATAAATCATAGGTATAGGAGTTCCCCAGTATCTCTGTCTTGAAATTAACCAATCTCTCAATTTATATTGAACTACTCTTTTTCCAAGTTTTTTCTTTTCTATGTGATCAGAAATCATATCTATTGCATTATTGCTTCTAACACCATTAAACTCTTTAGAATTAACTAAAACCCCTTCTTCAACATAAGCTCTATTCATTTTTTCAGCATTTAAGCGGTAACTATCAGGGTTAATCACAACTTTTATAGGAATATTATATTTTTTAGCAAATTCAAAATCTCTCTGGTCATGCGCAGGAACAGCCATTACCATTCCACTTCCATAATCAGCAACTACAAAATTTCCAGCATAAACCGGGATTTTTTCATTTGTTAATGGATTTATAGCATAGCTTCCTGTAAAAGCTCCTTCTTTCTCTAATTCTTCTAAATTCTTCTCGCTAGTTGATTTTATTTTTTTTAAGAATTCTTCAACTTCTTTTTTTTGCTCTTTGGTAACTAGCTCCATTAACCTAGGATGCTGTGCAGAAACAACCATGAAAGTAACACCAAAAATAGTGTCTGGGCGGGTTGTAAAGATTGGCCACTCTTTATTATTTATTTTAAAATTAATTTCAATTCCATGGCTTTTTCCAATCCAATTTCTCTGCATTATCTTAATTCTTTCAGGCCATTGCAAATTATCAATGTCTTTCAACAACTCATCAGCATATTTAGTAGTTTTAATAAACCATTGCTCTAAATGCTTAACCTCAACATCAGTATCTTTATGTCTCCAGCATTTTCCAGAATGAACTTGTTCATTGGCCAAAACAGTATTACATTTACTACAAAAGTTAACAGGCGCTTTTTTCCTATAAACCAATCCATTTTCAAAAAATTTCAAAAAGAAATACTGATTCCATTTATAATATTCAGGATCACAAGTCTTAATCATCCTGCTCCAGTCATAGCTCAATCCCAATCCTTTTTGTTGTTTTATGAAATTCTTAATAGCTTCTTCTGTAAATTTCCTAGGATGACTTTGTGCTTTTATAGCTGCATTTTCAGCAGGTAAACCTAAAGCATCATATCCCATGGGATATAATACATTATACCCGTTCATTCTTTTATATCTAGCATAAATATCACCAATAGTATAATTAAATGCATGTCCCATATGAAGCCCGCTAGAACTTGGGTACGGAAACATTTCTAAAACAAAAGTCTTATTCTTCTTACCTTCTTTTACATGAAATGCTTTTTCTTTTTCCCATTTATTCTGCCATTTCTTTTCAATAGATTTAAAATCAACCATACACATATTTCCTAAATGAAAGTATTTAAATTTTAGGTTTTAAAAATCTCAAAAGCAACCTTTATAAATCATCAAATCTTAAAAAATTATAAGGGGAAAAAATGAAAACAGGAATTAAGGTTTCTCAGGCAATGACCAGAAATCCGGTATTTATTGGTCCAAACGAAACATTGCCGTCTTGTGCAAGAAAAATGCTGATTAACAATGTTGGTGGTATTCTTGTTGTTAAAGATTCTAAATTATTAGGCATTGTAACAGAAAAGGATATAGTGGAAGATGCAGTAGCAAAAGAACTGGACATCAAAAAGTTAAAAGTAAAGGATATTATGACAACCGGAATGATAACAATATCACCAGATGTTGATTTAGAGAAAGCTATTTCATTAATAAACCGCGAAGACGTTAGAAGACTTCCCGTAATTAAAAATAATGCTTTAGTTGGGATATTAACTATTAAAGATATTATTAGAACTGAGCCAAAATATGTTTCTTTTATAAAAAAAGTATTTTTAAGTAAAAGAAAAAAATAAAACTTTATATACTTATAATTCTTGTTCTTTTAAATGGCAGGTCCAGGAAAAACAGAGTATGTAGTCGGTCTTCCAAGCACATACGGTTCAGAAATCAGAAAAAAAGGCATTTTAGATCCAAAAAGATTTCATAAGGAAGTTATCCCGTGGTTTTTTGAGAACAAATACATATTTAACGAAACAAACATCACAAATAAAGACACAACAGCAGGCAAAGAACAAAAAATAATTTGGAATGCTTTCCGCAAAGTAGATGATTATTTCAAGTTTAACATAGAGGTTGAAATTTTATTATTTAGATGGCGCGGAGAAAAAGCAGAGCTTAATTTAAGATTTAAGGGTTGGCTGGAAAAAGATTATATGGACAAATTTAGAAGAAGATTTGGCCCTAAATTTGGCGAGTTTCTAAGAAAAATCTATGAAATGTATATAGTTAATGAAAAAATAGACAAGATGAAGGGAAAAGTCTGGGTAGAAACTAATGGTCTTATTGATGAGTGTAAAAAAATAACTAGTTCTTTGTTAAGATAAATAATTCTCTATACATAAGTGATATAAAAATGTTTATATATTCGTATATTTTCTTTTAATTATGCCTCAAAAAGATATTATAGTCCCGCATGTTAAAGTAAAAGACAGATCTATTTTTAGTTTGGAGGAGTTGTACAAACTGCTTATTCGTTGGTTTGAGAACTATGGCTATGATTTCCAAGAGCAGGAATACCGTGATGAAGATATGGGAGAAGGAAAAAAACACTTGGAAATAAAGTGGTATGCTGAAAAAAAGATCGATGACTATTTTAAGTTTGTAATGGAGATTAACTTGTTTATTCTAGGCCTAGAAAGTATTGAAATAGAGAAAGATGGAATTAAATACAAAACAAATCGTGGTGAAATTGAAATTCGTACTAAAGCTTACTTATTAAAAGATTGGAATGCTAAGTTTGAGCAAAGTGCCTTTATGAAGTTCTTTAGAGATGTTTATGATAAATATATAATTCGTTCTAGGATTGAAGGCTATGAAGGCGAATTATATGAAGAAACATACAAATTGTTGGATGAAGCCAAGGCTTTCTTGAATTTGCATAGATTTTAAAATTAAAACAAAAATCTATTTAAACTTACTTTACCATAAAACACTAAGCAACTTAGATAAGTTAGTATTAAATTTTATTAAAATACTAAAAAAACACGTAGACTATGTTATAATCTCAGGTTATGTATCTATTTTATTAGGAAGAACAAGAACCACAGAGGATATTGATATATTCATAGAAAAGATCTCATTTGAAAAATTTTCAAAACTATACAAAGAAATCAAAAAAAAACGGGTTTTGGTGTTTAAATGCTGAAGAAGCTGAAGAAATATTCAGTTATTTAAAAGATAATTTAGCAGTAAGATTCGCAAAAAAAGATAAAACAATACCAAATTTTGAGGTTAAATTCCCAAAAAACAGGATAGATGAAGATGCCTTTGATGATTTTGTTACAGTTATATTACATCAAAGAAAATTAAAAATTTCATCCCTAGAGAGGCAAATAGCTTTTAAAAAATACTATCTTAAATCCGACAAGGACATTGAAGATGCGGTGCATATAGAAGATCTTTTTAGGGAAAAACTGGATTACAATAAAATTAATAAACTAAAAGAATCTATAATATAAAATGTTAAAAGAAAAAAGAGAGTTTTTAAAGCCAGGAAGAACCAATAAAGAAGAAAGATTAAACTTCATTAAATTTTGGGTGAATTACATGAAAACTCACACCGATAAAGAATGGAGCGAACAGCAGAATACTATAATTAATTCTCAGATTAAATAAGCTTTCTTGAATTTGCCCTAGGTTTTAATGTTATTTATATTTTTCAATAAACTCTTTTATTTCATTTAATTTTCTTGGATTTAATGAAACATGAATCTCTCCGGTAGAAGGTTTTTGTAGTAAATATTCTCTATCTATCATTTCTTTTATGGCTTTTTGTATTATTTTCTTGCCTTGTTTACTTGATCTAAAATGCATTGGTAACCCTTTCTGCAAATTAATAATTTCAGTATGGGCTCCGCCTATCTTTCCCATTCTATTAAGCTTGGAAAGTATATGCCATATTACAATAATAACCTCTTTGTCCATAGGATTATTAATAACGATTTATATATAAAACTAACCTCATATCATTATATGTTAATATATAAAATGAAAAGATTTAAATATTAGCAAATCCTAGGTTTTCAAGATAAAAATGGAAGAATCACTTTTTTTGGAAGTAGTTGGTGAAAGCCCAACAATGAAGATTTTACAATATTTAATAGAGGGCAGACATTTTGACTATACTCTAACTGATTTAGCTGAAAATTCTGGGGTAAGTTGGGGCACTTTACATACCATTTTTCCAAAATTAATAAAAAATAAAATAGTAGTAAAAACTAGGGATGTTGGCAGGGCAAAACTATACAAAATAAATATAGAAAACCCAATAGCTAAAAGATTAATAGATTTATATGATTCTATAAATATTGCTAACTTAGAAAAAAATAAGGAAAAAATTATTGCAGTATAATATTGGATGAAACTAAAGCTTTCTTGAACTTATCCTAGGTTTTAAAGGTTTCTAAAAATATCGAAACATTTATATATTTAGTAATCTAAAATAAGAAACATGAAAAAATCAGAATTAGTCTATAATGAGATTTTTTGTTCATTGTTCAAAGAGAGAAAAACTAGGTTTACACAGCTTGAGCTATCTAAAAACTTAAGTATATCTTTAAGCACAGTAAATAATGCTTTAAAACCATTAAGGAGAATGAATGCTATAAATGTATCATCAAGAAGTTTCACCTTAGTCAACAAAAAAAAGATATTGTTATATTGGGCCAGCATAAGAAATCTAGAAAAAGATGTAATTTATAAAACAAGGGTAGAAAACATAATTGAAGCAGAAAAAAATATGCCCGAAGATGTTATTTTTACAGCTTATTCTGGTTATAAGTTTTACTTCAAAGATGCCCCAGCAGATTACTCTGAAATTTATGTCTATACTAATGACTTAAATGAGATAAGAAAAAGATTTCCAGAAAAAAAACAGCCATATAACTTATTTTTGCTAAAGGCACCAAGTAAATTAAGGTTAAATCCAGCAATGTTGTTTGTTGATTTATGGAATCTAAAAGAATGGTATGCAAAAGATTTTTTAAAAGCATTAGAGGTAAAAGTAAATGGAATATTGGAATGATTTAATAACTGAAAAAAGTTTTGAAGTTTTACAGAAGATAAAAAAGGAATTAAAGTTTATTTTAATAGGTGGCTGGGCTGCATATTTGTATACAAAAGCATTGAAATCAAAAGATATAGATATAATAATTGATTTTAAAGAGCTTGAAAAAATTAAATTAAGCCATAATCTAAAAAAGAATGAAAATCTCAAAAAATATGAAATAGTGATAGATGGAATAGAGATTGATATCTATGTTCCTCACTATTCAACATTAACCATCCCATTGGATAAGATTTCAACTAAGTCAATAGAATCCTTTGAGGTTATAAGTTTAGAAGAGCTTATCATTCTTAAACAGGGTGCTTTATTGGATCGTGGGGAAAGCGAAAAAGGATTTAAAGATAAGATAGATATCTTAAGCTTGTTGTTTTTTTGTGACCTGAACCTTGAGAGATATCAAGAAGTATTAAGAAAGAACAATATAGAATATTTCTTGAAAGATTTGATAAAACTGATAAAAACTTTTAAAGAATATAAACATTTTTATAAGAATCCAAGAGAATTTAAATTAAATAAAGAAAAAGTATTAAAACTTATTAGATGAAGCCAAGGCTTCTTGAGCCCATATAGGTTTACAGTATTATTTTTTGATTTCTTTTAATAGTTGTTTATGGTAATTTGATACAGGTCCATACTGTTGATGCCGCACTTCCAGCGGTATCTGAAAAAAGAGCCTTTCTTGTGTAACCAGTGGGACAATTAGATAGTGGATCAATAGTATTGCAAAGAATAGCACTTTCACCACTTTGTTTAATCTTTGAAGACCATCCACATAAAGTTCCGGGAGTAGGAACAGGAATATCACCATTTACTTTCAAATTTCCGATAACAGTTACATCACTACTATCTTTCTTGAAGCCCAAAGCAATATTTTCTTCCACACTGGTGGTACTTGGATCATCAATCCCGGTCCTAATAAAGTGGTTGCCTATTCCACCAACACCATCAAAAGTTAAGATTTCTGTTCTAGCAAGAGGATTACCTAAATTACTAGCTTTAACATTAGTTAATTCAGAACCCTCTCCTCTAAAGTTGGCTGCCTGAATAAAGCCATTTGCTACAAAATCGGTTGCTTTAACAGCGCCAGATACTTCTAGTTTATAGCCAGTACTGGGTGCACCACCTATAACAACATTCCCACCAGGTTTTATCAATAAACGATTACCAACACCAAACTCATCAATGTAAAAATTATTTTGAACATCCTTACCAATACCCCATTCATTATTCGAATCTCCATTATAAAAGTCTATAGCAGATATGGCATTATTAGAATTTATTTTAATAACAGAATTTCCACTAGTTGTTGTAACTTCCAATTTAGCTATAGGAGTAGCTGTTCCAATTCCAACATTTCCAGCTTCATCTATTAATAACCGCGGAGTATTACTTCCACCGGTATCCAAAGCAAGTTTTCCAATACCACTACCAGATTTACCAGCCCTTATATGAAATCTATTAGTTTCTGTTGCTGCATCAGAATAAAATATTGCTCCCTTTTCCTCGTCACCATATCTCAATTTCAGGACAACTGGGCCAGTAAGAGCATTTAATATAAGTTTACCATCATTCGGATTACTAGTTCCAATTCCAACATTACCGCTATCATAATAAATATTACTTACGCTTTGAGTCCAATAACTAGTTCCAGTATTATCAGTAGTACATATTAAACCGCCAATTGCGCTATAAGTTAACACTTGATTAACACCACAGCCAGCTGCAGGAGCATCCAAATCATCAGCAACATTTTTATCCCAATTATTAAAAACATTACCTGTACCGCTAACAGAAATTACATTAGAAGCAATATTAATACCATCGCCTGCTGTATAGGTAGCACCACCAGCATCATCTGCGCATACCCAACCATTAGCGGTTGTATACTTCAAAATCTTAGTATCTGGACAAGATTTCAATCGAACAGCACTAGTAGCCGTATTAATTTCTAAAAACCCTTCTGGTTTAATAGCCAAAGTTACATCACCAGTACCACTTGCAGGATTTACACTAAGACCACCACCATTCTTGATCTGTGTCACACCACTAGTACTAATAGGATTGCCTACCCAATTTCCAAGATCATCAATTACCCTTTTTGCAGTCGCACCGCCAACCCACACACCATTCGCGGCCCTAATAAAATCAGAAGAGTAAACAGGACCTTCTACATTTAACCTAAATCCACCAGGAGCACTAGTTCCAATCCCAACATTACCATTTTCGCCTTGATAAATTCCCTGATTCCAAGTTACAAGTTGATTCTGTAACCCATCTCCCGCAGTTCTAACATTAAATATCCCACCACCAACATTTATTAAAGTGGCTCCAGCACCAATAGTACCTTCTCTATATTTCCAGCCAGCATTGTAATAAACATTATGGGATATATAGGCCTCATTTTCATCAGAGCCCCACAAAGTAAAATATTTGTTTAATGCTAGGCCATAACTAAGTCCATTAACTATATCAGAAGAACCAACAGTTATAGATCTAGTAGTTGTAGCTCCTCTGCCAGTTACGCTTTGTAAAGTATCAGATTCAGAACTACTAATACTTTGCCAAGTTCCAACCCCTGAATTATCCATTGAAGTTAAAACCTTTCCAACACTGGCGCCGGTTGTTAATTGAAAACCAGACATTTTTATATTCCCACCAACATCCAATTTCGCACCTGGTGTTCCCGTTACTCCTATACCTATATTACCTGTAGTAGCGTCCTGTTTTATATTTGAATTACCAATAGTATTTCCATCAGGAGTAAACATAGCAATAGTGTTGGGGGTTGGATTTCCGCTACCATCAATAAACCCACTTCCAGTTGCAATATCCTGCCAACCAGCACCATCACAAACCTGTAAGCCATTATTGGTATTATAATAAACTTGACCAGGAGTACATGGATTATTCATGGTAGTTGACCTAAATTGAATTATACTATTTATCTTAACTACATTTTGTACACCAGAACCAGCATTTACATCACCTAAAGAAGTATCACCAAAAACCTGTAATTTATAGTTAGGATCTACTGATCCTAAAAGCGGGGTCCCAACCAAAATATTGCCAGAACTATCAATTTTCACTGCTTTATTCCACGTTACTGTAGCATCTGCTGTTCCACTAGGAGCAGTAGCAATTTCAATACCATCAGCAAAAGCGATATAGGAAGCAAATGAATTTTTATTATATTTCCACCCACTACTAGTACCAGTATAATAAGCATTATCAGCAATTACTTGCGCTCCGCCAATATGAAAATTAAGTGGTTCCGAACTTGAATCAGCATCATTACCAAGAGTTAAGGTCGCCCCAGTACTGGGATTATTAGTTCCAATTCCAACATTTAGGTTAGTAGTTGTTTTTGGAGGAGATGTAATTGTATCAACAGTCCATCCACCACCAACCCCAGAACCACCACCAATTAAGTTTCCAGTTACATCTAGATTACCAACAATTTGCACACCGCCAGGAAAACCCCCGCCATTATTTATGATAAGTCTACCGCTTGGTGGTTGTGTAACTAAAATAATATTTTCTGCATAAATTGCACTATTATCTACCAATTGACTACCTCCACTACTAACTTCATTAACCTTAAACTTAAGTTCGGGGGATGGAGAATTAGCATCGCTTTTCTTACTAATTAAAAAACTTTCAATTGCTTCACTACTAATATCGGCATATCCAGCTCTTAATTTTTTAGATCCGTCTGCATTAACAACATAATTAGTATCATCTGTAACATCAGGAACAGGGACCCCAACTTTTGCTAAAGGTAAATTTCCACTTAGAATAGTCCCAGTAACTCCAAGATTTCCTACAATATTTATAACATAAGGATCATTAGTAGCTCCAGTTCCAGTTTGTGTTATGCTAGAACTAATGATACTATCTATAGACTCAAACATAGCAAGCGAACCTTGATTTCCACTACCTCTAATGTTTCCAACAGAATCCCATGAAGTTTTACAATTACTATCCGCAGGTTGACCACTAGTAAGAGCACCAATACATAATTTACCATTAATAAACGCATCAGTTCCAACATCTAAATTTTTACTAATTTTTGTATCTCCCTGAACATCTAAATTAGCACTTGGAGCACTACTAGAAAAATCACCAATCCCAATTTTACCATCGCTAATAATTCTCATTCTTTCAGTAAGATCATTACTATTAGCACCTCTTGTTGAAAATATTAATGAGCCAACTGGTCCAGTTCCAGTTACAACTCCAGTTATAGCAGCATATCTGCCTAAAGGAGTAAGACCATTAGAAAAACCAATATCAACTTGACTATCTTCACCAGCAGCTCCACCACTAATTGAGTTAGCATTAATTAATTCAATACCACTATTTGCCATTCCCAAAGTAGTACTATAAGTTGGTTCAATATTATAAACTACTATTTTTTTATTTATCGCAGAAAGATCTGGTGTACCTGTTATTGCCTTTGTACCAACCCATAAATTATTACCAGTTTCAATATCATTAGTTACAAAAATATCTTGTTCTCCAGTATTACTAGAAAAATCAACTTTTTTAATAGGTCCATCACCAATTTTTAAAGAGCCACCAATATTAACATTTCCAGTTTGACTAAAACTTCCAGTAACAGTTAAAGTATCAGTTACAGCATCACCTAAATAAGTGCTTCCATCAACTTCTAAATTTCCAGCAACATATAGATCACCTGCTTTATTAGTATGATCTATCCAAGCATTCTGATTATTGGAACTTAGAGATCTATCTGGCCACCCAATTTGTACTCCTTTATCAAAATGCCCTTCAGGATTAATAACTAATCTGGCTCCTATCAATTGTTCAGCACAAGTATTAAGATTACTAGGATCAACACATTCTCTATTACCTCTACCATTAACAGAACCCTGAGTGTCATCCCAAGCAGCACCAGGAGCCAATGCAATATTATTCCTATCTCCAACAATGGAAATAAGTCTTGTGGCATATTTACTTCCAGTATCAGGAACATTAAATATTAAATAAGGTCCAGTAACAGTAAAGCTTCCAGAAGATTTCAAAGCTTCATCAGCATATCCCGCTCTTAATTTTTTTAATGTAACAACAGGATTCCCAGTAGGAGTAATAGGAGGTTCAACAATTTTCTGGGTAACATAAAAATCACTTAAACCATTAAAAGTAGTTATACTAGGAACTAATCTTACAATACCAAAACCACCACTTTCATTCAAAAGCATCTCAGCAGTATCAACAATACCATCCCCAGAATTAATTCTATCATAAACACTTTTAAACATAACATCAACAGCGGCGGCAGGATCCAAGCTACCAGCAACATTAGAATAACCAACTTTAATATGTTGTGCAGCTCCGCCAGTACCGCTAAAAGCAACCAAATAATTATTAGAAACATCAGTAGGAACACTTAATCTAGAACTATCAACAAATTTAGTTTTTAAAGCAACATCAGGACCCGTCCCAGAAGGAGTTAAATTTAAAGCATAAGTAACAACCGCGTTTTCAGTAGTATCAAGTATTCCATTATTATTTGAATCACACGCTTTATAAGGATCACTAGTTGTTCCTGTTCCACAATCAAGTTGACTAACAGGATGTCCTGGATTTCTTGGAATTCCCTGCGCAAAACCAAAGCTAGATAGCAAGATAATTATAATTAAGACTAAACTTATTTTATTTTGAAAATTAGTAAATTTCACCATCTTTTAATTAGAATATCTTAATTTTAGATAATATTTAAACTTTACTGTATCTCAATACCATTTTCAACAGCTTCTTTCACTATTGTTGGCTCTTTCTTTTTCTTTTCAAACTCTTCAGGAGTATAGCAAAGTAGATCAACAGGATAATCTAATTCCCATTTAAGCCTTAAAACAGGAGCTCTTTTAAATGATTTAATTTTCTTAAATTTAGAAGATATAACTATTAAGTCTATATCGCTATATTTTGTATATTTGTTATTTGTTCTGCTGCCAAAAAAAATCATTTTATCTATTTTATTCTTCTTTTTGAATTTTTTTAATTCTTTTATAATTTTGTCTTTATCCATCTTATTGCCTTCTCAGCTTTTTTAATAAATTCATCTACTTCTTTATCAGAAAAGTTCTTAGCAGGAATTATATCAGAAAAATCAGGATACCTATCCTCAAAATAAATCGGATTAAGATCATTAACAGCTTTTATAATATCCTCTGGTGCTTTAACAAGTATTGCAAGTTTAACTAAATCATGTGTTTTCCATAACTCCCCTTTATCTTTTAGATATAATGCTTTAAGTCCTTTCTCAACAGATTGTTGGCATAATAAAGCAGCAACATCAAGTATCTTTCCTTTAAAATTGTACTTAGCACTAACAAGATCTATTTCAGCTTGCATAAACCAATTATTTATTATTTTTTTCATTCTTAATAATTCAAAACTTTACTGTATCTCAATACCATTTTCAACAGCTTCTTTTACTATCGTTATCTGCTTGCTTAGTTTTTTAAATTCCTCAGGAGTGTAACATAAAAAATCTACAGGATAGTCTATCTTCCAGTAATCATACATTCCTGCGCCTATTCTAAAAAAATCTAATTTTCTACTTACAATTATCAAATCAAAATCGCTCCATCTATGCGGCTTGCCTGTTGCTCTTGAACCAAACAAGATCATTTTGTCTATTGGCATTTTCTCTGATAATTTTTTCTTGAATTCCTTTAAATAGTCTATATGTTTTCTTCTACCCATTTTAATTTCTTCCATCTCATAAATAATATTTTTTTCTTTTATATACCTTTTTATTTAACAAATTCAACATTATCCATTACTTCAAATTCTTTATCACCAGTCACAAAAAAATATTTTCTATTTTTAGCCATAATGTAGCCCAAACAATCAATAAAACTAAATTTTTTCTTAATGTTTTTAAATCTAAATTTTGATGCTTCTTTTATATCATTAATATTAATATCCACAACAACTTCCTTTAATTTTTCTATTACAGAATCAGCTACAATTATACCAAAATCTTTATTTATATTATAGTGAACTTCCAAAAGATTCATTATCCCAGTAAAATTGGTAGTATATTTAAATTTTTCATATTTCTCATTATTTTTTACTATCTCAATAATAGCATAACTATCTAAAAAATAAATCTTAAACACCCCGTTTTTTTTCTTTAGAGTTTATAAAGTTGCTAAACTTCCTTCTTTCAGCTTCTAGCTCAAATTTCCTGAATTCATTCCTTGCTTTTTGAGTATCTATCTTCCAATCCTTTAAAATTCCAAAAATATCCTTTACCCTATTTGCTTTTCTTATATTAACAACTATATTAGTTTCACTAGTTATTCCTTGTTTTCTTATTATTTCATTGGGTATTATTAATCCAAGGGAATTTCCCCATTTTTTGGGTTTAATTACGATTTCCATATAATATATAATGTATAACTAATATAAAAACCTTCCTATATTTTTATTAAAGAAAGGAACTAATAACAGATCAATCAATTTATTCTCTTGAATCCGTAGAATTATTCTTGCTTCTATTCATTAATAAGTCAGGAACAACTGTCAAAACGGTACGTATGCCAAGTAAGGCAAGATTAAAAAGCACATAGTAAATTATATAAATAGTAAACTATCATTAAAACTTGGCTGCCACGAGAATACTCAATGGAGCTTACGATAAACTATCAAGCAATGAGCTTGGGAGTTAGTGTCGCAGCCTATATTTATTATTAATATATCACAAGGAACAGGATTATTCATTTATCATGATCATTTTTAAAATTATGAAAATTAAGTTTTATTAGATCTTGTTCTGAAAGATATCAAAGAAATAGGAACTACGATTATTTAGGAAGATGATAAGCCCTAAAAGCTTCGCTTTGGGGCCCAATCGTGCTAACGATTTGGGAAACGTAGTTTCTTATGGGGGGAGTAAAATGGGAAAGATAAGCCCAGTATCATCTAAATATATCATTCACACTCAAATTCAAATTGAAGGTGTAGTAGATCGTCCTGATGTCATAGGAGCTATTTTTGGCCAAACAGAAGGATTATTGGGAGCAGACTTAGAATTAAGAGAGCTTCAAAGATCAGGTAGAATAGGAAGAATTGATGTTAAATTAGACACAAGAACAGGAAAAACAGAGGGAGTTATAATAATTCCTTCATCTTTAGATAAGACAGAAACAGCAATTATAGGTGCTGCCTTAGAAACAATACAAAGAATAGGTCCTTGTAATGCTAATGTTAAAGTTGAAAAAATAGAAGATGTTCGTGTTTCAAAAAGAAATTTTGTTATTGCAAGAGCAAAAGAACTTCTAAAGACATTAACAGATTCTGTATTGCCGGACTCAACAGAGATAACAGAAGAAGTTTCTCAATCAGTAAGAATGATGGATATAGCAGAATACGGAGTAGACAGATTGCCTTGTGGACCAAACATAGATGACTCAGAAGAAGTTATTGTTGTTGAAGGAAGAGCGGATGTTTTGAATGTTCTTAGGCAGGGAATTAAAAATGTTATAGGAATGAATGGTACATCAATACCACAAACAATTATAGAGTTAAGCAAGAAAAAAACTCTTACAATATTTGTTGATGGTGATCGTGGTGGAGATTTGATAGTCAAAGAACTTCTAAATGTTGCAGAAATTGATTATGTTGTAAAAGCACCAGAAGGAAAAGAAGTTGAAGAATTGACAAAGAAAGAAATTCACAAAGCATTGCGTGGTAAAGTTGCAATAGAACAGGTGAAATTGGATTTAGAAGGAAAAACTAACGGCATAGAAAAGAGAAATTACATCCAACAAAGACCACGTCCCATATTGCAAAGAAGGCCAAATTTCCAAAGGAGATCTACATTAAATGTTCAACAGAGAGAAGAATTCAAAAAAATGTTAGATGATCTAATTGGAACTAGAGGCGCCTACTTATTAGATCAAAGTATGAATATATTGGGTAAAGTTCCAACAACAGAATTGATCAGCAGCATAAGAAGCTTAAATTCAGTGTATGCTGTTATATTCGATGGAGAAATTGACAGCAATTTAGTGGAAGTCGCAGAAAAAGCAAACATTAAATATTTGATAGCGATGGACTCAAAAACAGATCAAAACGGTGCTAGAGTAGAATTAATAACAAATAGGGATTTAATTTAGGGTAAATGCATGAAGAAAAATCTTGAGTTTATTACAAAAGAACAGGCTTCTAAAGTTTCAAGAGTATTAAACATTTTAAATGTTGGTATTGCAGCATATATTGGTTTTAGGGAAGCAAGGGATATTCCTCTAGATCCAAGTGTTATTCCTATATTGACTATTCCGCCAATTTTGTTAACAAGTAGTTTAGAGCCACACAACAATTATAAAGAAATTGGAAGATCCACTTTTAAAATAGCACTATCTATGACGCTGGGATATGCTGCAGGATATACTTTAGGAAGGATCCTATAATTATGAAAACAAAACCTTTATATTTCTCTATATATTTATTTTAGGTTGATAAGGATGAAATCCTTATAAAGGAAGATGATAAGAATCTAATATAAAGGGAGTTGATAAGAACCTTGGTTCTTATAAAAGGGGTGAAATAAAATTCTTAAAAAAAATAGTTTCGATAGAAAAGCACCAATAATAGCAGATAAAATTACTATCAGAGAACCAATTGTAAAAAAACCAAAAGGGTATAAAAGATTCTTCCTAAATATGGAGAAAATCTCTTTAGGAAAGATAATTGCTACTTTAATAATCTTGGCATTAATATTTCTTGATTTTTATTATATTGGCTTATTTAAGGGAACATGTGATGATTCGGTTTGTTTTAATGATGCTTTAGCAAAATGTAAGCCAGTTAAGTTTACAAGAATAAAAGATAATAATTTCTATGAATATAATATCTATTCATCAATGTTTTCAAATACTTGCCAGATAAAAATTACATTAACAAATGTGGCTCCAGGTTCAAACCAGGACATTAAGGCATTCTTAGAAGGAAAATCAATGATGTGTGAAATTCCAAAAACACTTACCACAAGAACCTTTGATGATATTGAAAATGTTTTAGACTATTGCCACGGGGAATTAAAAGAAGGATTCTATCAAGTAATAATAAAAAGAATGTATTCTTTGGTCATAAATGATCTAGACGAAGTTATAAAGCAAGTTAGATAAAAAGATTTATATTGAATAAAAAATTCTTTTTTATAATGGAGACTAAATTATTTGTAGCCACAAAGGCATTTATTTATTTTAATGGAAAAATTTTACTCTTAAGGGAATCTGATAAATACAAGGATGGTTCAAATCATGGAAAATATGATGTTGTTGGTGGAAGAATAAAACCAGGACAAAATTTTAAAGAAAGTTTACTCAGAGAAATAAAAGAAGAAACAGGACTTAATGTTAAAATTGGAAAACCCTTTTTTGTTAACGAGTGGCGTCCAATCGTAAACAATGAACAATGGCACATAGTTGGAGTATACTTTGAATGCGTATCTAATTCAAACAGTATCAAACTTAGCGAAGATCATGATCATTTTTTATGGATTAATCCAAATGAATATAAAAACCACAAACTAATTGAAAATCTAAATGTGGTTTTTGAAGAAGTTTTAAAAAATAAAATGTAGGCAACCCAAGATCGAAACAAAAATCAAATATAAGCTACCTTAATCCTTCCTCGATCTCGCTACCCTAAAAGCATTAATAATAATGCTAAGAGCTGCTCCATTCCTGGCCTGACTCGGTTCACAAGATTATCAATCAATTAGGACAAGATCTCAACGTCCAGATTAAGACTTATAGTTAAAATCTGTCCCTCACTTAGGCATTCAATTCTGACATAAAGCCGGTTTTCAGTAACAGGAGACGGCTAACCTCCCAACCTAGCCTACACCAATATAATAGAAAATAATGTTTAAAAACCTTACTCTAATCTAATCCCACTATCGCCTTTAGCATCAAAACTGTTTCCAATGCCTTGACCAACAGAAAAACCAAAATTAGAAGAAATTTTGCTTAATATGTCAAATATCGATGTTTCTTTTCTGTAAACAACCAGTTCATATTTAGAAATATTAGCTAATCTTAAAGTAACATTAATGGCTTCTTCTTTTCCTCCCAATCCGTCAATTAACCCATATTCTTTAGCTTCTGTTCCCAAATAAAATAATCCATTAGCATATTTAGTTAAATCTTTTTTCCTGTTTTTATTGACATCGTCAATAAAATATTTATGTATCTTGCCTAATTTACTTAATAGCATTTCCCTTTGTAAATCTGTTAGATTACTATATGGACTGCCAAGATCTTTATATTCCCCACTAGTAATCCTCTGGTATTTGACACCATATTTGCTCATTAAATCAGAAAACTCCAAGTAACTCCCAATAACACCAACACTTCCCGTTACACTCAAAGGATCAGCAATTATGTAATCAGAAGCACTCGCAATCCAGTAAGCACCGGATGCTCCAATGTCTCTTATCAAAGCAACTACTGGCTTGTTAACTTTTTTAACAGCATCAGCCACTTCTTTGCTGGCTACAACACCACCACCTGGAGAATTTATGTTTAATATGATACCCTTAACAGATTTATCATTGTTTGCCTGTTCAATAAATCCAACAATTGTACTAGAACTAACCGTATTGCCTTCAAGTAAACCGCCTTCACCATTGCCAGAGCTTATTGCACCTATTATTGGAATAACTGCAATTTTGTCTTTCATATCGACTTTAGCAACTTTGCTTAATCCAACTATCATTAAACTAAATATTATTACAATTATTATAGGGACTATTAAAAAAATTCTTTTTCTCTTTTTTCCCATTTAAACTAGAAAAGAACAAAGGATATTTAAACTTTGTCTTTCCATTTAAAAATATGCAAGAAGCAATCCAAGAAATACTAGAAGAAGTTGAAAAAAGAAATATAAACAACCAAAAAGATTTGGATAGATTAAAGGCCGAAATTTCTCACAAATATAAATTAAAGCGGGAGCCAAGACTAATTCATTTGTTCTTAGAAGCATCTGAAAAACAAAGAAAGAAATTCTCAAAAATATTAAAGACAAAACCAGTAAGGACAATTTCAGGAGTAGCTCCAATTGCACTATTCGCAATGCCTTCAAATTGTCCACCCCAAGCAAAATGTGTTTATTGCCCTGGTGGTGTAAACTCTTTTTTTGGCACAGTTCCAAAATCATATACTGGAAACGAGCCCGCTTCAAGAAGGGCCGCAAGAAATAAATATGATCCTTATTTGCAGATTTTTAACAGATTAGAGCATTACGTCTTATTAAATCAAAACTTCGACAAAGTAGATATTATAATAATGGGCGGAACTTTTCCTTTTTATTCTAAAATATATAAAGAAGAATTTATAACCTATGTTTACAAGGCATTAAATGATTTCTCAAATCTGTTCTTCAAAAATAATGAATTTCAGTATAAAAAATTCAAAAAGTTTTTTGAACTTCCTACATTTGATATAGATGACAAAGCAAGAATACAAAGAATACATGAAAAATTACTAAAAATAAAATCTTCTTCTACATTAGAAAAAGAACAATTAAGAAATGAAAATTCAAAAATCCGCTGTGTAGGATTAACAATAGAAACACGTCCAGATTTAGGAAAATTAAAAGAAGGAAACGAGATTCTTTCATATGGCGGAACTAAAATAGAGCTGGGCATACAAAGCGTTTACGATGAAGACTTGATTTTCACAGAACGCGGTCATTTAGTTAAAGATTCAATAGACTCGATTAGAATATTAAAAGACCTAGGATTTAAATTAAATTTCCATTATATGTTAGGGCTTAATTCAGACAGAAAAAATGATTTGGAAGGATTAAAAACCTTGTTCTCAAATCCAGATTTTAGGCCAGACATGATGAAGATTTATCCATGTTTAGTCATGCCCGGTACAAAACTATATGAATTATATAAAAAAAACAAATACAAGCCAATAACGACAGAAGAAGCAGCAGAAATAATTTCAGAATCAAAAAAATTTATTCCTGACTATGTTCGTATTATGCGTGTTCAAAGAGATATTCCAACGTTTGTTACAGCAGCCGGCCCAGATAAAACTAATTTAAGGCAGATAGTTGAAAAAAAATGCAAGGAGAAAAACATAAAATGCAACTGCATTAGGTGCAGGGAAATAAAAAATGAAGAAATAGTAAAACCAAAATTAAAAGTTCTAGGATATGAAGCTTCAAATGGAAAAGAATTCTTTATTTCTTATGAATCCAATGATAAAATAATTGGTTTTTGCAGGTTAAGATTCCCATCCCAATTTTTAAGGCCGGAAATTACAGATAAAACAGCATTAATAAGGGAATTGCATGTTTATTCTTCTTCTACAGGATTAGGAAAAAAAGGTCACGCCCAACACAGGGGTTTTGGTCAAAAATTAATTAAAAAATCAGAAGAAATTGCTATTGAAAATAATAAAAATAAAATCTTAATTCTTTCAGGCATAGGAGTAAAACCATATTATAAAGAAAAATTAGGATATAAAAAAGAAGGTCCATATATGTCTAAGATTTTAAATTAAAAGTATTATAATTTATTTATTTTTTATTAAACTTCAGAAGAGTATATAAGCAGAGAATAATTAAATATTAAAAGATGAAACGAGAAATTAGAGATGAATATTATTTACTAACAGAGAAATTAGAAGAAATTCAATTGGGATTGGAAGGTAAATGTAATGATATAGATTGTGATAAGTATATATACAAAGATTTGTTAAAGAAGAAGTACAAACCGGTTTTGAAGCATAATTTTTCATGCATAGATAGTTTAAAAAGAGAAAAGGTAGCAGTTTTAAGGCTATTGTCTCAGAAAAGATTCAAGAAATATAGGTATACAAAATGTAATGTTTGCAAAAATATGCTGGATAGATTAGGTAATAAAAGTACAATAGTAAGTTTTACTAAACCAGCTAAAAGAAACAAAGGTTATCATGAATGGAAAGGCATTTGGACACATAAAAAATGCCAATCAAAAGTAAAAATTACTAAAGGGTGGGACAAGTTTTAGTCAAGGAAAGCCTTTATGCCGACATCGTGCAAAACAATTTATCTTTTTCTTGCTCTTATAAAATAATACCCAATTAATAATAAAATACTTAATAAAATATTAAAGTTATCAAATACAGGGAATGCTTTTTCTTCAGAATACTTTCCACATTTAATTTTTTCTGGTAAATAAATAACTCCATTCACACCACAATCAAGACTGTTAGAAGTACATCTAGGGGTTGCTCCAGACTTAGGATATCTAAAGTCATCACTTTGACATTCACCATAAGCAGTATTTAAATCAGGACAATTCCAAACACACGCTTTGTTTTCTTCACATTTATTATTCTCCCATTTACAATCTGCCACTTGTCCAGAACTAGTTAAAGCATAACCAATACATCTTCCACCAGGCAATCCTTCTTCTCTATGTGCATTACAATCTTCTTCAGTGTCATAATCACCGCATTCAGTAATTTCATTACAAGAGGTACACTCATCACGGAACGCAAGGTCCATATAACAACCACCTTCATCTAATCCACAAAAATTCACACACTGTTCTTGTCCGCAGTTTCCAAAGAAAGTATTGCAATCATCGCATTTCTTGCATTCTCTTGTTTCAACAGCCTCACATTCACTAAAATCAATCCTACAAGTATCCAAATTGCAACCCAAATCTCCTTTCCATGAAGGAACAATATCACTACATTTGTCTAAATTATTATTTTCTAAGCTATCATCATCACACTCTTCCCCAGGATCTAAAGTAGTCCCATCACACACCCCATCAGTATCCTTACAATCAGGATCATCATCAGGACAAGAACATCTGGTTGTATCCAATTCACATTCATTAGTGCAAGTAATGTATTTACCCTCTTTAAATCCCAGTTGACTACACTCGTTTATTCTAGGATTAGGATTACTGGGAGTCGAAAGGGCAGTAGGATCACAAACTTCATTATCATCTAGTCTACCATTTAAACAAGTCCCAACACAATTATCAATGTTAATCAAACAGGCCCATTCATCTGTCCCACAACTTAGTTCTCCTTCCCACGAAGTGCTTATTGATTTACAATCTAAACCACTTGGAATGCCACCATCGCATTGTTCATTAATACTAAAGTCTAATACATTATCACCACATATACCGCAACCAGAAGGATTATCACAAGGCCTACAAGTAGTTGTACTAGGATCACAAACACATTGTGTCGTATCAAAAGTACAACTTCCAGAACAACCAATTACACCACCACTATAACCCAGATTACTACATGTAATTGGTACATCATTACCATCACATAATTCAGGTTCTCTTGGAGTTCCATCAATATTATAACTAACATCTTCTCTTATTCCATTACCACAATAGCCACCACATAAGCTTGTGTCAAATTTACATTGGGAATTACAGCTCAATTGACCAGTCCATAATGAATTTATTGTATTACAACTTATCCCACCAATTCCTATGCTCTCATCATCGCATTCCTCACCAGGATTTAACATATCAGGATCGTCATTGCAACTTCCATCTGGTTCACAATTAGGATTTGCATCATCGCAACTACACCTTGTTGTATCAAATCTACATTGATTAGTGCATCCAACTACAGTATTCTCTCCATCTAAACCACCATCAAAACCAAGCTCATTACAACTTGGTCTTCCTTGGGTTATTTCTGGTTCGCAAACTTCATTTTCACTGCTTTCAATAATATTATTCCCGCAACCAGTGGTTATAGTTTCCCTTACTGTTAATAAATTGGAATAATAATTTGCTCCGTTAATTAAAAAACCAAAATAATATTGTTTGTCCTTTGAAAACTTACCGCTTATTAAATTTAAGCTTAAAGATATTATATTATCACTATCAAATCTCATCTTACAAACACCATTAGTGCAACTAACTAAATTTCCATCAGTATTAGTCTGTGAAAATATATCGCTAGCACCGAATTCTCCATTTCCTAAAGTAACTAGTTCATCATCATCATTTGCATTATAAAAATAAACACCAAAATTTAATTCTTTATCATCACAATATCCATCACCTTCAACCTGAAGCTGAACTATATTATTCAAATTTGCACTAGAGGCAAAAGGATTTCCAGTTCTTGACCAGTAAACAGATCTTATTTCCTTTCCATCTGCTGGTACTTGATAAATACTTATACTGCATCTTGGCCGGCAACATATTTTATCATATCCATTTGTATCAGCACTGCTACAATCAGAAACATGTGCATTAGTATCCCCAGAAATAGCTCCAACACAAACCTCATCCAAACCAATACATTCATCTGTCTGTGCATTTAAATCAGAATCTACATATCTACAAACCTGTTCACCAAATGTAACATTAATATAACCCCTAGTAGTCTTATTATTTTTTTCAGCATGAGCATTACTATTCCCAGATAATCTTAACACAACATTATCTTTATCTTCCAATCCAGTCTGCCTAAACTGCTTATACTCTCTTCCAGAATCATAAGTTAAACACGAATTTTTATTATAAGAAGGGCCAGTTTCAGAAAACAAGGCAGCATGCGCATTATTACTTCCAGATAATTTAAATATAATATTGTCATTAAGGCAAGCCTGTATACCAAAACTATCTATGGGATAGTTAACAGTTCCATCATAAGGACTAGTGACCCTATCGGGATAAGGGTAATCAGCACTAACAAAACTAATTAGTATTAATATAACAGCAAGAAATAACCATTTTTTATCCTTTAAACCCATTAAGCATATCCCTCTTTTAATTATTAATATTATGCCGTTTCTATAATATATAAAATTTTCCTTAATAAAGGTGAGTTGATAATAACCTAATCAGATTGATAGGATGTAATCCTTATTGAGGAAGACGATAAGAAACGTAGTTTCTTATGACCGAAAACTATTTATAACCCAATATTTAAAGATTAACGCATAGGAGCGCTTAATAATGATAGAACTTGGTGGCAACATAAAACTAGCCAATTTTGAGAACTTAGAACCCGCTTTATTGATTGTGGTTAAAAAAATAGTCGGTAATTATACAAAAAAGATTTCTGAAACTCTAAAGGATTTTAAAAGCATAGAAATTACATTAGATAAAGAAGATTTAAATAAAATCACCGTAGTAGTGGAAGCAGATAAAAAATATCAATCAGAGGCAAAAGATAAAAATTTATTCTTCGCTTTAAATGCAGCATTAGAGCAAATATTAAAACAATAACTTTATAAATAAAATTTCTCCCGGTTAATAAAGGTGGAACCATTATATGACAAAAAGGACCGGTGGACAAAGAAGAAAAACTCGTTACAAGTTCCAAAAACTGAGCTCGGAACGGGGAAAAATAAGTATTCAAAAGTATCTTCAGACTTTTAATATTGGAGATAGAGTTTTGCTTAAATTAGATCCTTCTGTACATAAAGGAATGTACTTTAGAAGATATCACGGAAAAATAGGGGTTGTAAAAGGAAAAAGAGGAATGTGCTACGAAACCCTAATAAAAGATAACAATAAAGAAAAGCTCCTTATTATACACCCCATACATCTAACCAAAAGGAGTTAGAAATATTAATAAATAGGTAAATACTAGCTTCTTTTATTAATTTTACTAGAAAATGCCAGGAATAGCAATAATCAATGAAAAACCAATTTCACTAATTGAAACTAGGGAAATTTTGGAAAAAATAGAAAAAAGGGATAAAGTATTAAGTGCCAAAGCTACAAAAGCTAAAGAATATATTAATAAAATATCAAAAAAAACAGACATCAAGGAATTGCAAGCAAAATTAGAAAAATTAGAAGTTGCAAGATTAAAACCCAGGCATATAATCAAATTAATTGATATTCACCCTAAAGATATGGATAGTTTAAAAACAATAATATCAGGAGAAAACATAACATTGAAACAAGAAGATCTGAAAAAGGTATTAGAATGTTTAAAATGACGTATGAAACCAGAAGCGAGAGAGGAGTACGCAATTGTATTGGATTTCC
Organism: Candidatus Woesearchaeota archaeon; assembly: GCA_016188045.1. Lineage (GTDB taxonomy): Archaea > Nanobdellota > Nanobdellia > SCGC-AAA011-G17 > JACPIM01 > JACPIM01. The sequence continues at coordinate 6,975 of JACPIM010000024.1, read as the reverse complement.
TCCCGAATGGTTATCCATTCGACACAAGACCAATGCATCAGAAGACACCTATAGCTCAAGCTCTCGGAAAAGAACATTTTATTCTGCTTGAATTAGTTCCTAAAAAAGGCATTTTCTTACAACCCTATGAAGAAGTTTACGTAGGAGAAGGCAAAAGAGATAAAATACACCACGTAATTGGCAAAATACCAATAGAGAAATTAACAGAAACAGCAAAAGGCGAATTACAATTCGGTGTTAAAGATATTGTAGAGAAAAATGAAAAGAAATTTGTTGATTTTTTTAATAGCGCTCAGCCGATAAATACAAGAAGACACCAACTAGAGTTACTTCCCGGAGTTGGAAAGAAACACATGTGGGAGATAATAGAGACAAGAAAAGACAAGCCATTTGAAAGTTTTGAAGACATAAAATCAAGAATAAAATTACTGCCAGACCCTAAGAATCTTATAATCAAGAAAATATTAGCAGATATAAAAGGAGAAGACAAACACAAACTGTTTGGTATTTGATTTCTATTTTAATTAGTAAAAACTAAAAATTTAGCTAAAAACACATTCCATAAAGTTTTTAAATTGAAATTATCAAGTTTTTAAAAGGGAAGTAATAGAAACCGTAGGTGTCTATATGACAGAAGAATTAAGACCAATAGTAAGAATAATTAGCTCTGATATACCTGGAGGTAAACAGGTTTATGATGCCCTAACAAAGGTCTCAGGTGTTAGCTACTCTTTATCTTCAGCAATATGCAATATTATGAATATTAACAAATATAAAAAAGTGGGTTCATTATCACAAGAAGAAGTAAAAAAAATAGAAGACATCATAAAAAACCCAGTAAAATATAAACTTCCTTCTTATTTATTAAACAGAAGAAGAGATCCAGATACTGGTCAAGATATTCAATTAATTGCAGCAGATCTAAAGCTTACAAGAGAATTTGATATAAAGAAATTAAAAAGAATAAGAACCTACAGGGGAATTAGACATGCTCTTGGTTTGCCAGTTAGAGGTCAAAAAACAAGGTCTCATTTCAGAAAAGGAAGATCTGTTGGAGTTCAAAAGAAAAAGATAGCAGCACAAAAAGCAGCCGCTTCAAAAGAAGACAAAAAGGAAGGTAAGAAATAATGGGAGATCCAAAAAAATTAAAGAAGAAATATTCAACACCATCACATCCATGGCAAGCTTCAAGATTGGAAGAAGAAGCAATTTTAGTTGATACATATGGTCTAAAAAATAAAAAAGAAATTTGGAAAGCAGCTTCTTTTTTAAGAAGCATAAAAAAACAAGCTAAGACATTCATAGCTTCAACTTCATCACAGGCAAAAAAAGAAGAAAAGCAATTGCTTCAAAAATTACAAAAGATTAATTTATTGTCAAAAGAATCAAGAATTGAAGATGTTTTAAATCTGCAAACAAAAGACATACTAGACAGAAGATTACAAACGCAGGTTTTTAGACAGGGAATTGCAAGAACACCCAGACAAGCCCGCCAGTTTATTATTCACGGTCACGTTTCAGTTTTAGACCATAAAGTAAACATTCCTTCCTATATGTTAACAACTGAAGAGGAAACTAAAATAAATTTTTCTCCTAGTTCTTCTTTTAAAGACCCGGAACACCCTGAAAGAAAAGTGGTAAAACAAGAAAAATCAAAAATGGTTAGACCATTAAAAAAAGAAACTGACAGAGCTGAAAAACATAAGAAGGAAACTGTTGAAGAAAAAAAAGCAAAAATAGAAAAGAAAGGAGAAGTAGGAAGTTGATAAGAAACGCAGTTTCTTATTGAGGAAGTAAAAGAAAATGCCTGAAAATAGAAACATGAAATGGGGAATTGCACACATTTATGCTAGCTACAATAATACAATTATTCATATTACTGATACAACTGGCTCAGAAACATTGGGAAAAGCTTCTGGTGGTATGGTAGTCAAAGCCCACAGGCTAGAATCATCTCCAACAGCGGCAATAAATGCTTCAAAAATCGCGGCAGAAACAGCAATGGAAAAAGGAATTAATGGCATACATATTAAAATTAGGGCACCAGGCGGCCATAATGGAGCAACAGCACCAGGTCCTGGAGCACAAGCAGCGATAAGAGCATTATCAAGAATGGGATTAGCAATTGGCAACATAGAAGACGTTACTGGAATTCCTACTGATAGGTGCCGTAAAAAAGGCGGTAAGAGAGGAAGAAGAGTTTAGTTATTTTTTTCTTTTTGTCTCGCAATCAACTCTAATTTTATTAAAATCATATCTCATTTCACCCAAAAATAAAAAAGTAAACTTTATAAATATATCTACAATAAAAAATTTTATGGATATCAAAATTCTCTCCCAAGATAAAGACACCGTTTCTTTTTGTATAACAGAAGCAAATCACGTTTTTGTTAATACTATGAGAAGATTGATAACAGAAGAAGTTACTGTTTTAGCAATAGATGAGCTTTCTATTCATAGAAACTCTTCAGCTTTATACGATGAAATGCTGGCTTTAAGATTGGGTTTAATTCCATTAAAGACAGATTTGGATTCCTATGTTCTTCCAGAAAAAGCAAAAAATGAATCAGACCCAAGAGCATTTCTAAATTTAAACTTAAAAATCAAAGGCCCTATTAATATTTATGCCTCTGACTTGCAATCCCAAGATCCAAAAGTTCAGCCAGTTTATCCAAAAATGTTGATAGTTAAACTATTAAAAGATCAAGAAATAGAACTAGAAGCAAAAGCAATTTTAGGAAAAGGAAAACAGCATTCTAAATTTATTCCAGGTTTAGCATATTATGGTTATACTCAAAAAGTCAATGTTAAGAAGAAAGATATTTCTGATTTTAAAGACAAATATCCTTCTGTTATATTTGATAAATCTGGAAAAATAGATCAAAAATTAATAAACACCCCAGAATTAATTGATGCCTGTAAAAATATAAATAATGATGTAATAGAAGTGACTCATGAAAAAGATTCATTTGATTTTACATTAGAAAGTTGGGGGCAACTTAAACCAAAAGAAATTTTTAAAGAGGCAACTAAAATATTTGAAGAAAAACTTGATTCTTTTGAATCTGAAATTAAAAAAATAAAATAATAAAGAGTAAAAACAAAAATTATTTTTTATGTGTTTCAGCATAAACTTGGTCTACTTTATCAGCAAAATCACTTGGGCATACTGCTCTAGCAAATCTGGGGATATTCATTTCCATAACTGTATAAAATGATGCTGGCATTCCACTAAGAGAATGCGGAACTGGTTTTCCAGTAAATCCATTTACACCTTTCTGTAAATCATAAAGAGTAAGCTGAACTGCCATATTAAATCCAATCGGATTAAGTTGTGAATTCAATCTTGTGGCTAAATAAGCTCCAAAATCATAAGTAAATTGTGGTTCGCCTGGCATGTGCTCCCTAAGATTTTGCAGTTTTATTCGCATTTCTTCTGTTGAGACTGCATCTGAAATTTCCATTTTGATTTCCTCCAATAGTATTATTTACTTTAAGGTAGTAACAATACTATATAAATGTTTCGCTTTTTGTTTTTGTCCTATCCATAAATCTGCTACGTAGCAATTGAAATTAATTGATGTTAGTCTTCCTCTATAGAGTCTGAATTTTAGTGATAAACCACACCTTATTTTGAATCAATCTTATTTATAGGAATTTATAAGAACCTATGTTATTATTTAGGAAGATTATAAGAAACGCAGTTTCTTATCTTTTAACTTTTTTTAAAGCAACCCAAACAACAATAACTAATTCTATAAATATCGTAATTACTCTCATAATCTTGCTCATATCAGAAAAATATCTTATTGTTCCGTAAGCTAAAGTAAATACCCCACCAAACATAAATCCGCTGCCTATAAATTCAACAGAAAAGAATACACCATAGATTATTAATGCTATTCCTAAAGGAGCAGTAATAAAAAATACATTTCTGTTATACTTCGCTCTTTCTTTTTCAAATTCTTTATTACATAAGTTGCATGATTTAAATTTACTGCAACCATTTTGATCATAATCAAATTCTACCAAACCTCCTTGTTTATAACATTCAGTTTCTTCTTTTGTTTGTTGATAAGTGCAATTAGGAAAATAGCCAGGATATTTTTCAGGAATAGCTCTAGGATATTCATAACTATTGCAAAAATCATCATATTTCGGTTCAGCATAAAAAGCATCAATAGACAAACCAATAAAAAAAGCACTTAGAATAGAGATAGCAACCACAATTGCTATTTGTTTAAAATTAACCATAAATAAGAAAGTAGTTTTATTAAATATAAACCTTTTCTTTAATTTTAATAATTCTCTATCTTTTAATTCGCTATCTTTTTATAGTTAAAAAAATAATCAACTTTAGGCGGGGATGCCGGAGTGGTCAAACGGGCATGAGATTTCTAAAAATCTGCCAAGCTAAGGACCATGTGGCTTAGTGCCTACGCAGGTTCGAATCCTGTTCCCCGCATAAATTATTCTCCAAGATATTTATTTATCAATGCAACAAGTTGTGGGATTTTTTTTTCTGGATCAATTTCCAGCTTTTCGAGTTCTCTAAGTGAAGGTACTGCTATTTGATAAAGATCCCATTCAGGAACAAATCCGCCCTCCAATAACCCAAATTCTTCTCGAACATCTCCTCTAAACTTGATTAGTCTTTCTATTCCAAACACTTTAATTACTATAGCCTCAAATCTTTCTTTACCAAGGATTTCATAAGTTTTTTTTGGTATAAATAAATGAGTCTGCCCCCAAAAATAGATTGTTGCAATATTTCCTCTTTTAGTAATTTCAATTCCATCTTCATTACTGAAAGCGTCCTCTAATTTTATCATTTTGTATCATAGTTGAACATTAATAATTTATAAAACTTCCCCGCAAACTTTAAAAATTATAAAAAGGTAAAACTAAATATGCTAGGCTATTTAGTAAGGTCAATTTTTGAAGCCATTAGAACATCTCCTAGTTTACAACAAAGAACACAAGAAGAAAGAGATAATGTTCAAAGATATTTAGATTCAGATTCTTTTAGAAGATTTACAGCAAATTTAGACGAACCTTTCACCAATTTTAGCTCCCGTAATCTTTATAAAGGAAGATATGAAAGAAATTCTTAACTCTGCGAGCTAACGCGCATTAGTAGAGATTTAATTTAATTTCTACTTATTTTAGCGTTTTAGGGAGTTATAAGAACCTTGGTTCTTATCTAATATTAAAATACAACTTTATAAATAAAAATGTCAAAGAAAACAGGTCCAACAAATCCAGAATTAATGAGTTTAATAAAAGAATTAAGGATACTTTCATATAAACAAAAAGTAAACATCTGGAAAAGAATTGCAGAAGAATTAGAAAGACCAACAAGGCAAAGAAGAATTGTAAATTTAGAAAGAATAAATAGGGTTTGTAAGAATAATGAATCCATAATAGTTCCTGGAAAAGTTTTAGCATCGGGCGATTTAGATAAAAAATTAACAGTTGCGGCTTTCCAATTCTCAGAACAAGCATTAAACAAAATAAATGAAAAAGGAAAAGCATTAACAATACAAGAAATAATAAAGATAAATCCAAAAGGATCAAAATTAAGAATAATAGGTTAAAATGATAATAGATGCAAAAAATTTAATTGTAGGAAGATTGGCTTCTGAAGTAGCTAAAAAGGCAATATTGGGAGAAGAGATTATAATAATAAACTCAGATTTAGCGGTTATAACTGGTCCTAAAGAAGTTATCCTTAAAAAGTATAAAGCGCAAGCAGACAGAGGAGAACCATTTCATGGTCCATTCATGCCTAAAACCCCACATTTATTGTTAAAAAGAATAATCAGAGGAATGCTTCCTTATAAATTTGGAAAAGGAAGGTCAGCTTTTAAAAGAATAAAGTGTTATAAAGGAATGCCAGAAGGATTTAAAAATGATAAGATTGAGACTATAGAAACAGCGAACATATCAAGATTACAAACTTTAAAGTATATAACATTAAAAGAATTATGCAATATGATTAAACAAAGATGAAAGTAATAAACACAACAGGAAAAAGGAAAACTGCAATAGCCCGCGCAGTCTTAAAAGAAGGTTCAGGAATAATAAGAGTAAACTCTATCTTATTAGATAATTATTCAACTGATATGTATAGAACAAAAATAATGGAACCTTTAATGTTAGCAGAAAATACTTCTAAAAAAGTTAATATTTCAGTTAAAGTTCAAGGTGGTGGTCAGATGTCTCAAGCAGAAGCCTCAAGATTAGCAATAGCGAGAGCATTATCGCAATTTCAGCCAGCTCTAAAAAAAGTTTTTTTAACTTATGACAGGCATCTTCTTGTACCAGATGTTAGATTTAAGGAAGCTTACAAACCAAATGATTCTAAGGCAAGGGCAAAAAGACAAAAGAGTTACAGATAATCGTCTCTTTTTAGTAATATTATTCTCTAAAATATATATTCTAGGCAAGTGTTACGTGACAACCACGCGTAGTCTATTTAAATACAAACAACTTATTAATATAATATGCAAAAAGAGTTGATTGATTTAAAAGATTTTATTCCAAAAATAGTAGTTCATCATGAAGGAACTCAAGAAACAAGTTTAAATTCTAATTCTAATGACGAATTTATCCATCTTTCTTATGTCACAAATCATTATAATGGTTCTTGGAGAGAGCATTCGTTAACTTTGCCAAGATTTATTTCAAAGTCAAAAGAAACTTTTGAGGTTTTGGGTTTATTACAAGCAGAAGGAAGTAAAACACAAAGAGGATGTTTTACCTTTTGTAATATTTGCAGTCTATAAAATTTTTAATGGAAGAGGCTTTGCATAAAAAAGAGAAGTTAATAGAAAAAGAATGAAAAGTAATCTTTATAAACTAGTGATTTATCTTTTAAAATATGATAATTCCAATCAGATGTTATTCCTGCGGAAAACCCGTAGCCCATTTATGGGAACAATATAACGAAGAAATAAAAAGAGGAAAAAATAG
>JACPIM010000023.1 GCA_016188045.1 Candidatus Woesearchaeota archaeon | reverse complement strand
TTAAACAAAATTTTTCTTTAAAATCATTCCTGTTCGTAGTAACGAAAGATTAATAAAATACCACCAGATGGTTACTACAAAAATGTTTAAAACAAAACTTTGGGTAACACTTACTTTAACCTTATTGCCTGTATTTTTTATATTGGCCGGTTATTTTACTAGAACAACCTTTTTTATATTTCTAACAATATATGGACTTGTTGTGTTATTAAACCTAGTTTTCCAAATACTTTATTCTCACATAAATAATAAGAGAACATTTCCAAACAATCCAGATTATTTGCCTAAAGTTTCAGTAATAGTTCCAACATATAAAGAAGATTATAAATCATTATTCAATTCAGTTCATTCATTAGCCACACAAAAATATCCAGATTACGAAGTTATCTTAGTTGATGATGGCACACCAAATGATTATTCAGAGCTGGTTTACAAAAATATAAAAAATAGTTTCCCAGATTTAGATCTTACTTATCATAAATTTGAAAAAAACAAAGGAAAAAGACACGCACAGTATTATGGTTTTAATATAGCTAAAGGAGAGATAATAGTAACAATAGATAGTGATACAGTAATTGATAAAAATGGATTATTTAGAATAACAAGGCCTTTCTATTTTAATGATATAGGAGCAGCTACTGGAAACTGCTCAGTATTGAATTATGGTAAAAATATTCTGACAAGGCTGATAAGAGTAAGATACTGGAGCGCATTTAATCAAGAAAGATCATCCCAAGGATTATTTGGCTGCGTAATGTGTGTTTCAGGTGTTTTTGGAGCTTATAGAAAACAGATAGTTGACAAATTAAAAAATAGATATATCAAGCAAAAATTTATGGGTCATGAATGCACTTTTGGTGATGACAGGCATTTAAGTAACCTTTTTTTAGCCGAAGGATATAAAATAGTTTATATTAAAGACGCCTGGGCCTGGACGATAGTTCCAGAGACAATAAAGAAATATCTAAAACAACAGTTAAGATGGAACAAGTCTTTCTATAGGGAAATATTCTGGAATCTAAAAAGCGTCCACAAACAACACCCATATATGTCGCTTGAATTATTTTTGCAAGCAGTGCTTCCTTTTTTCCTATTTGTTAATTTAGCAGTAGGGATTTATACAGGATTCACAACTTCATTTTTTTATTTCCTGTTTTACCTGTTGATGATATTTATCATGGGAGAATTAAGAAGTGTATATGGTGCATTAAACACTGGTTGGAATGATTTTTTGTTATTCCCTCTATATTCTTTTTTGCACATATTTCTATTAATACCAATTAGATTCTTGGCCTTGGTTTCTTTGCCATTTAATGGATGGGGAACAAGATAAAACTTACATAACAGTAAAGTTCACGTTAGCTTCACCCATATTGCCCGCTTTATCCTCAACTATGAATTTCAAAGAATGATTACCATTATTAAAGGATCTTGTTTTATTGTAATACTGGCAATTTCTGCATAATCTTTTTTCACTAGGCCTTATATCACTAAAATCAATATATGAAAGGCCCCTTACAACTTCAGAAACAGATAAATCAAAATTTACTCTTCTAGTTTGACTAATGTTATTAGGAAAATTAATAATTATAAGTGGTTTTGTGGTATCAACAAACAAAGTATTTATTTTAGAATTTATACTTCTTATACTATCAGAAACATTAAAGCTAAAATTAATTGCTTGACCATTAAAATTACTTAAATCAATATCAATAGCACAAACCACATTTCTTCCAGATTCACAATTACTTAAGTTTGTAGAAAACATTAAGCTTCCATTTCCATATAAAATATTTATATTGTCTAAAAAATCCTCTGTGTATTTTACACTGAGTTCTGTTCCGTTAACATAGGTTTTGCTTTTAGGCATAATCTTTATTATCTTTGGTTCTTTTGAATCAATAAAGATGCTCCTATTAACTTCTTCATTTCCAACATTTATAGTTAAATTATGATATCCATCTCTTAGGCTTAAGGTTTTATTTATAGTTACGCAAGTATTGCACAAAACTTGTTCATTATCATTATCCTTAAAAGTAATTTTCCCTGGTATGTTAGCATTAATATCAAATCTTACTCTATTGCTTCCATAGTTTCCACTAGCAGGAGAATTCACAGTTAAAATATGAGTGGTTAAATTAACAAAAAAATTCCAATTTCCTCCGCCCAAATTACCTGCATTGTCATAAATGCTAATATTGGTGCTATGGTTGCCTTCAGCTAAACCAGAAGTAGAATAATTTACTCTTGCTTTTAAACTATCTAAAGAAGTTAAATTAGGATTTACTACAATATTATCTACTTTCATAACCAGACTACCTAAATTTAATCCAGAATTACTCTGATATTTATCATCAATTAAAGCATTAATATTTACATTACCAGACCTTATAATGCCTGTAGGGTTTATAGAAATTAATTCTGGTCCAAACACATCAACTTTTATTGTAATATTATAAATACTTTCATTCCTACTACCGAAATTTGAAAAGAAGTCCATTCTTTCTATTCCACCCAAAGTTCCATTAATATCAAATAAAAAAGGCCCAACAAATAAGTTCCATTGTAAGGAATCAAATCTATAGTATGTTGAAATAGCCTGTGCATCTAATAAAAAAGTAAAAATAGGAATAGTTACGTAATACCCATTCAAACCATCAGGACTACTAGGAGTTATATTGACTAAAGTAGCTAGTCTAATAGTGAAATTTTGTTTTTCACCTATGCCAATATTTCCACTATTATCTTCAGCAATATAATACCATTCAATAAATTCACCTGATTCTAAGTCATCTTCACTTACAACATATGTAAAATTTCTTTCAGTCACATTGTTGGTTGCAGAAAAAACTGTAAAAATATTCCAATTACCTTCCCATGTTCCATTTATTCTTACTTCTTTTAAATAATTTTCATCAATAGTTGCATTTAAATAAACATTATCATCTTCAAAAACAGGATTAGGATGCCTTTTCTGACTGGTGATATTAGGACTTACTAAATCTAAGTTATTTGCTGCTTTAGTTTCATTTTGAAATTGCCAAACATTGCTTCCATCAGGAACTCTAGCCCAGGCTTTATTATCTCCAGCAGTAGGACTACTATCATTAAATCTTATAGTAAAGTCTACAATGCCATTAGTATCATTTAACAAAGTAAAATTTTGGTTTGTATTAGTTATAGTATGGCTACTATTTATTACAAAAAACCTAGTTGCATTTATTATGCTTCCACCACCAATTAAAGTATTTCCGCTGTTGTCTATTATTTCCCAATCAGAAATATTTACAGCACTTAATCCATCATTATAAAGTTCAACCCATTCATTCCCAGTATCAGAACCAGCAGGGTTAAACTCAACTTCATTAATGAAAACTTTAGCACTTACTAAACTAGAAAACATTGAGATAACTAGAATAAACATCAAGGGTTTTTTCATCTCTCGCCTATAAGCAATTAAAATTTATAAAAGCATATGATACCCACACTTGGTTACGAAAACAGCACAAAAAATTATAACAATATTTATATAATGATTAATCTTCCTTTTCTTCAATGTCGACAAGATACCATTTCAAAAATAGAGAAGGACAAGCATTAGTAGTTTCAGTGGATTATAATCATTATGATTCTAAATGGTTTTTACTAGGTGGATTATCTAAAGATCAAAAAGCAAGAAGCACTAGCGAAGGATTGGTTATCAAAGTAAGCGACGACCCAAATATTGGTGACAGATTGTTATTCATTCCAGAAGATGATGAAGAAAAAGTTAAGAGGTTAAATAAAACAGCAGTTTTAATTCCAAGAGATTACATTGATCAATTTAATTCACAGCGCAGATTAACAGGACAAGTTTACAAAATAGATCGGGCATGATTATGTCTCTTGTTGTTTATGAAAGAAAGAAGATTGAAATTATACCAGAACAAGCGATTCTATCAAAAGGATGCCCTTGTTTTGAAGAAAGAAAAAAGCCACGTTTTAGGGTAGATACCTTGCTAGCCCTTTTGGGCGATTTAAATCCAAATATAAACGAATTTCCTAATACATTAGAAATACCAACAAACGGACAGCGTTTTGTTTTTCAGCAATCAAGCACACAGGGATCAAGTTTATACTATCTAATGCGTGTAGAAGTAGCAGAATCTACACAACAACCAAATCCTCACACGTATCAATAATAGTTTCACATAATCCTCTTGCACTGTTTATAGCAGCAACATCAGCAGAATCCATAATTCTAAGAAGAAGATAATATGGTATCTTCAAACCATCTTTTTCAAATTTTAATCCAAGTTCAATTACATGATCATAATGTCTGTCATTTGGTCCTTTATACATAAATAAATAGATGATTAATAAGTATATAAATATAATTCACTAATCTAAGTGATAAAAATTAATTTTCAATTTTTTTATATAATACCAAAGTTTTGGTGCTGCAAGAAATTTCTGTATTGCCTATCTTTTTAATAGGCACAATCTCTAATCCAATGCTGCCATTTACTAGTTTTGCATAATTTGTAGTTTCAACCCTGGTTTCTCCAATAATCAGGGGTTTTTTTACCTTAGCTGTTAATTTATCACCCAGTATTTTTACCAAAATAGAATCAATATCACTATTCCCGCTATTGCTTATTTTTACACTAACCCAGTTTTTTTCTTGGTTAACATTAACAATATTTGCTTTTAATGATACATCTTTACAAGGATTTACAATTGTATTACTTATGTTATTAACAGTATTTCCATTAATACTCTGTTTTGAACATCCAACTATTAAAATTAAAACAAAAAATAAAATTAAAATCTTTTTCATAGATAAAACAAACTTAAAAACACCTTATATAATCGATTGACTACTAATAGTAATAAAAAATAGATAAAATTAAGCTAAAACTTCCATTTCTTTTTCTTTATTCTCTATAATCTTAATTAATAATTTTTTATAAAGATTTACAAAAGCTTTTGTAACCTCATTTTCTTCATTTAATCTATATAATTTAGCAACCCCAATTTCTCTTGTTTTGATTATTATTTCATTATCAAGAAAATCTTTCCATATCTTATATAGAGTAACCCTTGTCATTTTAGTATTCCTCGCTACATCTGAAATCGTAAAATCTAATCCCCTAATCTTTACTAAATATTGAAAAACAAGCATATGTGCTTTTCCTAATTTAGAAAATAATATTTGTTGCAATGGCGAAACCTTCCTCTATTTTATTAATTTTTATTATGACCAAAGATTAATATATATATATTATTATAGTATAATATATACTTTTTAATACGATAGTGTTTATAAATATATCTATAAAAATTACAGAACACCATTGTATAGTTAATTATAACTATAGCAACAAAGAGGAAGAATTTGGATCAAGAATTAGTAGTTAAACGTTATATTCTATCTAATTTAGTAGAAAGAAGAATGTGGGGTGGTAAACATACAGAGATTAAAAACATTACCAAGGGGCTACCAGATACTTTTTTAAGTGATCATGAGGGAAAGAAAATAATAAAAAAAGCTATAAAAAGTTTAATAAATGATGGATGGATTATAGCTAAAAAATCAACTGGAGAGATTCATGTTTCTTTAAATCCAAGAAAAACAAGAGAAATAAAACAGTTCATTGAAATAAACTAAATCACCATAGTAACATTTTCTTCATCAGAGTTTTCAGCCCTATTAATTACCCCCATTACTAAATTATGCTCTCCTTCGAATCATTGGTTTTTAAAATAGGCATAATCTTCAATCCATCAATTTCTGGTTTGACTAACATTTCTTCGCCCCTTTTCAATTTAAAATTTTTAACAATCTCATTAGGAAATCTTATTCCTAAACCAGTACCAACATTGATTATTTTAATTTCTTTTGTCATTTGCTTTCTCAATAAAGCCAAAGCGGCATTCATTGCTTTTTCATCCGTAATGTTAAATCCACATTTTTTGCAATGTAAAGAGGCCACTTCTATTCCATAACCTATATCAAACTTTACACTACCCATATCATTTTTACATTGAGGACATTTTTTTACCATTTTTACCTCCAAATCTTAAAGGCATTGATTACCCAAACTATTTCTTCAATTGGATCTTTCTCAACATGTAGTTCTATTACATATTTTTTAAATCTCTTTATATAGGTAAACCGGTTTTTACCTCTTCTCTTATTAAGTCTACATTTAGTCGGAGATAAAATTGTTTTTACAACCAAATCCCATCTTACTTCAGCTGAGTGATATTTTAAGTAATGTTCTGTCGGTTTAATACTAATCTTACCTATAATCATAATATCATCTGCCGTATCTATAGGTATACCTATAAGTATACTTATTTATATACTTTTCTATAAGAAATTGTTGTGACTAAATCCCAATATAATATCTTCCTCATCACTATTCTCAGCTTTGTCAATTGCCCTTATTACTAAATCATGTTCTCATTCCTTAATCTTCTTAATTTATTACAGATTAATATTAGAGCATAAAATCTAAATCCATATTTCAAAAAGTAGCCTTATTCAATCATTTAATTTTTATTTTTATCCAATCTAGAAATCTTTCTGCTTTTTTTAATGTGATCTCTGCTAAATTTTTTGTAACAGGATATGTTCTATAAGTTTTCCTATGCCTCTCCTCTAACAAAGTTGCTATCTCATTAGCCCGATTTTCACTTATTTTTTGCCCTGCCAATTTATGTAACTTTATTGCTTCATGATGGTCAATCGAAGCCACTTGTCCTATAAAATAGATCGTAAAGGCATCATTGGCCGCTATTACAGTATCTATGGCATGATCCAAACTTGCCTTGAATCTATTAGCATTAAGATTATCTTTTGAGCTGGATATAAATTCCTCAGCATCCCTCAATCTTGCAAAAGCACCAGATTTATCCTCTTCTTTCATTCAATCAACTCATTAATTTTTTTTCCAGTTATAATCTTATGGTTTTTTACTATTGAGATAATTAATGGCTCGCCCTGTTTGTATAATCTCTTAAATTCATTTAATGTAATTATATCTGTTCTTAATAAAATATCTTCTTTTAAAAACCTTTCTTTTATTTCTTCAGATTTTTTTATGATTTTCTCTTTTTTATTTTTCATAATGATCATTAAGTCGATATCTGAAGTCAATTTGAAACTATTTTTAGCGTATGACCCATATAATATTATGGAGATTGCATCTGTTGATTTTATTTTCATTATTTGTGGTTTAATATAGTTATCAAAGAAATTTTCTTCATTTATAAAAAAAGGGATGATCAAATTCCTAATTATGAGATTCTCATTATTTATTTTAAATAATATAATTTTTCCTTTTCTATTTGTTTTTATTATATTCTCTCTTTCTAAGATTTTAATAAGCCTGCTTAATATTCCCTTATTCATCCCGATCTCATTAGATAATTCAGTGATATTAAATTCCCAGTCTCTGTGCCTGGCTAAATATCTTAAGACCTTTACATTATTTTTGGTTCCGAGTATGCTTTCTATAAGTTGCATTTTGACAACATACGTTGTAAATTTACATCTTTATAAACCTTACTATCTGTAAAATTTAGAATTTTTAATTAAATCACTAAAATAAGTTCTTCCTCATCACTATTCTCAGCTTTATCAATTGCTCTTATTACTAAATTATGCTCTCCTTCTTTGAATCTTCTGCTTTTTTGGCATATTAATTTATTAGAACATAAAGTTTGGAATCTAGGCCTTCTATCACTTAAGTCCATGTATTCAATTTTGGATCTTTCTTCATCAATTTCAATGTCAAAATGAACATTTCTCTCATCATTTGTAACATTAACTTTTAATAAATTAGGAGCAATTTGATCAACTAAAACTTTAGTTAGCCTGCTTTGAACCAAATTTGCGCTGTCAAAAACCATAAAATAATACCCTATTTCCCCACCTTCAAAATCATCTAAATCAACAGTTGCAGAGCAGCTTTGTTTTTCACCAGAATTGCAAAAATCCATGTCTAATTCTCTTGAATCACTTTCTGTGCCATAAAATAACTTTATTAATGCTAAATTAAGTTCTGTGTATTCTATAGTAAACTCGCCATTTCCATAATCATTTCTTTTTGGAAATGTTTTATGTATTTTTGGGGTTTTACTATCTATAGTAAACAAAATCTCTTTTTCATCAATTTGATTATTTGAATTTTTGGTTGCTTTAATTAAAATATCATTATTCCCTTCATTAAATCTTCCACTTTTCTCAGCATGAGTACAGCTATTGCATATAATTTTCCATCCCCTTCTTTGGTCATTCATATCCATATATTCAACTTTAGAAGGAGCATTAACATCAACAATAATATCCATATTTTTTTCAGCATACATGCTTCCATTTAATGGACTTAAAACTGTTAAACTGGGCAGGTTAGGATCAATACCATCACTACTATTAAGAGAACTACAAACTTGACCAGCGCATCTATTAGGATCAGTAGGATTTCCTGCGTCAGTTACACAAACCTGGCAATATCCAGGATCACCACAACTATTTATTCTTCCTAATTCACAAGTATATCTAGGATTATCAGCCGGAGTTCCCTGACAATCTAATAAACATAATTTTTGATAAGCACTTACATTTTGAATTATAAATATAGTTAAAACTAAAGAAAATATGATCATAAATTTTGTTTTGTTTTTCATTTTATACCCTTATACATGTGCCCTTATACCCAATTCATATATAATTGAATCAAAGTTGCCCCGCATTTGCATTACAGCAGTTACTGATACAACATATCTCTTTCCTGTAAGATAATCTTTAACCTGATTTATCATTGCAAGAGCATTTGTTCTGTCTAAACCAGTTTCAACAGGCATTCTTATTGAATCTGCATTTACTAATTCTTCTTCAATACGTTTTTCTAATAATTCTAGGTCTAATTGATTTGACATTTTTGGTTTATTCTTCATTTATCATTAGTTAAATAAAAAATATAAAATAAAAAAAGAAAAAAGGAAAAATCCTTTTTCTAATTATATAGCTTCTCCCCAGAAGAATATATCTCCAGTATTGAAGTTACCTACACATGGTTCTGGCAATCCTAATTTGAAGTTTAATGCTATTTCTGCCCCAGGTGTTAGAACATTACCTGCATAGTAGTCAACACCACCTAAGCTTATTAGACTAGGTGTGCCAATTATTTCTGCATCATTGTAGAAGTCCCTTGTGAATGTATCACCATAGACAATTGGAACATATCCTTCTGCATCATTTCTAACATCATCTTCTGTACTGTATGCCCCTTGTGTCGCGTAATAACACAAATGGTCTCCTACTTCATCACCATCTAAACTGATTTCACACCTATCATCTAGGAAACCAGGTATTGCTTCACCAAATATACTTTCTCCACCAGGTCCTGAAATACCTTCTGCAAAGTTATCTCCTAACTTTAACCTGTTTGATACGGGACATTTAGCACCACTTGGGTCAGGGTCATAAAAGTCTGTACCAGATATGAACATATCTAGCATAACTCCAGAACCTTCGTCAGCGTCATTTCCAACTAAGATTGTTTCAGAGTATGAAACTGAACCAGGCCTTACTTCCTCAAATGTAACATCTCCATCTACAGAGACAGCTATAATTGGATTTAAGAACCAAAATTCGTTTTCGTCTATAGTCGCACTACCATCAACTGAAATTGCTTCAACTGTTATGAAATACTCATCATACATACTGTCAGGAGTTTCAACTGTGAAAGTACAGTCATAGTATTGTTGTGTTGCAGGATCTATACGTTCACCAGTTAAATCTTCTTCTAGTATTCTTGCATTACATTCTGGTTCAACTATATCACTAAAGTCTGTTCTTGCACATTCAACTTCGATGTCGTTTCCTACACCTTGAGGTGATCCGATAGTAACAACAACTTCCTGTATTTCTTCAATCTTATTTTTGTCCATTACTAGAACAGTCCAATGGATTTGTTCTCCTTCGAAAGCATAGTTGTTAACCCTTTCAAACATTTCCTCACCATCATTAGTGTCTCTTCCTCCTTCTACTGCATCGTCTAATACAACCCGGTCATCACACATCCAAATTCTTGGTGCGAACTCTTCAGGCGTTATATCAATTCCTATGCCTATTCCATCGCTCACTGCAAACACTGGAATCGCTGAGATTACTAAGATTGCTGTTAACAACAAACTTAAAAAACCTTTTTTCATGTCTTATACCTCCATCTTGTTTTATAATTATCCGAACATTTAAGCTCGGGTATTCGCCGGCAAACACATAAATTTGCCTTTGTCTTTTATTTGATATCAAAGACCATAATATCTTCTTTCGTGAGCGTTTTCCGCGAGCGCTTTTTTAAAGGGCTCTAAGAAAGGCTCTTTATCCCCCTGTTAATCAAATACATTAGCTCGTAGTAATAACCAAGCCATATTTAAATATTATCACTCTAAAATGTATACATTATAGAACAGAAAATCGGTAACATTAATGTCGTAGAAAATGGTAGTAATATATTAAATTATTCAAATGTAACCAAACGATAGTAAATTAATAATTTTAAATAAATCTAAAAAGGTTCTAATTTGATAAAAAGTAAGACTTAAATACTCATTATTACTTATAATAATTATTAAGTCCCCGGTATGGTCTTCGGACAATGCCGGGTTTCATAATTTCTAAAAATGAACCAAGAGGCAATTATCTTTATTGATGGTAATAACTTGTATCATAACTTAAAACAGATGAAAATTAAGCCCTCTAATTTAGATTTTAAAAAATTAGCAAACTTTATAGACAAGCACTTCAATTGTAATTTAAACGAAGTTAGATATTATAATTCTATGCCGGCCCTAAGAGATGGCAAAGAGCTGTATTTCTCTCATCTTAAGTTTATAGATACTTTAAGAAAGATTCCGAAATTTACAGTTCATACTAGAAAACTACAAGTTCATTCCACAAAAGAGATACTAAAAGAGAAACAAGATATTATTGATTCAATGGAATTATGTAAAAATTGTAAGCCGGTTGTTAAGCAGAATATCTTGGATGTTATTGGGAATGTAAAGAAAAAAGAAAAGGGTATTGATATAATGCTCGCTGTTGATTTAGTAGAGTCTGCTATTAAAAATAAAGCAGATATTCTAATAGTTCTTTCAGGAGACGCCGATTTTACTCCCGCTATGAAACTTGCGCAAAGCAATAAAAAAGAAGTTTTTAGTGTCTCTCTCGCAAAGGGATATTCAAGGGAATTAAGAGAAAACTTTAAATTTTTGGTTTTAGGTAAAAATATTATTATGGAGAATTGCTTAAAATAAGATGAATCAATTTATATTATTAAAAAAAGAGAAAATTAATAGTTTAAAAATCAAAAAATCAGTTTAAACTAGAATATCATAGTTTCTTTATCAGGTACCCTGGTTAATAAAATTCTCTCATTAGGGTGTTTTTCTTTAGCTATTCTAAAAACCAATTTTACATCTTCACCAAAGGAAACTATTTTTTGTTTACATATAGCAATCCATTGTCCTACATATGGATCTATATTTGTTTTCATAAAAAATTGATAGTTTTTATCCATGTAAACCACCAGATCCATAAAATCATTTATAATTTATATATTTTGCTAAACTGTATAATATATCCAAAAAATAGCAAAAATACCAAGAAGACATGACTTAATATTCATTCATATCCCTAAATTCAATCGCTTGTCCATTACCCAATCTAACTACTCCTTTATTGCTTATCCCTTCAATTCCTAAACCACCAATAAATCTGTACCTTCTCTCATTCTTCAAAACATCGCAAATATCAATAAACCTATCCTCTTCTTTTAATATCCCCAAACAATATCTCCCATTATCGCTCACATAAATTTCCTCTCTTTCGTCTTTTTCCCATACTTTCTTGCTAACTCCTAGTCCAACATCAACTAAAAAATATCCTTTCTTGTTTTCAACAACTACAAATTTTCTATTAAACCCAACAACTTTATCATCAGCTTTATATATTATACTCCTATTATTTAGATTAAATAAAAATCTATTATCAACTAAACCAGTATTGCCTCTAATATCTAAAGGCAATACACTTTCTATTCTTTCCCTTCTAGCAATATCATACAAAGCATAAATTTTTCTGCCATTTTCAGAAATAACACTTAAAACTCTCCCATCACTTTCTCTAATCCGCTTGCCAACTTTATCCAAAATAAAAACTTTTTTTCTTTTTCTATCAAAATAAAAATTTCCTCCATTACCGTTCATTTCCTTAATAGCTCTAACATAATCATCCTCAGTAAATAATTCAACCTCACCAAGATTAATAAGTGGTATCTCAGGCATCTTAATCCCAATCTTCGCTTCTCTAACATCAATGTCCTTTTTTACAACACCAGGAATATCAAATATTGTTTCTTCTAAACTTGGTCTTGTAGTAATTAAATTTTCTCTAGAACTGGGCATACTGCTAGGAACTTCAGTATTCCCTAAAACACTGCTTAATCCAATTAATAAACTTGCAAGAGTTTCTTTCATAATAAGTATTAAATATGCATAATATAAAAAGTTAACTTTAAAATAATTTGTGATTAGGCCCTATAAATTAAAAATTAACTAGACTTATTTAAATAAAATAAAAAATAAGAATCAGCTACAAATACATTTTAATGTTGTTGGATTAATTGCAGTTGAACAATATCCTAAAACCCCGCCATTTTTAATACAGGCAACCTTGCCAGTATTGGCATTACTTGTTCCTGCCAAACTTCTTACCTTGAATGTTCCCGTAACATCTAAATTGGCTCCAGGATCTGTGTTTCCAATTCCAACATTCCCAATACCATTAATTTTTAAAATAGCATTTCCGGCTTTATTTTGGACAAATAAAGCAGTATCAAACATATCTTCTCCTACTTTTATCAGTAAACCGCTGTTTGCATCACTAGCAACAGTATTGGTGTTTTCAATTATGCTTGCCCATCCTGCAGCATTTCTATTAATATGAAGTTGAGCACCAGGATTACTGGTTCCTATGGCAATATTATTTGCTGTTAATTTATTTATAGTTAAATCTCCTTGCTTGACTACGATATCGCTGGCAATTACTACTAAACCTGCCATAATTACTAAGAAACCAACTATTAATGATTTTATAAATTTATTTTTCATATTCTAAACCCTCCTACATAAGAAACTACGTTTCTTATCAACTTCCTTTTTATTTAGGTTCCTATCTTCTTCATTTTTAAGGCGAACCATTTTCAATTAATCTTCCTATATAACATAAATTTCCATTAGTTAAATCTATCCAACTAACAACACGATTTTCATTTTGTATAATGAACTCGTCATTTATAGTTGGATTACAACTAATGCTTGATTGACAATCTCCAGTTTCTATACATAAATTTCCTTGATTATCAACATAAGCAACTGTATTTTCATCACTATTTTTGAATATAAAAGAATCTACAGGAGGAACACAGTTTGATATTTTGAAACAGTTTCCTTTCAAAACAATATTGCCTTGATCTCCAAAATAAGCAACATTCTCATTATTTGAGTTTTTTATGATTTCTCCGAGCAAGAACACTTCAGGGTTTAGAACCCTGAGATGAATTGCGAGTTCTTGCATTTTAAGAAGCAGTTTCAATTTGGAAGGTGAAAACTGCTAAAAAGAGCTAGTTCTTCTTACTTAAAAAATT
>JACPIM010000021.1 GCA_016188045.1 Candidatus Woesearchaeota archaeon | reverse complement strand
TCCAAATCCGTCATTATCATTATCTTTATAGAAATTTGATTTAGGAATTTCTGTACATGCATTATTCTCCCATTGACAAGGGCCTTTTGAACATGAATCTGAGGAACAATCTCTTTCATCTTGGTATGAAGAACATGATGAGGTTGATGCACATATATTGCAAGTACCACTAATAAGGCCAGGAGTATAATAACAACTACCTGAACAGGATGAGCATTCATCATAACCGCAGAAGAAATTATCTGAACAGGATGAGCAAGTTTGGCATAGGCACGATGGATCATTAAAGCAACCTTGTGATTGATCACACAAATAAAGTGCTGGGCAACCTATTCTATCTCCAGATGTTTCTACTGGGCTACAACTTTGTAATGTACCACGGCATTTATCTTTTTGATCACAAACACCATCATTATCATCATCAACAGCTTTTCCCAGTCTGATTAAAGATATACAGTCTCTTGGAGTACATATCTCCTGATCTGTTGCATCTAATATTCCATCACCATCTCTATCTGTTTCAAATAAATCACAAGTTCTATCGTTATCGCAATCTCCTGTTCCTTGGGAAGCATCGAAACCACAATCTGGATCATTACAATCAATTAAACCATCACAATCATCATCTTGACTGTTAGAACATGACGCTTGAGTGTTTTCTTGACTGGCTCTTGAAGTATCACAAGAAGACCATTGTCCTTGATCTGTGCATGTTTGGGTACATAATGAATTACTTTGAGGAAGAGGACATTTCTGAGTAGTTTGAGGAGTACAAGCACAGTTTATATCCATTGGTGTTGAAGCATCACAATCATTATCTTTATTATCACATATTTCTTGAGCATTTGGATGTATTGATGAAGTTGAATCATCACAATCTGTGTTATCTGCTATCCAAATCCGTCATTATCATTATCTTTATAGAAATTTGATTTAGGAATTTCTGTACATGCATTATTCTCCCATTGACAAGGGCCTTTTGAACATGAATCTGAGGAACAATCTCTTTCATCTTGGTATGAAGAACATGATGAACCTGAACTACAAGAAACACAACTATTGTATAACCATGGTACAGAACTTGGAATAAAGATGCAACCATTTAAACTCGAGGAAACTGAAGAACATTCTAAATAATCGCAAGTGTTGAAAACACCTGAACCACAATCGGTTTCACAAGATGTAAATCTACAAAAATTATCTGAACCTTCACGACAGGATTGTATTGAGCAGTCACTTGGACAACCTGGTTTTTGTTGATCTATTCCATAAATTGGACAGCCAGTTTGAGTATTATCACATTGATCTAAGCTATCACACATTCCATCTGAATCTTGATCTTTAGCTTTGCCTAAAAATTCTGGTCTTCCTTCTCTTATGACATCAGTTAAACAAGAACGAGGAGTGCATTTCTCTTGGTCATTGTCATTTAGAATACTATCCCTATCCCAATCATTTCCTATTTGGCAATCTGGATCATTACAATCAATTAAACCATCACAATCATTATCTCTATTGTCATAGCAGCTATTTCCATCTCTTGGAGATTCTACACTAGGTCTTACTTCATTTTGACAAGAAGACCATTTTCTAGTTATTGGATCACAAGTTCTTGTTCCTAATTCACAAATTCCTATATCTAAACCACAGGATTCTGTTGTAAATAAAGCAGGATCACAATCACACCCTTCGTCTTCAGATCCATCACAATTATCATCTAATTCATTGCCACATATTTCTGTTGCGCTATAACCAGATCTAGCAAGATCTGTTTGTGTACAGCCTGGCCAGGTGTTTTGAGAAGTGCAAGTTTGGGTTGCTAATGCACAAACACCCGGGCCACATGATTTTTGCTGTCCTTGAACACATTCAGGCAAATTAGCTGTACCACCTAAAGCAAATAAAATTAAAGCGGTAGTTTTTGAGTCTTGCCAGTAACCATTAGCATTTTGTTGGGATCCAAACCATTCTTGTAAACCTGTATCTGCTTGGCCCAAAGCAAGAGCAGCTAGGGCATTATCCCATAAATTTGGGACTTGTCCATAATAGCCGCCTATTTGTGATTTTAAAGTTGATAATTTTGATTGATAATACAAATTATTTGTAACTAAAAAAAGCAACGAATTGTCTTTTACTGAATTGAGATTATAAGATTTTTTTAGATATAATAATGAATCAACATCGCTATTGCTTCTTTTTAAAGCCCAATTTGAGTAATAAGTTGAATCTAAATTAGCATAATAACCATTATTTATTATAATATCTGTAGTTACTGAAACTGATTCGCTAACAAGGTAGTAAGCATTATTTTCTATGTAGATTACTGAGATTTTTGCATCTGATAAAGTTTGGCAGTTTATTCTAATTTTAGTTGATGGCTTTGAAAAAATATCTTGGGAAATGCAAGAACGAATGTCTAAAAAAGTTCTTGGTTGAGTACAGGAAGGAGATGATATCTTTCCATTATCTACTGATAATCTTATTTCTGGATTTGGATTTGTAGAACCTTTTTTTGCATAAACTAATTCGCAAGTACCAGTTCCTGGAGTAATTATCTGCAAATTCCATGTTCCTGGCAAAGGGGCATTTTGTTGTGCTAATTCTAACCAGTTTTTTACTTCTTCTATTGTAACTTCGTCTATATTGATTCCATTGTTTAAGGCTAATAATACAAAGGCAGTAGAAGAGGAATCACAGGTTGATTTTGGCCAACACGGTTGTGAAGGATTTTTGTTATTTTTTAAATAATCTATAAACAACTGGGCTTTTGCTGGATCTATTTTTGCTATTGAGAGAGCTGTTAAGGCTGCTTGGGTTACATCTGTTGGTTGCTGACCATATAACCACGTGTATGCTTTATCAAAATCAACTGGCTTAGAAATAGCTAGAGGAATAAGTAATAACAGGAATATTATAGTAAATAACCTAAGTTTCATTAGCAACCCCTTTTTAATAAGAACTATAGTTATTTATTTAAATAGTTTTCCCTAACCTTTTTTTATGGTTTATGCTAAAGGAAAAAGGATGAACGTATATAAAATATTTAATTTTATAATAAAAATTAAAAAAAAAGAAAGTAAGGCTGTTTCTAGCATAAAAAACGAAGGTATTTGGTTAAAAAAACTTAATAAGTGTGGAATTGGACCTAAACTTTATTATTATAATGATAAATTTATTATTTGCAAATTTGTTAAAGGTGATAGGATATTAGATTATTTTAAAAAAGTTGATTTAAATAAGAAAAAGAATGTTGTTAGGGAAGTTTTAAGACAATGTAGGATATTAGATAAGTTAAAGGTTGATAAATTTGAGATGCATCATCCTTTAAAGCACATTATTGTTGGCAGAAAAATTGTTTTGATAGATTTTGAGAGATGTAAATATAGTGAAAGACCTAAAAACGTTACTGGCTTTTGCCAATTTTTAAATAATTATTATAAAAAAGTAGATTCTGATAAATTAAAAGAGGTATTGAAAAAATATAAGGAAAGCTATTCTGAGGAAGATTTTGACGAGATTGTTGGATTATTTTGCTAATAGTTGATTTAAAATGAATCACTTTTATAATTTCTATATGAACACCAAGTCTAAGCATACTCTTTGGCCCACTTATTCCAACCTTTATCTATTTCTTTCATGATTTTATTATATTCTTTGTCTTCTTTAAATATACCAAAAAATTTTTCTAAATCCTTAATTTTCTTCATTTTTTAGTTTTAACATATTCAACAATAACCTACTATCGCTTTTTTTCTTTTTTTGTACATATTATTTGATAAATGGTTGTTTTTACCAAATTTTAAACTTTTCTATTGGCTAAAGATTTATCACATAAATTTAGTTTAGAATACAGAATATTCTCTAAAAATAATGTGTATACAACTACAAACTTTAATTAAAAGATTGTAGTCATAATCGTAAGCTTTATAAAGGTGATTGTAGTTAGAATATTCATGGAAATAGAAATTTTAAAGAGAATAATAACCAGCCAAAGAGAAGAGTTTGAGAAAATATTTAGAGAGGCCTATATTATACAGAGGGAGAATTTGGATTATGTAAAACCTTTCTTGTCACACCCAAATATACTTGCGATTCTCGGAGTTAGAAGATCTGGAAAATCTGTTTTTTCTATACTCTTAGCTAATGAATTAAAGGAAAATTTCGGATATATAAATTTTGATGATGAAAGATTAATAGGATTGAAAACAGAAGATTTAGACCGGGTTTTACAAGCATTTTATGAATTATATGGAGAAATTAAATTAATTATACTTGACGAACCTCAAAATGTTGACGGTTGGGAATTATTTGCTAACAGATTAAGAAGAACTAAAAAAGTAGTAATTAGTGGAAGCAATTCCAATCTCCTTTCAGGAGAATTAGCAACGCGTTTAACTGGAAGGTATATAGATTTCACATTATACCCACTTTCATTTAGAGAAATTTTAAATTTCAAACCAGATATTTATTTGACAGAAGACATAGCAAAAGTACAGAATCAATTAGATTGTTACTTCAAAGAAAGCGGCTTTCCAGAATTTAGAAAATTTGGTTCTAAAATTGTAGAGAATATATATCAGGATATAATAAATAAAGACTGTTTAAACAGATATAATATCAAAAACAAGAAGACGTTTAAAGAACTTTCTAGGTATTTAACATCAAATTTTTCGAGTGAATTTACTTACTCAAAACTATCAAATATTTTTAATATAAAAGATGTGCATACTGTTAAAAATTATGTTGATTATCTAAAAGAGGCTTTTATTATATTTATTATTGATAGATTTTCTCCAAAACTAAAACAACAGGTAATATCGCCAAAAAAAGTTTATACGGTGGATCATGGCATTTGTAATTTTTTGAGCTTTAAATTATCAAAAGATCTGGGCAAGCTTATTGAAAATGTTGTTTGTATAGAACTTTTAAGAAGAAAATCCACTAATTCTAGTTTGGAAATTTATTATTGGAAAGACTACCAGCAAAATGAAGTTGATTTTGTAGTTAAACCTGGCCCAAAGGTAAAGGCTCTAATTCAAGTATGCTGGGACATTTCAGAATATAAAACAAAAGAAAGAGAGATAAAAAGCCTGATTAAAGCTAGTAAAGAACTAAAATGTAAGAATTTAATTATAATAAACAGAGACAAAGAAGTAGAAGAAAAGTTTAATGGAGAAAAAATAAAATTTATTCCTTTGTGGAAATGGCTAATGGAAATTGAAAAATAATAAAGGATTTTATTTTGCTAGAGACCTATCGCATAAATTTAGTTTATGATAAATACAGGCTTTACACTTATTTGGGTTTGTAGTTGGAATGGGTTGTTCTTTTTTTAATATAATCAATCTTAACCTATGAAATACTTCAAAAAATTCCTTTTCTTGATCTTTATTGAATTTTTGAGCCCAGACTATCTCATTTGTATCACGATTTCTTAGAATGGAAAATATTGACTTATTTAGTGAATCTTTAAAAGTTTCTTTGAACAATAAACAGTAGGCATAGAGTTGTAATTTATTTGAATTATATGGTTTTGGATTCGGCTTATCATCTATGATATAAATTCCTGAGCTATCTGATCTTATTTCGTCTACTCTTCCTAATAATAAAATATCCCCTAATTGTTTCTCAAATTCAACTTCTTTTGTGATTATAGGAATTTCAGACTCTAAAAATTCTTTCCAAGTCATTTCTTCTGCTTTTTCTAAAAAGAGAATTTCTTTATCCTTATGAACTTTAGAACCATAAATCATTTCTTGCGTTCTTGGAACTTCAATTTTGAGAACTTTTTCTAGAAAAAATTTGTATTCACAATACCCATGAGAGGTAAACCAACTAGCGCTTATTATCACTTTTATTTGAAGCCTCTTTTAGTTTTATTTTTACGTAGTTAACTGGATTTTTATATTTACAGTTGAAACAATAAACTCCCAATGTTTTATAGTATGATTCATTGTCGCAATTTGGTGGAAGGATTTTATTCTGTTGTTTCTTGAACCAGTTTATTTGAGAAAGGATATAGCCTTCTCTAAGTGGTTCATAATTTAGTTTATTCCATTCCAATAATCTTGTTTGTATGACATCATAAGACCAGCCCATGTGCTGTAAGAATGAGATTAAAACAAAAACTGCTCTTTTTCTTCCATCTTCTTTAATACCTAGGAGCATCTTCCTTATACACTCTGGGAAAAAATCTTCTTTAATTGCTATTTTTGGAATTTCATACTCTTTTGTATTCTTTATTTTTGTTTCTTGTTTGCTTTCTAAAGAATCGAAAGCTTGCATAAATAATTGGTTAGTTTCTCCTTCTAAGGTGTTTTTTGTGTCCAAGAATGAGGTTTCTATTTCAACATTTTCTATCTTCGCTTTTGAAGGTTTAAAATTTTTAATTTGATCTGTTTTTATCGGGATGCTTACTAGACCGCTCTTTTCATTAATACTATAAGGTAAACGAAACATGTGACGAGAGGAGATTAATTGTGAGTCTATTTCTATTATCCTAAAAGGATCAAATTTTCCACTAACAAAATTTTTTGTATTTCTGCATTTAGGACATTCATCATGCAGAATATTTTTTTGAATATTTAAAGTAGAATTACAATTTACGCAAATTAGAGTTTTATTTTCTATATTTGCTAGAATTTCCTCTCTTCCGCAATTACTGCAACTAAGCTTTATTGATGTTCTAGTAATGGCGGGTATTTTACAATTAATGCATATCTTTTCTAATAGATCGGCTGGTTTTTTGTTTAAACTTTTTGATATGTCCGCTAACTTACTTATGGAAATTATCTTTTCTGTTAGGAATGGTTTTATTAGCTTTTTTATGTATTCTGCCACTGCTCTGGGTGCTTCTGGAAATAACAATCTTGTTTCTTGGTTTTTTACTTTTTTTGGAAAAGATTCAAATGGTATTGCTATATGGAATCCTGAACCGCCTGAATATTTACATGAAACATTCTTTATATTATTAAATCTTAAAGATTCTATTACCAATTCCGCTGTTAATTTTGAATATTCTATAAATTTGGAATCTATGTCTACTATTAAATCCCAGGCTAAGCGTAAATTGTCTAATTGTGCTCTGTTCATACCAGATTTTAATCCCAATGGATTTTTCCACCTTTCAACAGAACCGTGAAAAGAAGTAACTCCTTGTTTTGCTAATTCTAATACATCTGTTTGGTATTGTAAGGTATCTGGACGCTTTCCGAAGCCTTTTTCTCCGTATTTAACTGCGATTTCCCTGTTTTGTGATAAATTAAATAACTCTTTTTGAATATCTCTCCTTGAATAGAACTTTAGTATTTTATCCATCAAATTTTTAGAAGAATTAAATAGTTTATATTGTTTACGTGGGTAGTTGTCATATAACACTTGCCTGGAATATATAGTTTAGAGAATATGTTGAATAATGAAATGGTGTATAAGAGAAAACCCTATGTTTTTTATGAATAAAAATAGATCGCTCTTTAATTAGGTATTTTTGAAATTATTTTGAGCCAATTGGTTTTTTTAGGATTCTATAAAATTAATTGATCAAACGATGCACTGGCTGTTTTGCTTTCTTCTTTAGAGCCTTTAAATTTTGAAAGCAAATAAATGGACCTGATTTGTTAATCGGTAGCAATATGTCTTGCAATTTCTTCAGCCAATATTCTATTTCCCACTTCATTAACATGACAACAAGTATCACAATAAACTTGCTGATTAACATCTTTGTAAACCATAGTTAAATCAACTACATTTATCCCTTTCTTCTCCAATTCTTTTAGTTTTCCTTTTAAATAGGGATAACCCCTTTTTACCCATTGTCCATTCATAAAATCTCCATTCATAGGACCACTTTCTTGTATTGCCTTTCTATTCGCCTCTATATCCAACGATGAAGGTTCAACATATTGGTTGGGCTGTAAGAAGAAATGTGGTCTTATACCCATTTCCAAACAAAGGCTATTCATTCGTTCAATATAAAATCTCCAATTATCAGCAAGGCATTCAAGCATAACTTCTTCCTGCTTTTGTCTTTCTTCGCTTGTCATACTATCACTAAAATAAAAGGGATTTTGTGGCCCGTCTCTTAAAAAGTTTCTTTTACCATCTAATTGCATTTTTGTTCTGTTTTCCATTATCCTGTTGTCTAACGTTTTCCATATAGAATTTGCAATAGTAGAAGTATCTAATATTGGAAAAGAAAAACCATAAGCGAGCATTATACGTTCGATATATTCGGGTGGCCTATAAACTCTTGAAGCCCACTGCCTAGGATAACGATAATAAACATTATTTTTTAAATTTTCAGCTGGAAAAAGGGCTACATCATTAAATCCGCTAAGATGAATCATGTCATCTAAATGATATCCCCGAGAAACAAAATCTAAAAGCGATTGATAATCTTCTGGTTGTTTATATCCAATAACGGCCCCGCAACTTACAATTACTTTTCTTCCTTCTGATATTGGCGTTAATGCTTCTTCTAGTGCTTTTCCCCTATCAATATCAAATGCTAAGTCTTCAGCCACAGAACCGCCGAAGACTACAACACTTCGTTCATTTGGATTCGGATTTAATGGCGGTAATCTCCCCTTTGTGCCTAGTTCATTAATTTGAACCTGTCCTTGTTTATCCTGTTGTGTAAAATCGGGGTCATAAAGATATCCTCTTGTTGGATGGATTGTTTCTGTTCCTTCAAAACTCTGATTTCTTCCTTGAACTAGGTCTGAACCAAGCAAGCACTGCCTAATTTTTTGAAACTCTCTAAATTTATCGATATAAACAGTTGGAATTTGGTCAACAAACCCTAAAGTTAATATGGTTGGTATTGCTGAAAACAATATTTTTTTTCCAAAAGATAAACGAGTCTTTGCCATTTTATATCTTCTATAAAGACTACTGATAACACCTTAAGGTGAATATGTTAGTAACCCTTTTTTTAAATTTTGTTGTAATACTTTTATTACAATACTTAATGATATAATACAATATATATAGTTATTATACATTAAATACAATAATATACGATATATTTATAAATAATAAAATCTAGTGAATTTCTAATGCCTATCAAGGTAGAGGAACTTAAGAAAGGGGGTGTAGAGAGTAAACTATTCTTAAGAGGGCAAATTCTAGATTTTTTAAAGAATAATTCTAAATATGCTTATACTTTAAAAGAATTATATACTTATTTTTTGGAGAGAGATACAAAGAGTGAAAAGAGGTACATAAACAAAAAAAAAGTTCTTTATCATTTAATTTATGGTTACTTAAGAGAGTTTATTAAAAAAAATAAGGTTGTGAAAGAGGGTAATTTCTATTATTATAATGGAAAGAAAGAATAAAATTAAAAAATATGAAGGGGTGTATTTTTTTCTAGCTATAGCTTTAATAATCTTGTCTATACTAATTAATTTAGATTATACTAGTTTAAATATTACTGGTCGCGTAGTTGAGCAGATTTATAATTTTAGTACTCCTTTGGAACCGTCATCAACTAGAAATGAAACCGATAGCACTAGTTCAACATTGACACTTCCGGTTGGTACTGGTACTTCTAATACCACGACTAGTACAAGTGAAACAATGATTTCATCTAGTGAGACTACTTCAACTTTAGAGTTAACTACAACGAGCACGATTTTAGAAATTAACAACACTATTAGATTGAGTAATTCTGGTTTTTTTGCACAGGCTGGAATCGATGTAATTAATGAACCTCAAAATGCAACTGAAAATTATTTAGGAGCTATTAACATAATCTTAAATTTTACTATCGGTGGAGCCTATAATGCAAATGAAAATGAAACTGTTAGAGTTTATGGATGGAGGGAAGGTGAAAGTCCTTATGACCATCTGTTATACAAGTATATGCATCCTAACGGTTCTAATATAATATATAACTGGACTGCTCCAACAGCAAATTATAGTGATACAACAGGGGATAATGGCCTTGTAGTTTATCTAAAATTTGATAATGAATCTAATTTTGGTGATAATGAGCTTATTGAACAATTTGGAAAAAATTCTACTATTTTTGACTGGAGTCCTATACATATAAATGGAACTTTAGTCCAAGGTGGTGCTGGTGGTTCTGCTGGTGGTAATATCGCAAGAATAAACAGAACTAGCAAGTTTGGGTGGGGGCTGGATTTTAATAGCTCTTCATGTACTCCAATTTGTACTGCTCCTGGTTTTTCATATATCAATATAACTCAAATTAAACTAAACGGTTCATTTTCTTGGGGTGCTTGGGTTTATAGCATGAATACTTCTAGTGAGCAAGAAGTAATTGATAAAATGGCAGGTACTGGTACAATAAGAACTTTTATAGATAATGCTGGCAAGGCTAATTGTGCCCTAACAGGAGACAATGGTGCTGGAGCAACAACAGTAACAGATTCTGTAGTATTGGGTGCTTTTAATTGGCACCATATTGCTTGTGTTAGGGATGTAACAGATGATGGGCTATGGTTATTTGTTGATGGAAAATTTAAAAATAAGGGTCAAGATGGAACCACCAATAATGTAACAACCAATATAAAAATTGGATTGGCACAAGGAGGGAGCAGTCCTTTCAATGGTACTATAGATGAGGTTGCTGTTTGGAATAGAAGTCTTGGGTTATTGGAAATAGCTAATTTATACAGATTAGGATTTGGAAGATATTATTGGAAAGTTAATGTAACTAATTTATCTGGAACAGGCGTTGAATCTGCAACACAAACATTTACAATTGACTTACCACCTTATGTCCCCTATGGCAAATGGGACACCCAATGCGGTTTTGTTGATTTGCCTAAAAAAAATGTAACTGTTGATTTCACAACCAATATTTCAAGTTCTGGAAGATACTATCATTATATCAATACAAGTCAGGCATTTATGTTAATGAGCGCCGGAGATTCAGCAACAGATACAACCACAGTTAGGATGACTGATTTTACTATTACTGGAAATATAACTAATTCAACTACCCTATGGTTCGAGAGAGGAAGTACTAATTACGTAGGCAAGGTAACTTGGTGTTTGATAGAGGGACCAATGAAAGTACAATCTGGGTTCACGAATATAACAAATGTCTCTAATGCATTAAGATATTCTGAAGTTACTTTGGGAAATCAAGTGAACTCTTCACAATCAGTAGTATTCATAAATACAAGAACAGATGAACCGGCAGCATCTAATACCCAATTAAATCGTGTGCTGGCTGAATTTTTAAATGACACACAATTAAGATTTTCTGTAGCAAGTGCTTTGAACGGAATTAACATAAGCATTTCCTGGTATGCTGTTGAATTTGCTAATGATGTTAGCATACAAAAAGGCTATTCTAATGTGGCATCTGCGTTACAGTCTAATGCTTCTATCAATCCAGTAAATGTGACAAGGGCTTTTGTTTATAATACCTGGAATATATCAAACCAGAATGGCGTTATTGAGATGTTTACAACCAATCTTACTAACTCAACTAGTATACAATTTCAGAGAGGTTCAACTACTGGTACTGCGATTATACATTATTCTGTTATAGAATTACCAAATGGCAGTGTAGTGCAATGGGGTTCAAATAGTTCTGCTACTGGTACAAGAGTAGTTTTTAATAGCACTATAAATCCTGCTACTAATTTATCAAGGGCATTTCCTTTTGTTACCTGGAAAGCAACTACCGGAGGAACACATTTCCCTAGTGATTTTTGGGAATATAATTTGACTAATCTATCCAGTCAATTATCTATTGTCCTAGATAGGTTTTTGGGTGGCGGTAATTACCAGTTTGTCTGGCAAATAATTGAATTTAATGAAAGCTCTAGTACTACTTTTTTTGGAGATAGCACTACCACCACATCATCTACCACATCTTCAAGTAGCACCTTACCTCATGCCAATTTAACTTTATATCTAAGAAATTCATCATTCACAGGATTATATCAGAACATAACAGCATTCACAAATGACTCTGTTAACATAACATCAAAGGATGAATATCCAGCAGATGTTAACATGACATTATTTGTGATTAATTACACAGGTGGTAAATATAATCAGAACACAAGCAAATCATTCCTGCAGAATATAACTACATTCTGGACTAACGGTTCATTCTTAGTAAACATCACATGGGAAGGAAATACAA
>JACPIM010000022.1 GCA_016188045.1 Candidatus Woesearchaeota archaeon | reverse complement strand
TGTAAAATTCTATGTTGAAAGAAGCCAGAAAAAACATTGGGAAGCATTAGATTACGAATATTACAAACAAGATAAAGAACAAATGCAACTAACCAGCTTCTCTCGTTAGACGCTCAGGGCTTTAGCCCTGAGTAGTTCACACAATCTTTGGATTTTAGTTAATATTTGTGTTTCTTTAAGTTTATATGGAAGATTATTAGATAAACCAATAATCACAGCTAAACTCTTTGCTGTAGTGCTTTACAAAGTAGTTTATGAAGATCCTCCAACATAACAGTTCTTTCTATTACAGGTTATAGAAAGGTTTTAGTTAGGAGCATCTTATTTTCTTGTTATTTCTGTTAAATTACAACTTAAAGATTAGATTTCTAAAAATTATTTTAAAAACTAGTGAACTGAAATATAAAAATTTAATAGGAAAAGGATATTTTCCTTTAATTTTATTTTACTTTCCTATCTACTGGCATAAATTTCTTCTTTAATTTCTGGTATTATGTTTCTTTTAGTTAAGCTCCAATCAAGCCTAATCAAATTCTTGACAAAAGGATTATTTAGATTAAGCTTAAAGTAATCAGACTTCCCTATTCTTCTTGTTTTGCACACAATTCCGGTTTTAATAAAATTAGGAAAAAAAACTTTAATAGAATTATAACTTACATTACTTTCCCTTGCTATCTCGGTTATAGATAGTCAAAAAAGTGGAATTCTATTAAAAAATCTATTACTCTAAGTTGGGGGGGGTATCTCCGAATTGTTCCAAAAACAAGGATTTGTTTTTTTTATTTTTCATATTATGTTATCTGCGCCAATTGCCTCTTTTATATTATCGTATTTGTCTCTAGCCAATAATTTAACTAATCCTTTGTTTATTTTCTTAATCACCGAAGGACCTTCATAAATCATTGATGTAACTATTTGT
This sequence comes from Candidatus Woesearchaeota archaeon, assembly GCA_016188045.1. Classification (GTDB taxonomy): domain Archaea; phylum Nanobdellota; class Nanobdellia; order SCGC-AAA011-G17; family JACPIM01; genus JACPIM01. Next base: position 36,902 of record JACPIM010000022.1, on the reverse strand, counting down.
ATTAAAGAAGCCCCTGCTTTTATTCTTTCATAGGCATCTTTTGCAGTGAATATACCACCACATCCTATAATTAAATATTTTCCTTTTGTTTTTTTGTAAACATATTTTATTAATTCTAAAGATCGCTTACCAGCAACAGGTCCGCTAACAGAACCAGACATACCTTTTAAATCCTCTTCAGTACTTTTCAAGTTTTCTCTTTTTTTAAGCAAATTGCCAATTATAAACCCCTTAATATTATACTTTTTGATGACAAGAAGAATCTCATCAATATTTTTCTCTGTTATATCTGGAGATATTTTTAAAAATATCTTCTTATTAGTTTTTCCAATCTTTTTTAATAATTTTTCCAATAAAGTTGGATCTTGAAAACTTCTTCCATCTCCTGTATTGGGGCAGCTTATGTTTAAGGTAATAAAATCAGCTATGTTTTCAAATTTTTTAAAACTATAATAATAATCATTAACAGAATCGTCGCCCTTAATATTGATGTCGTTGGTTTTAGCTACACTGATTATTAAAGGAATTTTAAACTTCAAATCTTTTAATCTTCCATATATCTTATCAGCACCATCACTAGCTAGTCCATAATGCACCATAATTGCTTTGTCTTTTGGCAATCTCCATATCCTTGGTTTTTTATTTCCCCCACAATATTTTGCTGTAATAGAACCAAGTTCCATAAAACCAAAACCTATTTCAGGAAATATTTTACTTAATTTGCAGTTCTTATCAAATCCGGCAGCCAAACCCAGGGGATTATTGAACTTAATACCTAGAACTTCTTGTTCTAATTTTTTATTCTCATAATAATAAATCTTCCTTAAAAAGAGTTTAATGATCTTACTGTTACTATAGGTTTCTCCTATCTTAATTGCAAAATCATGCACTTTTTCAGCATCAATTTTAAATAATATCGGCCTGATTAAATATTTATAAAACATTTCAAAAAAACCTTAAAAGAATAGGTATTTAAGCTTTATTAAAAAATTATCTTATATATCCCTTAACTAATAATCTACCCATCATGCTCAAATTTATTTCCATCCTGCCTTTTTTCTCAACAGTTTCTATCAATCCTAATTCTTTTAATCCTTCACTTTTCAAAGTTCCATTGATGTGATAGCTTATTAAAGGCAGGCTCATATTTGTTTTCTTGCTTAATTCGTCTAAAGAAGAACAACATTTAGGGTTGCTAGCTAAGACTTTTAAAATTTCTAATTTTTTATCAGTCAACATTTTGTAATATGAAAATTTTAATACTGGCAATAACATCGCATCATTGCCTTCAACACCAAAAGCCTTTATTCCATTAACAAAAGCTGCAGAGGTAGCAGCGCATCTTGTTTCCCTATCACCAGTACTTACATTTATTAAAAGTTCTTTATCTTTTTCAGCAGATTTAATCTGGGCTATTGCTTCAAAAGTTGCTTCCCAGATGTGAGTATCGCTTCTGATCTCTTTGATAGTACAAGGAATCCTAAATTGCTCTAATTTTTTCTTGGTTGCTTCTGCTTCTTTCATTTTTTCTTTAGAACTAACTAAAATAATTCTTTCAGTAGGGAATTCTCTAATACCAACAAATAAATCATCCATATAAGGTCCAAGTGGAGCAATTATGACATGTTTCATTTTAAATTACCTTTTAATTTTTAAATTTTGGTTTTTAAATACTTTTTCCTTTAAGTATTAAACTTGTTTTTAATAAGTTTTTTTGTTAAATCTATGAAGTGGTAACAAATAGAAAGTTTTATAAATCAATTTATTATTATATTTCTTTATGGCAATTGACTTAACACCGGATTATAAAGCAAAAGTCTTACATATTGGATTGATAAATCCTACAAAGAAGGTAAGAAAGAAGGATAAAAATGGATTAGTTTACCATCCAGTTCATGTTTATTCTAAGTTAAATACTCTCTCAGAATGGATTTATGAAGAGTTCTTTAAAGCTGGAAGTGAAGCAGTGATATTTCCTCTTAGAACAGAGCAAGGTCCAGGAGAACTTGTAAAAATGTTGCTAAGGGACTTCGGAGTGGAATATTCTCTGTTTGTTGGTGGAATTGTAGCACCATTCAGAGCCACACCAGAACAAGCAAAAAGAATAATTGAAGACTTAAGAGAAAATCCTCAAAGATATTTTGCTTCAGAAGAAAAGAAAGAGTTTTGTGACCAGAGATTTTTTGTTTAATCTACCAGAAAAGTATTCAGTCTAGCTGAGAAGTCTTACTTTTCATGGACTATTCGTGCAAGTCTTACTTTAGATATTATGTTCAAAGTATTGCGCTTATTGAAAAAACTCCTGAAAAGCCATAATACTTAGATTATCTTTCTTTATTTTTTAAAGTTTTATTTTAATAGATTAACAGATAGTATAAATTGGGTTTATTTTTAAATATTAGTAAATGGCAAGGAATCAATATTATATTTTTATCAATAGCTTGTTTTTTGTTTTAGGCTTTAGTGTGGTTTTCTCGTTCGTTGGAATTTTATTACAAACGATTTTATCAAACTCATCTTTTCTAGTTTTAAGATGGTTAGGGAGAATTGGTGGAATTATCATAATGCTTTTTGGACTTTATTTACTAAACTTATTAAAAATCTCTTTTTTAGAAAAAGAGCATAAATTTCAAGTAAAAAGAAAGTTTAAATCTTCATACATAGCATCATTTTTATTTGGCTCTGCTTTTGCTGTCGGATGGACTCCTTGTATAGGTGCTGTTTTAGGTGCAATTTTAACTTTGGCTATAACACAACCAACAATGGCTTTTTTTCTTTTGTTTTCCTATTCAATTGGACTGGGAATTCCTTTTTTATTAGTTGGATTATTCACAAATCAAGCAAATAAAATTATTCAAAAAATACTTCCTTATTTAAGATATTTAAATTATTTTTTTGGAGTTATGTTAATTATTTTAGGAATATTAGTTTTCACAAGCAATTTAGCTAAAATAGCAAACTTGTCTTTTGTAGCAGAATTGTTATTAAAAACTAATTTAAGCTACATAGATTTTGGCTCATCTGTAAATTTAGGAATTGCTTTTTTAGCTGGATTAATTTCATTTTTAAGTCCTTGCGTATTGCCGTTAATACCCGCATTTTTACTTTATTTAGCATCTATAACAATAAAAAATGGAAACCAGGACTAGAAGGACAATACTAATATTTGTTGTAATTATAATAATGGGAGTGATAATAATGGTTGAAAGGGGAGTTTGCATTCCAGGAATTGGTTGCAAGATAGTCAATGTTCCTGAAAAATCTGAGATAGGGAAAGCACCCGAGATAATTGGAATAAAACATTGGATAAATTCTAAGCCTTTAACAGTAAAAGAATTTCAAGGAAAGAAAATCGTTTTGATTGATTTTTGGACTTATACTTGCATAAATTGCATCAGAACTTTGCCTTATTTAAAAGAATGGGATGAAAAATATTCTAAAAAAGGATTGCAAATAATAGGAATTCACACGCCGGAATTTGATTTTGAAAAGAAAAGAGAAAATGTTGAGCAGGCGCTAAATGATTTTAAGATAAAATATCCTGTTGGGATGGATAATGATTATTCTACATGGAATAATTATGAAAACAGGTATTGGCCAGCCAAATACTTGATAGATAAAGAAGGTTATATAAAATATTTTCATTTTGGAGAAGGCAATTATGAAGAAACAGAAAAGAAAATACAAGAATTATTAGAAGAACTAGGTGAAAATGTAACTGATATGGATTTGACTAAAGAAACTGAAAAAGAAATAAGATTTAGGATAACACCTGAAACTTATGCTGGCTATCAGTTTGCTTTGCCAAGAGGGCAAAATCTGGGAAATAAAGAAGGATATAAACCAGACCAGATAGTAAATTATAACTTGCCTGATGATATAAGTCAAGATAGAATTTATCTAAAAGGAAAATGGAAAAATAATCCTGATACTTTACAAAATCAAGATGAAGAAGGAGTGATAATATTAAAGTTTACCGCTTCTTCAGTAAATATAGTTACGGATAATACAGCAAAATCAGTAGAGGTGGAAGTTTTTATTAATGATAAATCAATAACTAAGGAGCAAGCTGGTTTTGATGTTAAATTTAAAAATAATAAATCATTTATTTCAATAGACAAAGCTAGATTATATAATGTGATTAATTCAAAATATGGAACTTATACTTTAAAACTAACTACATCATCAAAAGAATTTAAATTCAGTGCATTCACTTTTGGTTAATTTATTTTCCACAGCAACCATAGACAGAAACATAGCCATCATTAGTAATTTTTAAAGTATAACCCTGACAGTCTAATGGTTTATAATCTAAAGAATAAACTTTTTTTGAATTTAAATCTTCAATTTTAACGGCATTTAAAACATTACCCCATTTAACTTCTTCTTTTTCTTTAAAATTATCTAAACTAACCATGGGATCTATTTGATTTTTTTTGATAAAATTTACAAAATCTTCTCTTGAATTAATCTCAACATCAAACTTATACCTATTTTCTGGGCCACAATTAGGAGGATAAGTGTTAGATGGTTCACCAAAAGGATCGTTTGCAATTTTATTGCAACCAACTAAAATTATTAAAACAAAAATTAAAATAAATTTTTTCATATTAAAAATAAATCTTTTTTATTATTTAAATGTATTCAAAAGTTTTTTAAATTAAAAGAATATTACTTTTTTATGCTAAAAGATTATAGTTCGTTAATTTTAAGAGTAGGATTAGGAATAACCTTGTTTTGGTTTGGGATTACAAGTATTTTAGAACCAGATGTGTGGTCTTCTTTAGTTCCGGTCTTTATTCCAATACAACCAACAATAGTTGTAATGGCAATGGCAATTTTTCAGATGGTTGTGGCTGTCTTTATCATACTTGGTGCATTTACAAGATTAGCTGCGTTTTTAATGGCCCTGAGTTTAATTCCAATAATAATTTCTTTAGGGTATAATGATGTTGCAGTGAGAGATTTTGCTATTTTTCTGGCTGCTTTGTCATTAGCGATATCTGGAAGCAAAAAACTAAGTTTGGATTCAAGATTTAGAGATTAAACAAAAGTTTTTTAAATGAGACAAAACTTAAATTGATATAATGAAAAAAATTTCATTAATCTTTTTGGTAATTGCTTTAATTATTATTGCTGGTTGTCAATCAAAAACGCCACAAGCGATGCAAGAAACAACAACTACGACTTTGCCTCAGGTTAAGGTAGTTGATACTGGAAATGATAAAGTAGATGAAAATTCTCAGGCGGCAAATTCAAATATAGTCGAGATAGATATGACTGCCAAAAAATTCGAATTTAACCCTTCTACTATAACTGTAAATAAAGGAGATAAAGTCAAGATTAAAATAACCAGTACAGATGTAAATCATGGCATAGCTATTCCAGATTATGGAATAAGCCAAAAAGTCGATGTTGGTAAAACTGAGAATATTGAGTTTGTAGCTGATAAATCTGGTGAATTTACCTTTTTTTGTAATGTTTTCTGCGGTTCTGGCCATAAAGAGATGAAAGGAAATTTAATAGTTAGATAATTACTACTTTAATATAGTAACAAAAAGAAAGGTTTATAAATGCTTCTTGCTGTTCTTATTTTATGGTAGATAGTGCACAACAATATATTGTAACTCCTGAAACCGTTGTAGAAATGTTTTTGGCAAATCCCCCTGTTTTTAGGGATGGCCTAATAAGAGTACTTGATATTCATCCAGATCTTTTTTCACAATATGTACCACAAGTTTTGGATAAACAGACGGGATTACTTGCTAAGGATTATTTTGAGAATACTATTCTTCCATTAGCTATGATAAAGGCAGAAGCAAGTAGTGTTCCATTGTCTTATTTATTAATGGATTTAGATGGCTTTCATGATTTTAATGAGGCTTATACAAAAATAAAAGGCGACGAGGCCATAGCAAAATTTACAGAATTGATGAGGGGTTGTTTTAGAACAAAAACTAGAAAATCCAGACAAGAGGAAACACCAGAAAACAATAGACATAGAACGGATAGAAGAAGCCAAACTATTTTGGACCATTTAGTGAGAGAAGAATCGCTTAATATTGAATATGTAGAACAAGCAAGAGTTGGGCAAGGAGAAGAATTTGGAGTTTTATTGTATGGCTGTGATGAATTAACTGCAGAAACTGTAGCAAATCGTTTTTTAGATAAAGTTAGGAAAATTGAAATTTCTCACCCTTATGAAGAAGGGGGGAAGATAGGAATAACTGCAAGTGGTGGGATAGCACAACATAAAATAGGGATGGAATCATTGCAATTAAGGAAGGGGGCAGTTAGAGCAGTAGATTACTCAAAATATAAAGGAAAAGATAGAATAACCCGTCTCTCGGTAGTGCCTCCTGCTTTTGTACCAAAGCCTAAAAAAAGAACATGATTTCTTTAAATCATAAAAAAAATTTTAATAAATTAACGGAGAAAATATATAATCTTTAGATTTAACTTAAATAAAATGCAGGAAGAAAGTTATATTTGTGAAGAATGCAGGCATAGAGCGGACAAATTGAAGAAATGTTGCGGAAAAAATATGATTAATTCTAAGAATGCTATAAAGATGGTAGAGAATATCTGTTGGTGTTCTAGGGAAATTTAACTATTTAACTTATTTTGAACTAAATTCATAAATTCGTTTCTGGTTTTAGAATCTTCTCTGAACTGTCCTAATAATTCAGAAGTGGTCATTATTGCACCAAACTTTTTTACTCCTCTTAATTCCCTGCATAAATGCCTTGCACTCATTAAAACAGCTACTCCTTTAGGTTTTAATACATTATCCAAATATTCTGCTATTTGTTTAGTTAATCTTTCTTGAACTTGCAATCTTGCGGCATAATGATCAACTATTCTTGCTAGTTTTGATATTCCAATTAATTTTTTATCTGGTATGTAGGCAACAAAGACCTTTCCAAAAAATGGCAAGGTGTGGTGTTCGCATAAAGAGTAAAAATAACCCTCGTCAATTATCATCTCGCTGTAATTTTCTTTGTTTTCAAAAACAGTTATCTTTGGTTTTTCTTCTTCGCAATATCCTTTTAATATTTCTCTGTACATCCTAGCTACTCTTAAAGGGGTTTCTTTTAATCCTCCCCTATTAGGATCTTCACCAATGGCTTCTAGTAATTCTTTTATTTTTTCACTTACTGTTTTAATATATTCTTCTTTATTTAAACAAAAATTTTTTCTTTTTTCTATCATTTATTCTCCTCTATAAATAACATAGTTATTTGGAGTTTCATATAATTTTACTTCGTATAATTTATTTAGCTTTTTAATTAATTGTTTCCATATCCATAAAGCAATATTTTCAGCAGTGGGGTTGTCAATAACATTATTAATATTATTATGATCTAACTTTTCTATCACTAATTCATTTACTATTTTTTTAATTTCAGAAATATCAATAACAATTCCATTAATAATTTCACCACTAACGGTTACTTCTAAGACATATCTGTGGCCATGTAAATTGTGGCATTTGCCAAATTCTTTTCCTAATTTATGGGCTGAATCAAATTCAAACCTTCTTGTTAATAACATTTTAAAATTCATACGATGGCATTAATATCACAGGATCTTCTAATCTCGGTCTTTTAGCTACTAGCTCCAAGACTTTACTAGAAATATCTCCTGGTTGTAATATCTTATCATAAAATTCATTAAGTTTCATTTTTCTTTCAATTGCTTTCCTTATTTCTTGGTTGCCTTCTACAGTTCTTCTTAACATTTCAGTATTAACATTCCCCGGGCTTAAAGCGTAAAAATCTGTTCCGCAATTTTCAGCAGCCAAAGCTCTAGTTAGCTGGCTTAAAGCTGCTTTAGAAACATGATACCCTGGTTGGCCAGGATAAGCTTTTCTATCAGCATCAGATGATATATTCACCACTACGCCATCTTTTCTCATATATGGCAATAATTTATAGATTAATCTTAGAGGACCATAAAAATTAACTTCCATTACCCTCTTAAAATCTGCTAAATTGGTCGTAGGGTCTCTTAAATTTAAAGGCTCACTAGCAACAATAAATTGGCCAGCAGCATTTACTAAAATATCAACTCCATTATACAATCCTCTAACTTGTTTAACTAATCTATCAATAGATGGCTCATCAAATAAGTCAGAAACAATTGCTCTTGCATCAGCTTGGTATTGTTCCCTAAACATTCTAGCATGTTCATCTAATAGATCCCCTCTTCGTGCAGTTAATATAACAGAGGCTCTTTTTTCTGCTAAAGCTCTTGCTATTTCATAACCAATACCTGAACTGGCTCCAGTAACAATAGCAACTTTATCTTTTAAGTCCATTTTAATCAGTTTTTATACAAAATAATCATTTATAAACATTGCCTTAAAGATATCTGAAAGACCTTAAAACATAGTTTAAACCTTTAACGCAATATCTAAAATAGATAAATTTAAATAAAATAAATTAAGGAGTGATTAATATGAAAGAACATAAAGTTGTTTTATATACTACACCTACCTGTAGTTGGTGCCATAAAACTAGAGAATTTCTAAAACAGCATAAAATTAAGTTTGAAGATATAGATGTCAGCAAAGATTATAGTGCAGCAATGAAAATGATAAAAAAGTCAGGACAACAAGGAGTTCCGGTAATAGATATAGACGGAAATATAGTTGTTGGTTTTGATGAACCAAAATTAAGAAGAATATTAAAAATAGCATCTTAATAAAATTTATAAACTACTATTAAGCATACATTATTATGTCAGATTATGATTATTCAGGTGGACAAAGAAAATCAAAAAGCGACAAAAGAATGAAGCGTAGATTTAGAGTTTATAAAAAGGGCGGTAAATACAGATCTACTAAAATAGAAAATTAATATTTTCTCTTATAAACAAGATAAGCAATGATTAAGATAATTATAATTAAATATAACCAATAATTTGTTTCTTCTTTATTAATATATTGACTGACATCTTCTTCAAATAAAACTTCATTATTTTTTTCAATCCTTATTTTTGAAAACTTTTTATTATAATTTGAAACAATAGTAAAGTTAAATTGCCTTAATTCTAAATGCTTTCCTTCTTTATCATCAGTGGGAACTATTTCTAGAACATCATTCATCTTAAAATTTAATTTATTTAAAACTTCGTTATTTTCATTTAAGATTAAAAAAGAGTGATCTCCTTCTTTGATATTTGGTGAGTAACCATTGAAAGAACTAACATTTTTTAATGTTATTTTTCCATTGCCATAATTAAAATTAAATGAATATATCCTATCAGCATAAACACTACTAATTACAAAAAAAATTACCAAAATTAAAAAATATTTCTTGTTCATATTATTTCCTCACAGTATTTTGAAACTTTATTAGTCAATTCTTTAATTCTTTTGCATATTAATATCTCATTATACTTTCCTATTTCTTTTCCAGATATTTTCATAAAACTGTTTTCATGCGGTCTATACCAATCAGATAATTCACATCCCTTGATACAACTGGTTCCTACTATGCACTCTCCATTTTTACACCATGGTTTGCAATTGTTATTTTCATAGCAGTTTCTCTCTGCTTTTTCTTCAAATATTTTAAAATAATCGTCATCAACATATTCGTCTCTTAAATCACCAATACCGTGTCCTATTAGTTCATGTTCTATAACGCCAGGATCAAAACCACCCAAAGTAGTTGCTGAAATAGTTCCGCTGGTGCTGCCTGCATCTTCATTTGAATTAACTAAAACTAAAACAAAATCATTTGGGCATTTTGAGATGGAATTGATTATTTTACTATAATCGCAATATAGGGCCCTTTCAATATTTAAATAATTATTAACACAACTAAAATCATTTTCAGGATCTAGCAAGTAAAAATTAAACCTAAATGCGTTTGAAACTAGTAAATCATTTCTAAAAACACCATTTAATATTGCCTCATCAGCTAATTTTCTGAAATTATTTTTTTCTTCATAACTATTAAAACCTTGTCCTGTTATTACTATATTTATTCTTTTACAAAGTGATAAATCCGGACTAAACGGTATTGGTTCTAAACTTGGGTTGAGTTTATGTGCTAGATATTTAAAAAAATAAAATGCTCTGTTCATTCCTCTTATAATAATACTATCAGAACAAAAAGAGTTGTATTCCTTTAGATTGTTGCAATTATCAAAAACACTTAGGTCCTTAATTTCTTCTTTTATTATTTCTTTACTTGGTTCTAATCTTAATTCTAATCCAAATCTTCTGCATTTATCAGGAATGATTTTTTTAACAAAATATTCTTTGCATCCTGGTTCGTTTTCGTTACATTCTTCTTCATTTTTAGCAAAAAAACTATAAAGATTATTACTTAATTTTTTATAATTTAAGATTAATTTTAAATTGCCTATTTCTTCTTCATTTTCATCATAAAAAAACATTAAAACTTCTTCTTCATTGTTTTCTTTGATATATTTTTGCAATACTACTTCTGGTCCGTCTACCAAATTAAGATTATCTTTATCAGTTGAGCTTTTACTAATGCATTCTGAGATTAATTCATTTGCAGAATAAACTAGCTTTAAGCTAAATAGAAAAATGATTATAAATAAAATTGCTTTCTTCATTAAAAATACTTAAATCTTGGTGGTTTAAATACGTTATTATTAAAACGCGGGTTCTGTTACTCTTGGCTTTTTGCTGCTAGTTGCTCGTTCTCTGAATACTAGAATCTCAAGTTTATCTAATGCATCACGAAGACTAATTCTAAATTTCGGCCTGACTTGATAACTATCTAAAACTTTTTTTGGAACATAAACTCCCACAGGACAATAACCATCTAAATCCTTATAAAAACTCTCCTCAATCTTCCCCTGTCTATCTAAAAGATGACCAAATCTAACTGAAACCCCTAAATCGGCCATAGTAGAATTCATATCCCAAACATCTAAAAGTTTAGCATCAGTATGCGTTCCTCTTGCAAAAAAATAATCATCTATAGAGATTCCATTTGCCTCGTATGTACTTGTAATACTCATAACCATAAAAAATTATCTTTATATATAAAGATTATTACATTTAAATTTCTATTTTATAATATGGGATTTTACAGAATTTTCTCTAAACCTAAAAGTATATACTTAATATACATAATCATTTTAAATAGAAAAATCATATTCTTTTCTATGTCAAGTAGATTAAGTAGACATTATTGGATTTCTTTTACATTTAGTTTAGACTGTCCGACAGCCATTAAAGACATTAAAGTCTTTTAGTTGTCGTTTTTAACTTTATATTCATTCTCGGGGTGTTAAAAATGAAACAAAATAACTCAAATATATGCATTGCATGCCAGGAAGCAATAACTAATCCGGTATGCCAAGATTGCTTAGAGGAAGAGATTGAGACGTGGCTTAAGAAAAGAGAGCCTAAACTTATACCAAGACTTAGGAAACAAACAGAAGAGTTTAAAGCAATTACTACATCACAAGATAGCGTTCCTTGTATTTTTTGCAAGAATGATATGAACTCCTGTGCATATTGTTATACTGGGTTCATTGAGGAATGGCTTAGGAAAAAACATCCAAGATTAGTGCCGGAATTTAAACTTTTTTTTGATTTTGGTTAGAAAAAGCGTTCCACTAAATACGACAAATTTAAAAATTAACTTAGATAGAACTATAATATTGTAGGTAATATAGACTTCACAAAATGAAACTTAACGTTACTTTCTATAAGCAGGAAAGTAAAACTGATTGCGGGCCAACAGCATTACAAATGGTTTTAGAATATCTTGGAGAAAAGCACCCAAGAGAGAATTTAATTGGTTTAGTTGATAGTGATAAAAGCGGTATAACTTGGTCAATTGGATTGGCTAAAGCTGCTGCCGAACTCGGCTTCAAAACAGAGTTTTATACCACCCACTTAGGATTTAATCCTAAAAATTTTGAACTAGATTTTTTAAAGAAATATGCTGATGATGCTCAAAGTTCAAAACTGAAATTAGAAAAGCTCGAAAAACAAGCGCATAAATTAGGAGTAAAAACACAAGAAAAAAATCTTTCACTTAGAGAGCTATTATCAAAGATTAGCAAAGATTGTATTGCAATAATTTTGCTAGATTGGAGTAAAATCAAAGGAACAGATAGTTTTATAGGTCATTATGTTCCTGTTGTTGGTTTTGATGAAAAAAATGTTTATGTTCACAATCAAGGATTTCATAATACGAAAGCTTTTCTTACTATAGAAAGAGAGTTATTTAATAAAGCAAGAAAGGTGAAGGGAACTGATGAGGATATAATCTTTATTCATAGAAAAAATAATTAAGTTTACTAACAAATGCGTTATTCACGTCAAGAAATATTAATTGGAAAAAAAGCCCAACAAAAATTAAGAAATTCAACAGTTTCAATAGTCGGACTTGGTGCTTTAGGTTCTGTTTCAGCTAATTTACTAGCAAGAGTAGGGATTGGAAAACTGATTTTAATAGATAGAGATTTAGTAGAGATAAGTAATCTACAGAGACAAGATTTATTTACAGAAGAACATTTATGTAAGCCAAAGGCAAGCGTAGCAAAAGAAATTTTAGATAAAATCAATTCAGAAGTAGAAATAATTTCATATTTTGATGATTTAAATTATAAGAATATTAATTTAATAAAATCTGGTTTAATTTTAGATTGCACAGATAATTTAGAAACTAGGTTTTTAATAAATGAATTCTGTATAAAAAATAAAATTCCTTGGATTTATTCTTCAGCTGTGAAAGATTCTGGCTATGTTTTTAATATATTGCCTAACAAGGTATGTTTAAAATGTATTTTAAAAGATTCGAAGGCAGAAGAAACCTGTGAGATCTCTGGTGTTTTGAATACTATTACTAATTTGATTGCTTCTATCCAAGTAAATGAGGCGATTAAGATATTAACCAATAACAACCCAGAAAAAGATTTAATTTTTGTTAATATAAATAAAAATGAGCTAACTAAGATAAAAGTAAAAAAAGATAAAACTTGTGCTGCGTGTAATAAAAAATTTGAGTATTTAAATGGAAAAAAACAGGTAAATTTCGTAAAATATTGTGGATCTAATGTTTATAAGATAAATAAAGATTTTAATTTTAATAAAACAAAACAAAATCTTAAAAAATTAGGCATTAAAGATTTTAAAACAGCGTTTCAATTTAAAGATATGACAATATTTAAAAATTCTGTTTTAATAAAAGCTAATTCTGAAAAAGAAGCAAAAAGCTTATATTCAAAATATATGGGAAATTAGATTTCGTTGTTAATCAAATGAAGATTAAAAGTATCTCTACGTAAATTATTTATACAGTTAAAACCTTAGAAAATTATGCTAATTAAATCATCAAATTATTGGTCAAGAAAGAGAAAGAAAAGACCAGATATAACTGATGATATGATAGAATATTGCATTACAAATTCAAATAAGCTAAAAGATAGAACATGGGAAGAAGTATGGAATGCCATAACTAGAATTCCTCCATCAGGTAGATTATTAAAAACAGTATACAAGGAAAAAGGGAAAAGTATAAAAATAATAATTACAACATATTGGTTAGATTAAAATGGAAAATTGGTATGATAAAAAAGAAGACATTTTGAATATAGAAATGTCAGATAAAGAATACTGGAAAAGTGTAGAACTACCAAGCGGAGTAGTTATAGATATATCTAAAGACGGGGCTATAATTGCGATTGAGATTTTAAGAGCAAGCAAGATTTTTTCTGGTGATGTTAAAAAAGTAATTGAAGTAGCCGCTTAACAAAATAAAAACCAGGTTCTAATCAAAGCATTCTAACAAAAGCAAAAAGCTTATATTCAAAATATATTGGAAATTAGGATATGAAATCAACTTCAATTGATAAAGCCCTTCTTGAAATGTTATACGTAGCTCATAATATAAATAGATTTATGAGTGATATAGAAAACAGCAGTGGACATAGTTTACAAACCATATATTTCCCACCGGAATTGACCCGACAATGGCAAGAACAATTGAATAAATTAAAAGCTATGAAAAAGAATAATCCAAGAAAGACAATATATAACCATCAAGGAATCAGTCAACTAGCTACATTTTTCGGACTACAATATCATTTAACCTAAACTATGAAAATCAAAGTATTCATAGAAAGAACAAATAAAAGAGTAATAGTTAACGCTAAAGACTTTAATGAATTATTTAAAAAAATTAAAGTAGATTCAAACACAGTAATAATCACAAGAAAAAATGAATTAATAACTGAAAAAGCAAGACTAAATAATAATGACGAAATAAAGTTGTTAAGTGTTATTTCTGGTGGTTAAATTTTTAATTTTTAGTTATAAAGAATAATATAAAAGTACTTTTGTTATCTATTGGGTCGTTGTCCATAATTGAGGCGTTTTGAAAATTTAGTTTCTAATCCAACTGTATTTAATTCTTCTTTAGTAAACGGACCTTCATGAGGTAAAAAAATTCTTTTTATAGTTCTACCCTGTAAAAAAACTTCAAAAGGATCGATTACATATTGTACGCCCCTATATGTGGCTGTTAATTCAAAATGCAAATGCCCAAGTGTTCCTTCATCATCGTTAGGAGATTCATAGGTTTTGCCAACTAAAGTACCTTGTAATACCCTTCCTATCCCTACTACCGGGATAACATGGGCCATTGTCGCTGTAATAATACAACCATCTAATTCTCCCATTATTTCTAAATCTGCCCCATAGTCTAGTTCACCCAACATATCATACGCACACTCAGCAGCATAAGCTCTAAGAACTATACCACTGAAAGGCGCATATACAGGAGTTGAAGGTATTCCCAATACTCTACTCCCATTAGTTTTTTCATAAGCAGAAAAGTCAAACGCTTCGTGGGTAACAATTGGATCTCTGAATCCATTTAAATACAACCATTCTTTAGCCTCTGGAATATCATGAAGATGTATAGGGTCTTTTAGTCGTTTTAAAACTCTTTTCAAATGATCATCCAATTGATATCTTTTAATGTTCATATTATATTTAGAAGATCTGCCATATTTAAATTTTTCTATTTTGTTACTACTATTAAGTTAATTTACCAATTTAATATAGTTAAAAACACTTATAAATTAAGTATATACTGTAGTATATAAATATGAATTGTAGAAACTGTAAAAATAATCCTGTAATAACTCTTCCTAATAGTAATGTATCTCTTTGTAAAAAACATTTTAATATTTATTTTGAAAAAAAAGTAAGAAAGACAATCAGAATTTACAATATGGTTGACAAAAAAGATATTATAGGTGTAGCAGTAAGTGGTGGTAAGGATTCTATGTCTTTATTATCTGTTTTAAATAAAATTTTTAGGCCAACAAAAGTAAAACTAATTGCTTTATCAATAGACGAGGGTATTAAAAATTATAGGGATTCAAATTTTAAATTTGTAAAATCATTCTGTAAAAAAAATAAAATAAACCTCTATACTTTTTCTTTTAAAAAAGAATTTGGAAAAACATTGGATGAAATAAAAAAGAAAGATCCGGGAACAATTCCATGCACTTTTTGCGGTGTTTTTAGGAGAAAAATATTAAATGATAAGGCCTTAGAATTGGGAGTTAATAAATTAGCAACGGGACACAATTTAGATGATGAAGCTCAGACTATATTAATGAATCAATTTAGAAAAAATACAAGGGCTTCTGCAGTTCTAGGACCTGTAACTGGGATAGTTAATGACCCAAAATTTGTTAGAAGAATAAAACCTTTTTATTTTTTAACTGAAAAGGAAATCACTGCTTTTGCTTTTTTGAATAATATATTGGATAAATATGTGGAATGTCCCAATGCAAAACTAGGATATAGAAATTCTGTTTTAGAATTGTTAAATCAATTTGAAAAAAAATATCCTGGAACAAAATACAACATAGTCTCTTCTTTTTTATCAACTTTACCTTTAATAAAGGAGAGTTTTAAGGAAAAAACAGTGAATAGTTGCAGAAAATGTGGAGCAGCAACCTCAAAAGATATTTGTCAGGCCTGTGTTTTATTAGAAAAATTAAATTGATTTTTACTACCTATATCTACGAATTTTAGATAAAAAGATTTATATTCTTAAAATCTTAAATAATAATGTGCTAAATTATTTTTCTAGAACAACAGTAACTTTAGTTGGTCTGGTGGCTTTAGTAGGTGGTTGTGTAAAATATCAGACTATTGCTTCAAAGGAAACCATTGATAAATTGGCAACTACTGGATCACAAACTGTAGCTCCTCCTGTTGATACTGAAGCTGGATTTCCATGTACCCTTACAGCGAGAGCTAAGACTTATGAGTGCCGGTTGGGATTCACTAATGAAATAAGTTGCAAAATAGACGAATATGGTTTATCTGAATTTTGTCGCTTGCTTGGTTCACATCTAGCTGAATTAATGGGACAGATAGACGTTCCAAAACCGATTTCGAGATTAAAGGTCAAAAAATTGGATTCATTAAGACAAAAATATCTTTTAGAAAGGGCAGAAATAATTAATGATCAAGCAGATGAAAAGCCAGAGAATAATGATAGAGAATTTCCTCTTGGTTCTAAACTTGCAGTTGTTCGTTAACTTCATCTAGCCAATCATATCCTTCTTTTTCCAATCTTTCAACTAACTCAATACTACCTTCTTCAACAATTTTCCCGTTTTTCATGATATAGACTTTATCTGGTTTAATGTAATCTAAAATTCTTTTATAGTGAGTTATTATTAATACCCCGTTTTTTATCTTTTCTTTTATTTTATTTACTCCTTCAGCTACAGTTTTTAAAGAATCTATGTCCAATCCAGAATCCGTTTCATCTAATATTGCAAATTTGGGCTCTAAAACTGCTAGTTGTAAAATTTCGCTCCTCTTTTTCTCGCCGCCAGAAAAACCTTCATTCAAATATCTGTCTGCAAAGCTTTTATCAACTTTTAACAAATCCATTTTTTCATCTATTATTTTTCTGAATTCAATGGGGCTTAATTTAGTTTTCTTAACTGAGTTATAAGCCACTCTTAAAAAGTTTCTAACATTAACACCGGAAATTTCTTGTGGGTATTGAAAACTTAAAAACAATCCCAATTTAGCTCTTTCTTCTGGGTTTAATTCGTTCAGTAAGGTATTATTAAATTTGATTTCGCCTTTAGTGATTTCATATTTAGGATGTCCCATTAGCGTATTTGCTAATGTCGACTTACCAGAACCATTGGGTCCCATTAAAACTGTTACTTCGTTATCTTTGGCAGTTAAACTCACCCCTTTTAGTATTTCATTCTCTTCTACTTTTACGTGTAAATTTTTAATTTCTAGCATTTTTCCTATGGTACATTTTTTATTGGTTGATTTAAATATCTTAAAATTGCTTTCTTCAAAGCAATAAATCCTAACAATGCGCATTTTACCCTCATAGCGCTAGGCTTGAATCCATATATTTTTAAAAAATCATCATTACTCATTTTTAATATTTCATTTATACTCCTGCCTTTAACATATTCTGTTAGGATTGAATCTGAAGATCTACTAATGGCACAACCTGCGCCTGAAAATTTTATGTCTTTTATTCTTTCATCTTCAAGTTTAATGGTGAATAAAATCTCATCTCCACACAAAGGATTTGAATCAGATTCTTTAATATCAAAATCTTTCAATACTCCATAATTCCTCGGATCTTTATAATGATCCATTAATTCTTCATACAGCAATTCCATTTTTCTCAGCTAAAATTAAAATCTCATTTAAGGCTTTTATTAGTTCATCAACATCTTTTTTTTCGTTATATAAATTAAAACTAACCCTACAAACACCATTAACACTTAACTTTTTCATTAAAGGCATGCAGCACATATGACCACCACGTATGCATATTCTATTCTGATTAAGCAAACTTGAAACATCATGTGGATGCATTCCGTCAATATTAAAAGAAATAACATTTAGCTTTGGAGTTCCATAAACTTTAATGCCTAATTTTTTTAATTTTTCAACTGTATACTTAACTAACTTCCTATTATGCTTTTCGATATCATCAATTCCTATTTCATTGATGTATTCTATTGCCTTTTTTAAACCTATAACGCTGGCAACATTAGGTGTTCCAGCTTCAAATTTCCAAGGGACGTCATTAAACCTGGTTTCATATAAACTTACTTGTTTTATCATGTCGCCACCATATAAGAATGGATTCATTGTTTCTAATAAATCACTTTTACCATATAAAACGCCTATGCCCATAGGACCTAACATTTTGTGACTTGAAAAAGCCAAAAAATCTACATCTAAATCTTTAACATCAATCTTCATATGGCCAACACTCTGGGCTCCGTCTAGTATAAATAAAGCTCCTTTATCATGGGCTTCTTTAGCTATTTTTTTAATGTCATTGATAGTCCCTAATACATTTGAAACATGGACTAAAGACACAATTTTTGTTTTGTTATTTATTAAATTAGGATCGAAATCTAATTGACCGTTTTTATTAATATGTATGAATTTTAATTTTATATTATTTTTTTTAGCTAGTTGTTGCCATGGAACTAAGTTTGAATGATGCTCCATTTCGCTTAATAAAATTTCATCGTTTTCTTTTAAATCATCAATTAAAGAATAAGCAAGCAAATTCAAGCTTTCGGTTGTTCCTCTGGTGAATATTATTTCACTTGGAAGTGCATTGATAAATTCAGCAACTTTTTCCCTTGCTTTTTCATATTCTAAAGTTGCTTCTTCGCTTATAGAGTAAACTCCTCTATGAACATTAGAATTATATCTTGTATAAAAATCATTCATTGCTTCAATAACTATGCTGGGTTTTTGGCTGGTCGCTGCACTATCTAAATAAACTATCTTTCTATTTTTTAATAAAGGGAAATCATCTTTTCTCATCTTATCGATAACCTCCTAGCAAGGCCTTTTTCATCGTCATATATCAGATGCTTGATAGTATCCCTAATTTGCGCATATCTCCACACTGGAGCTCCCTTTGGATCTGGTATTGGCCAATATTCTGTTTTTTCTTTTGCTAGACGAAGATATTGTGGCCAGAACATACGATCAGCCATAACAATAATCTTATCTGCTCTTCTAACCATCCCAGGACTTAATTCTTTCACCATCCTGTTACCAAGATGATAGCCTAATTGAGCCATGCACTCTATAACACCAAAAGCACCTATCTCTACGAGAGTTCTACTCTTATTTATTCTAGGATCTATTCCAGCACTAATTACTTCATGAATTGGATCTGGAAATAATGCTTCAGCTATCTGGCTTCTTGCAACATTTTCCATACACACAAATAATAGTTTCATTTTAGTTTTTCATGTATTCTTTCAATTATTATCTCTCTTAATTTTTCAGGAAATTTGCATAAAACTGAATAAAAATAACCTATAAGATAATTTTTTATTGCTTCTTTTTTATCTAAACCGCGGCTCATTAAATAAAATAACTTTTCATTATCCAAATGGCTTATAGTTACTCCATGAGTGCATCTAACATCATCATTATCAATTTTTAGGTTTGGGACAGCATTGGCTTTAGCGCCGTCATTTAAAATTAGAGCTTCTTCTTTTTGGTAACCATTATTACTTGTAAAACCTTTTTTGATTTCAATTAAACCCCGGTGTATAGTTTGAGCTTTATCTTTTACTGCGCCCTTGCTTAACATATTGCTAAAACAATTTTTATTTCCATGAACTATTGCATTATAGATATCGTATCTACTATTTTCATTACCAAAATAGAGATTATATATTTCAGATTTGGCATTTTCTCCGTTCATTACTACGCTGTTTTCCATTCTGTTGATTCCATTGGAAAATAAACTTGAAGCAATTGTTAATTCACTATCTTTATTTATTAAACCCCTGTAAACAGTAAAATTATTTCCTTTTTTTATTTCATCTAATAAAAAATAGTTTAATTTAGCCTTTTCTTTTAAATAGATCTCAACAACACCCGTTCTAAATATACAATTTCCTTTTATATTTTCGATAATGTTTGCTTTGACGTTTTTTTCTACGATAATTAAAATGTGGTCTGCATGGTATTTATCTTTTAATTCTATATCGATATTAATTTCTTTGTCTTCTTTTATATGAATTATCACTAAATTATTTAATAAACTGCTATGATATAAAGTAAACTTATCTTGATTTGGAATAAAATTATTCATAAAGAAATCTTCATATTCATCTAATTTTTCGAAACTAAAAAGTTCAGTATCAACTTTAATTTTGCTTTTTTTTAACTCTACGCTGCTTAAGTCTAGTCCTGATAAGTCAAATCTTAAACTTAAGCCGTATCTTAAATTTAAATCTAGATTAATCTTTTCAAATTCATTCCAACATTCTTTTCTTTTTTGGATAAACCAATCTGGGCCATCCATTGGTAAACTAATCTGCATTTTAACCTACAGAACCTTCCATTTCCAGTTCTATTAATCTATTAAACTCTATTGCATATTCACCCGGTAAATTTTTAGATATAGGTTCAATAAATCCAGAAACAACCATCTTCATTGCTTCTTCTTCGCTTAAACCACGGCTCATTAAGTAAAACATTTGCTCAGCGCCAATCTTTCCTGCTGTGGCTTCATGAGCAATATCAACTTTTTCCTCATTTATCTCAATAAAAGGGATGGTATCACTTTTACTTCTATCATCTAATATTAAAGCATCGCATTTAACGCTCGATTTGGAATTTTTAGCTCCTTTAATTATTTTCAAAATTCCCCTATAAGTTGTAATCCCTCCATCCATACTTATAGATTTACTTTGAACAGTTGAACTTGTGTTTTCAGCTAGATGATAAACCTTGTGTCCTGTATCTTGATTTTGATCTTTTGCAGCAACAGCTATTCCTATAAAATCAGATTTTGCATTTTTTCCTTTCAAGATAGAACTTGGATAGAGCATGGTGCAGGCAGAGCCAGTATTTGCATTTATCCATTCTATAACCCCATTTTCTTCAACAATCGCTCTTTTTGTGTTTAAATTAAAAGTATCTTTACTCCAATTTTCAATGCTGCTATATCTTGCCCTTGCATTTTTTTTAACGTAAATCTCAACACACCCCGCATGCAAAGAACTCTCATTATATTGAGGAGAACTACAGCCTTCAATGTATGAAACTTCACTGCCTTCATCAGCAATTATTAAAGTATGCTCAAATTGTCCTGATCTTATAGCATTTTTTCTGAAATAAGCTTGCAAGGGAATAGTTACTTTAACATTTTTAGGAACATAAATAAAAGTCCCGGAACTAAAAACCGCACCATGTAAAGCAGCAAATTTATGATCATTTATAGGAACACAAGTTGTCATAAAATATTTCTTAACTAATTCAGAATATTTCTTAACTGCTTCATCCATATCTTCAAATATCACTCCTTTTTTCTCCCATTCTTGCTTTAAATTGTGGTATGCTGCCTGACTTTCATAAATGGCACCAGCGCCTGCCAAGGCTTTTCTTTCAACTTCTGGAATTCCTAATTTTTCAAAAGTAGTTTTAATATCTTCCGGAACATCATCCCAGTTTCTAGCTCCCCCCCTCTCATCTGGCTTTATGTAATAAACAATTTTATCTAAATTTAATTTGTTTAAACTTGGTCCCCAATTCGGTAGTGGCATTTCTTTAAAGAATTTAAAAGATTGTAATCTTTTTTGCAGTAACCATTCTGGTTCATTTTTATCTTTAGAGATTAATCTAACTGTTTCTTCTGTTAATCCTATTGGGGCTTTCAAAACCGCCCTTTCTGGATTCTTATGATCTAATATTTCTCTATTGATTACGAATTGTTCTTTTGCCATTATAACCTTCTGCCTAGAAGAATCTCACAAATTCTATCGTAATACTCTTTTGATTTATTTCTTGGTTTATAAGGAAGTAATTCATCACCAAAAGCAACATTACTGAAATCTACATATCCTATATCATTATCCAATACCACAACAGGTAGCCTAAAAATACCAAGACAAAAATCTTTGAATCTAGGGAATATAAAATGTGCTTCTAATCCACCATTTGCTTCCAATAGGCCATCAAAAACAGCAGAATGTATGTACCTACTTCCTTTTTGTGTAAACTCAATAGGACAACCTATTTGAAATGCTTTTACTGACACTTTTCCTGAAAAAAATCTGCTCATTTTAAACACAACCCGCAGTCTATTGGAACATTTTCATATGTTTTATGAATTTCACATATTGTTCTATTTTTAACAAATAATTCACAAATATTAGCAATCTCTTTAGAAGGGTCTTTGTCATCCATTATGTTATTAACTGCTTCTTTAATTGATTTTGATGTTTCATCATTAAATTTAATTTCTTTTCCTCTTTTTTTGTTTACATATTGGGATATGGTAGACTTTCTCAATGAAAGTTTTTTAGCAACTTGGTTTTGGTTTAATCCTTTTTCTAAAAGTCCTTTAACTATTTCTTTTCTAACAGTTGGTAAAACATACCATACTTCTATCTCTTGAATATTTTGTTTCATAAGGTTCACAGTGTGAACTAATAATATATAAATATTTCTATTTATCTCATTTCTATGGAATACTACAACAAAATAGCTAAATCCTATAATGAACTTCATAAAGAAGAACAATCAAAAAAAGTAAATATCATTCTTAAATATATTAGACCAAGGGGGTTATTATTAGACATAGGGGCAGGAACTGGAATTTCAACAAAACCATTTGAAAAATATTGTATGTGTATTGCTTTAGACCCATCTAAAGAACTTTTAAAGCGGTATAGAGGGAATAAGATACTAGCGAAAGCTGAAAAATTGCCATTTAAAGATAAAACTTTTGATGTAATAATTTCAGTAACTGCTTTACATCATACAAATATTAAAAAAGCACTAAAAGAAATTTTTAGGGTTGCAAAACCTAGCTCACAAATAGCATTAACAGTTCTAAAAAAATCAAAATTAGCAAAAATATTAGAAAAAGAAGGTTTATTAGAAAACTTTAAAAAAATAGACTCTGAGAAAGATTGGATTTTTATTAGAAGATAGTATTATTCAAAGATCAAAATAAATAATTTATTATATCTAACTCTCTTTATCTGTTCAAGAACTAACTTTTTATAATAAACGTGGAAAATACTCAGGACCAAAGCCCCCAACCAATTCAAATAGTTGGTAATCTAAATTCCTAGGAATTTTATCTTCGCGTTTTAATCTTCTTATTTCAGTTAGCACAGCCTCTGGAGAATTTGGATTTCCACAAGAAGGAAGAACAAAAAATCTCTGACCCGGTTCAACAATAAATGGCATAACTCCCTGCTCCCTTTTCATTCCGTTACCATAAAATGCTTCTTGGGTCACAGCTAAACCTTTTTGAACAGCATCTTCAAAACTACCTAAGCACCCTCCATTCAATCTATCAAAGAAATAGACATTATACCCTCTAGCATTTAATCCTCTTAATACTTCATCGACATCCATTTTATACACCCAATAAAGGGATAAAGTAGTTATTTATAAATCTTTCTATAGTTACAACTAAAAAGTAGTAGAATATTTTAGAAAGGTTTAAATAAAAACAAGAATTTTAGGTATTATACCAAAATACAATTTCTCATTTGATGACATAACCAGATTAATAATTTACCTGATAATCATATTTATTCTATTAAAATTATTCAAGATAATATGAGGATCATCAAATATCTAGTAGAAGGGCTCGTATTTATACTAATAGTTATAGTTTTATTTAACATGCTTGCTCAATTTCTACAGATTCTTGGAATATTTTCTCAAGATCAAATTAGTTATGTTGGGATGATATCTGTCCTATTAGCAGTAGACAATATTTTGACAAAAAGTCTTTTTTGTTATAGGGTGTTTCAATAATTAATCAAACATATTGAACAATCCAGAATCTTCATCGCTATCTTTTTTCTTTTCTTTTTTATTATTCCAACCAACAAATTCTTCTTTCCAGGTTTGAGATAAAGGATAATTATTATTTGCTGAACTATTATCCTGTTTAACATAATTTCTGCTTAAATCATAAAAACCGGCATCATTTTTTTCTTTTTTAAAATTAAACTTTAAACTCTTCGTAGTTTTTCTTTCTTGTTCTTCAAATTTTCTTAAGATATTATTTTTGTAAATATCTTTTTTAACCTTATCTGTATTATCGCTTAGACCTAATTTTTTTCTTAATAAATTTCTCTTTTCCCTTAGTGCTTTAAGTAACTTCATTTTTCTTCTAAAAAATAAGATATACCAACACACTATTAAAAAAATAACAACAAATACCCAATAAATAAGGTTGTATGGTTTATCTCCTAAACCGACAATATAAACATTCTTAAATACTTTACTATCAACATCAATATTATAAATGCCTGTCTTTGCCTCTCTATTTAAATTAATCTTTAGCTTTTCACCTGGACCTAGACTTGTTTTTTTAATTAGAACAGAAGTAACATCAGAACTGGAAATATTAATTTTTATAGGTTCGTTATATTTTGTGTTGCCTTTATTTTCGATAATTAGAGTTTGATTAATAACTTCAAAATCCAAACTACTGGCTTTTTCTATTGATATTATATTTTCTTGAACAATTCCAGCTTCGCCAATTACCTTTAAGTTAGTATGTTGCCTTTCTGGCATTTTAAAATTTATCTCAGAACCAGATTTAACGCTTCTATATAACAAAGTTTTATTTTCTAAATCAACTATTTTAATATTAATTAGTTCATTGATTAAATCGCCTGCCTGATCATATAAAAAAGTCCCTATTACTATATCTTCATTAGGACTAAATTTTTCATCTAGCCCAAAAAAACTTAGATTTGTTGGCACAGACAAGACATTGATTGAAACCCCATTTTCGCCCTTATTTCCAAAATTATCAGTAACAACAACTTTTATTTTATGCTCTCCGCTTTTGATATCTTTTGGTATAAACAGTTCGTAATTAAACCATCCATTATCCATTAATTTGGCCTTATATTCAGAATTATCAAATTGAATGATGACCTTTCCATCTCTAAAGCTTTCTTTTAGAATAGTATTCGCTTTTCCATAAACAAATACATTTACTCCTGGCAAAACTTCTTTTTTATTTGCGTCAACAGAGACAGATACCTCGTTAACAATTTCAAAATTGGCAACTTTTTGGAAATTTTTCTTATTGCCATAGGGATCTTTAGCTATAATGTCTAAATTATATTTTCCTGGGATAAAATTACTGGTATCCAATTTTAAATCTAGATTGTTTGTGATACCACTGTTTTTAATTAAATAAAGTTCATCGCCTAGAAAAAAAGACAAGATTACAATACCATTTATTGATTCGTTATTTTTCTTATTTATATGGCCTTTTATGTCTATGTCATTGCCTTGTTGAATTATTTTTTTATCAATGGAAAAAGCTCCCTCTAGCTCATCAGTTAAAATAAATTCATTACTGTAAGTAGAATCAGCTAAAGTAGAATTAATTAAAAAAGAAGATAATATTCCACATTTACCTAATGTATTTGAAATTAAAGGAACTTCTTCACTGAAATTATATGGTTTTTCTCTTTTAAGGTGGATTATTTTTACTAATAAATTACTTTTTTTTGTGCAGTCTAAGCTTAATTCCAATATGCCAGATTCATCTTTATCATTAACTAAATATCCAGAAACATTTACTTTATCACCAAGGTTATAAATATTTTTTTCAATATCATTAATGAAAATAAATGCAGAAACACCACTTATTAATAAAAAACATATCACTAAGTATATGGATAATTTCATAGCAAACTAAACTTTTATTAGTTATTTAAATGTTTTTATAAGATTTTTTAGTTAAATTTAAATATATACATTATTAAACTAAACCTATGGATTTAGAAAAAATCAGACATTCGGCTTCCCATGTATTGGCTTCAGCAGTAAAAGAATTATTTTCAGAAGCAAAACTTGGAATAGGTCCTGCAATAGATGATGGTTTCTATTATGATTTTGACTTAAAACATACCCTTACACCGGATGATTTAAAAAAATTAGAAGAAAAGATGCAGGAGATAATAGGGAAAAATCTAGATTTTAAAAAATCAAAAAAAACAAGAAATGAAGCTGAAAAAATACTAAAAGACGAGCCATATAAATTAGAATTATTAAAAAATTTACCTGATAATAATATAACTTTTTATACTCATGGAAGTTTTACAGATTTATGTGCCGGTCCGCATGTAAAAAACACAAAAGAGATTAAAGCGTTTAAGTTATTAAAAATTGCCGGAGCTTATTGGAAAGGAGATTCTAAAAATAAACAGTTACAAAGAATATATGGAATAGCTTTTAATTCAAAAAAAGAACTAGAAGAATACTTAAAAAAATTAGAAGAAGCGGAAAAAAGAGATCATAGGAAGATTGGACAGCAATTGGAACTTTTCTTTTTTCATGAGTATAGTCCAGGGTCTCCTTTCTTTGAACCAAAAGGAACAGTGATTTATAATGAATTATTGAATTTTGTCAGAGAAGAGTACAAAAAAAGAGGCTATCAAGAAGTAATTACACCACAAATATTTAATAAAGCGCTGTGGGAAACTTCAGGGCATTGGAAGCATTTCAAAGAAGATATGTTTGTTTTAAATGTTGATAATTCAGAGGCAGCATTAAAACCAATGAACTGCCCATCACATGTATTAATATTCAAAAACAAAATCAGGAGTTATCGTGAACTTCCTTTGAGGATAGCTGATTTTTGTGCGTTACATAGGAATGAATTAAGGGGCGTTTTGGGTGGATTAACTAGAGTTAGAAAATTCTCACAAG
This sequence comes from Candidatus Woesearchaeota archaeon, assembly GCA_016188045.1. Lineage (GTDB taxonomy): Archaea > Nanobdellota > Nanobdellia > SCGC-AAA011-G17 > JACPIM01 > JACPIM01. The sequence continues at coordinate 10,135 of JACPIM010000022.1, read as the reverse complement.
ATGATGCACATATTTTTGTAACAGAAGAACAGATTGAAAAAGAGATATTGGATTTGATGGATTTTATTGATACAGTGTATAAAAAAGTCTTTAATTTTAGATATGTCGTTAATTTAAGCACAAAACCAGAAAAAGCCATGGGTGATCCTAAGCTTTGGGAGAAGGCAGAAGAGGCTTTAAGAAATGCTTTAAACAAAAAGAAAATAAAATTCAATATTAAAGAAGGTGAGGGAGCATTTTATGGGCCAAAAATAGACTTTGATATTAGAGACAGTTTGGATAGAAGCTGGCAATTAGCTACTATACAATTGGATTTTCAAATGCCCTTAAACTTTAAAGCCACTTATGAGGGAAAAGACGGAAATAAACATACCCCTATTATGATACATAGGGCGATTTTAGGAAGTTTGGAAAGGTTCATAGGGATATTAATAGAGCATTATGCTGGAAAACTTCCGTTATGGCTATCTCCTGTTCAAGTAAGAATATTAACTTTAACAGATAGGAATGAAAAATTTGCTGGAGATGTTTTAAAAAAGTTAAGGGATAATAACATTAGAGTAGAGCTAGATGATAGATCAGAATCAATAGGAAAAAAAGTCAGGGATGCTCAATTAGAAAAAATTCCGTTGACAATAACAATAGGCGATAAGGAGCAGGAAAATAAGACTTTGGCTATAAGAACCTTAGATGGAAAAGTTAAATTTGGCGTAAAGGTAGAGGAATTTATTAATGATTTATTAACAGAAATAAAAGAAAAGAAATGAAAAATATGAAAATTGGAACAAAAAGATTAGTCTTAAGAAGAATAGAAAAGAAAGATATTCCAGATTTGATACAAAATATAAATAATTTAAAAGTCTCTAGATATTTGCTTGCGGTTCCATATCCTTATACGTTAAAAGATGCAAAGTGGTGGATAGCACATTGTAAAGAAACAGAGAAAGAAAAGCCAAGAAAGAGCTATAGTTTTAATATAGAATCAAAAGCAATAAAAAAGATTGTTGGAGGTATCGGACTGATACATGTTGATAGTTCTCAAGGAATAGCAGAAGTTGGATATTGGCTTGGAGAAAAATATTGGAGACAAGGGATAATGTCTGAAGCATTAAATGCCATATTAAATCTAGCATTCGAAAAATTAAAGTTACGAAGGATAAATCTTCTTGCTTTTAAAGAAAATAAAGCTTCAAATGCTCTGGCTAGAAATTTTGGATTTAAGTATGAAGGAAGAAAAAGAAAGGCGGCTATAGCAAAATCAACTGGGAAAATTTATGACGAAAATATTTATGGATTATTAAAAGAAGAGTGGAAAAGGAAACAAGGGAAAAGGAGGAGTTAGTACTAAATGTCGGGAGAGAAAAATCTTTGCTTACAAACAAAAATAACTGGTCTTGTTAATTATTCATACCAAGGCTTAATTACACAAATAGCTCCAACTGATGAGGAATTAGAGCTTTTGGGGTTTGTATTTAAAGGCAGATTATTTGAGCCTGCCTTCACAATAGGAGCTAATAGAGAATGGCTAGAATTAACACGAGAATATAGGACAAGTTGTGACTCGTGTTGTGTTCCAATTATACATAAAGGTATTGCAGGCAAAAGTTTTTTTGTACACCCCTTTAGGTATTACAGTAAAATTATAGGTATAATACAAGAAATTCTGGGAGAAAGTTATGAATCTTAAAGGGGATTTAAAATTAATAGAGAACTCAGAAGTTTTTAAAAAATGGAACAAGGACGACTCTTACCTTGTAAGTTGCTTCTTTATGGATAATAACTGGCAATTTGATTTTTATTCTAAAAAAACTAAAAAAATATCTTCTTTTGGTATAGAAGGAGTTAATATAAAAATGATAGACGAGGATTCAGCAGTATTCCAAAAAGAACAGAAAGATTTAGAAGAATTGGATTTAACTAAAATAAAAACCAAAATAGAAGAAGCCATTAAGATAGTAGATAAAATAAAAAAAGAAGTTGTTCCATTAGAAGCTATATCCAAGAAAATAATAATATTACAGAAAATTAATGTTCCTTTATGGAATATTTCATATATTACCTCTGCCTTTAATTTACTAAATGTTAAAATTAATGCTATTAATTCCAAAATAATAGAAAAAAATTTTGATTCAATTATAAGTTTTAAAAAATAAAAATAAAAAATTAAATTCCGTATATAGCTTGTAATCCTGCTATGTCGGGTTGTTCTAGTGTTCTTTTACTAGTTTCGCCTTCAGTAGAATATCCGTACATAGTTACAGATGAACATGTTGTTGTGTATATATCATCTAAACCAACAGCGTGTCCCAATTCATGTACTGCAATATTCTGTAAATCCATTTTTGAAGGATCTACTGTTGCATCTCCCCATGAAAATCTTGTGTTATATCTCTGATCAAATTCAACTATTTGCTTTCCAACCCGCGTATACCAAACACTTGTAACGGCTATAACATTGTTATCAGGATAATCATTAAAATCTATTGAATTCTTAAAATCCTGTATTCCGTAAGTTGCACTGTAATTAATAGCATAGATATTATTAAATAATTCGCTTGAAGTGGAAGCATCCCAGGTTTCAGTTGATGTTGATACTGCCGAGGTTATAAAATTTTCACTTAGTCCTTGAGTATTACTAGGATTTATTATATAACTTACTGGCAAACTATTCCATTTCACACCCATTAATTTATAACACGTGTTTGTCTTTCCGCCCTTTCCGACATTCGGTGGTTTTACGTAATGTATGAAATCAACCCTTTCTAAATCCCAATTTTCATCTATTACTGGAGAGTTTTCAGGTGCATTTGAGTTTTCTTTTGCATTGTCATTTGCGGGAATTATCATTGATGCTGTTGCTATTGAAGTTACTAATATTATCAAAACCAAAGATAACAATACATATCTTATTTTCATTTTTTACCTCCTAATTTGTTTTAATATAATCATAAAATATATAAATTTTACTAGAGAAATTTGATAATCTTTCTTTTGCTTTTTAAACCTCTAATTATTTTAACCTTTTTTCCATATTTTTTGGAAAAAAACCTTATTATTTCCTTATTTGCTTCGTTATTCTCGGCTTTTCCTTTAACGTCAACAATTAGAATGCCGTTTTTTTCACCAATAATCTTGGTTTCTCTTTTTCCAGGATTTACTTTTATTTCCATTTATCAAAAACTAATTATGCTTTTCTATAACTTTAAAGTTTTTTTTGTTTGTAATATAGATAAATTAATATTAAAGCCATAATTAAAATTCCTAATAAGATATATAACCAATGGTTAATTTTTTTTACTTTTAATTGAAATGGTTCAGATATAATTTTTTCATTATCTAAAATCACATTGAAAGTTAAATCATATACTCCGTTCTTTACATTGTTTTTGCCCAATAAAACAAATCTACTTTTATTAAATGCACCTAAATCACTTAGTTTATATTCCTCGATATCAAATCCCTTTGGGCTATCTACTGAGAAAACTAAATTCTCTAAATTTATATGTGTACTAAATGCTGTTTTAATCTCGAATTCTTTTTTTCTTACAATCTCAGGAATAGTTAAAACTAACACAGGAGATATACTGATTGTATTCACAGGAGGGGTTAAATATAACAACGGCTTCTCGCATACAACTGGTTCTATTGAAGGTAATTTACAAGATTTATCACTACTTCTTCCACTTGAGCTACTGCTGCTGGAGCAAGTAGGACATGCTGGACAATTTGTAGGTGCAAAACTAGTACAAACAACAAAAGAATCATCAGCCCAATCACTACACAAACCTTCTACATATTTTTCACAGGTTCTTACTTTCCACGTATAACCGCCAGCTAAATTAGCCTCAGTTTGAGGTGATAGGGCAGGACTTAGAATGGAACTTCTTAGACTAAAATTATATTCATCAAAAGTATCATCGCCATCATGATCAACACCAGGAACCCAACTAAGCACAACAGAATTCGTATTAGTATCTTCTTGTACATTCAAAACAGGTTTACTTGGGGCGGCATTTATAATTCTAAAAGTATCACTAACCCAATTAGAACAACAAAAATTATTACAGGTTCTTACTTTCCAGGTATGTTCGGTATAACTTAAATCTGCTTCGTTTTTAGGTGAATCAATTCTTTCTTCTGGATTGGAATCCAATTTATACAAATCAAAAATATTATACCCTCTTGGATCAATTCCTGAACTCCATTTTGCAATTACATTAGATAGGTGTGTATCAAAAATAGGATCTAAAGCTGGTTCAGATGGAGCCTCACAAATAGTTACGTTCACTGTTGCAGCTTGAAATTGATTAGCGACACCAGCATTACTACCAAAAGCCTCTCCCTTATTAGCGCCTACAGTAACTATACCATTACTAGGTAAATTTAAATTAGCGACTACATAATAACCACCAAGATCAGAAGTCGTTACTTGAGAACAACCTTCACCAGTGTTACAACCATTAATAGAAACTGTAACACTAGCACCAGCAACTAATTGGCTGTCTGTATTAACTATGTACCCATCAGTAGTTCCAACATAAACATCACTTTTAACAAAAACTACAAAAAGTAGGAATATAAAAAACACTAAACTCTTTTTCATGATAAATTCTAGCCTTTTATTTTATTTAAATTTATCTTAATAAATAAAACTGATCCCATCATTATTTTTGATATAAATAAACTGGCCTTCTCCCTTATTTATAGAAGTAAATGGATTTCTTGAAGCCAAGGGACTGTATATATCAAATTTTTGATCTATATTATTCCATTTCATGATGTATCGAAAATCATTCTGAATGAATCTTGTTAAATCATCAATACTCATAGAAGTTGTATAAACATATCCAGGAGTATTCCATCCAAAAATTAAATTTTTTTGATAAAGATTATACGATTCACCAACAATAATTAAATTTAGATTATCTTTAGTTAAATAAATAAAATAACCTTTACTAAAATCAAAATCATTAAATGGCTTTTCATTAGATAAAATACTATAAATGTCAAATTTCTGATTAGTTTCATTCCACTGCATAATATATTTATAATTACTTCCAATTCCAGATAAAACAGAAATAATCTCTTTATTAGTAACATTTGCACAAAAAGAAATAAAATTCCAGCCCTCTTTTAAATTTAAAACACAATCTGTATCCACAACTTTAGATAAAACAATTCCAGTATCATACCCAGTATATCTAATAGTATCAGTTATAACAATACCTAAAAAAATAACACCTACTAGAATAATTAATAAAAAATTCTCAGTTTTCATCCTAAGAAAGTCACCTTCATTTTCCCAGTATATTCTCCTATTTTTGTATCTTTTGGTATAAAAATCTCAACTTTAATGGTTTTATTAGTTTTAGGACCCAAATAGAAACCGTTTTTTTCTGCAACAATCCAGTTTTTTACTCTTCCTTTGGATGTTAAATAAACATATTTTTTGTTGTCGTCATTATTAATAAGATCAATATACTTAAATGCACTATTACCAGCAGGCAAGGTTCCGAAATTTAAGGTTTTATTATCTAATGCTATTCCTACAATATTATCAACATTAACTTTTATGTCAAAACTTTGCAATTTTATAAAACTTAGAATAAAAAAAATTATTAAATAGGCAATTATACCGATTGAAACCAGGATTATCTTTCTCATAGCTTAATTTCGATTATCTTTTCTGCTTTTTTATTATCATAATTTATAATCGTCTGTATCTTATAAATACCAGGAATTAACTTGTTAGTTTCCCAATTATACTCAAAACTGCCTTCTGTTTTAGATAAAATCTCTTCATTAGTTCCTATTTTATCTACAACGTCATTATTAATACTTATAACAATAATCTCAACATAAACTTTATGGTCTTTATTATCATAATTTTTAAATCTGATTATCATATCTGAAAGAGAGTTAGGCAGAATATTCCTTGTTTCTACTGATAGTATTTCTATACCTTTCTTTTTGTTTAATAAAAATAAGATTGTTATTATTATTAAAGCAACTAGAGCTAGAATTAATAAAATAAGTAGTAGATTTCTAAAGGAAAAAACAACCAAGAAATTTTTTTCTTTAATTTTCATTGTTGTTGCTATATTCTTAGAACCTCCTTGATAGTTTATAGTTGCTCCTACCGTATATTCTCCAATATCTGCTGATTTGGTGTCCCAAAGAGTTTTAAGGTTTGTTGTCTTTGATAGTTCTAAGCTTGTTGGCGGTATGGTAATAACTTCTTTTACCATATTTTCTTTTAGAATATTGATAATTCCAGTTACATATACATTAAAATTTTCATTGTTTCTTACCTGTATAACAATATCAGATTTTTCTCCTTTATAGACATCTTTTGCGGTAATGTTTAAAACCTCTATGTTTAATGTTCTGGTAGTTGGTAATGGTCTAAGAATATTTTGGGTTTGATCTGCGGGTCTATTGTTGCCTCCTCCGTTATTGATTATGGGTGGAATTATTATTGTGTCGTTGCCATTTTTGATTAATATTCTTACTTCATTTCCTGCCCTAAAAGCTACTTGTCCTTCGTTGGCTGCTTCAACTGCTCCAACTCTTAAATCATGTATTCCAGTTAAGCTTAAATTTTCTGGAAAATTTATTAATAACTCAAAATAAACATAATCTTCCTGGTTTGTAAAAGAGACTTTACTTGAATTGAGAGAAAAAGCATTTTTTAATTCTTCTTTAGCTATTGGATGTAAAAATTCGTATTTAATATATGTATCTAGTTCTTTATCTTCTCTTGGTTTATTTATTAAAGTGATTATTAATTTTTTTTGAGCGTTGGACTCAAAATCCACTTCGTATTTTGGTGGACTTATTAAAAAGGCGCTTATATAATTAGAAAGTAGGAAAAATGTAAAAATGTAAAATATTAATTTAACATATTTCATAATCTTCAAGGTATTGTTACTGGGTCAACACCGGTTATTGTTATTGTGGTGCTTTTAGCACCTGTTGGTTCATTTACTGGAACATGTATTTTTATATCTAATTCTACCTCATCATTAGTATCTGCATTTTGTAAATTATTTACTGCATTAACATTAGTGCAAGGATTAGGAAAAGTTGGAAATGGTAGGTTACTATAAGCAATTATAGATCCCGAAGAACCTGTGAAGCAATTATTATTAAGGCTTATATCAGTACCACAGTTATCTGAACCAGCAAGAAGAGGCATATCAACTTTATATTGAAAATCAGAGGCAACATAACTCCCAGACCAAAAAGTGTTTTCAGCACAAATTTGAATATCTGCGGCAACACTACCTTCATTTCTTATTAATATCGGATTTGTAATTGCTGGAGTTTGATATGTTGGATTATTGGAATCGCTATCATAAGTACGGTCTCTTGCTATATTACCAAAGTCAATTACGTTATATACGGTATCAATGGCAATGCCTAACCCCGAGACAACATTAACTTGGACATTTCCAGTCTCTTGGACTGCTTTCCCACTAATAATGGGAGATAAATAAAAAAATGTAAAAAATGAGGTTAAGATAGAAGTTACTATGATAAGCGCTAAAAAACCATAAATGTAATCTTTATTCATTTCCTGTTTCTTCCTCCTCAACTACTACTGCCTTTACAAAACCGGTTTGGCCTTTTTCTTCGGGTTGTAAATATACTGTATTGGTCTCTCTACCCACTTCTTGAACTGGGCTACCTAAATTAACAATTAATAATGTTATTATTAATGATATTATTATGGCTAAAACTATCATTGTGGTGAAAAATTTTTTTTGTTTTTTTTCCATTTTTAACCTCTAAAATGTATTTGAAAAATCACCATAAAAAGTTACTATGCTACTTGTAAGTCCAGCAAATGCAATCGGCACATCAAGTTTAATATCAACTCTGGCTTCATCGTTAGTATCTTGATAGTTTAGATTATTTATTGCATTTGCCCAAGTATCCGGGATTGGAGGCGAATTAATTGGCATATTAGTGTAAGTTGTAATACTAGTTGGAATATTAAAACAATTGCTTAAACAATCATCTAAATTTGAGTCAGTTATTGAATCTGGCTCAGCAACTTTGAATTGAAAAGTCGTTTTAGGATATCCAGAAAATAAAGCATTAGATGCGTAAATTTTGACATCTAATACTTCAGTGCCAATATTTCTTATAATAAATGGCCTAGGACTATTGCAGCCAGTAGGACTAGTAAAAGATCCTGTAGATAAAACAGATCCTCCTGTTGTAGTTCCAAAATCAACTAAATTATAATTACAAGCTCCGGGGTTTGGGGTAATCGTGGTTGTTACTACGGCAATACCCTGCCCACCCTCAACATTACCTTGGGCTGTTCCAATAGGCAATCCAGTGATGTTTTTTAAACCGTATTGAGTAAATATTGCAAATAATGCAGACATAGCTATAACAGCGACTATAGATAAGATTGCTGTTGTTTCATCGCTCTTTTTTGCCAGTATAATCACCTTTTTTGTTAACAAATTAGAGCATTGTGATATATAAAAATCTTTCTAATGTTATTTCCATAATTCTAGAACTTCTTCTTCAATAAAATGCAATTTTCCAGGAATTATTAAACAGTAAGGAGGGTCACTAAAATTAATCTCTTTTAATTCTTTTAATTCTTTATATTTTATAATTTGATTCTTATTTCCAATTCTTGCGCAGGCAACAGCAAGAGTATTTTCATTAATATTGTTTTTAATTAAATAATTGATGGCGTCTTTAATACTAAGATACTTATTATTAATGGGGTCTAGATCCAATAAAAATAATGTATGTAATTTATTTTTTTTATTCATTTCATATACTTCTATAGGTGTTTTAATATTTTTATTTTCAAAAGAAATGCTTGTTATTTTGCCGAATTTATAAATCTCTAATCCTGTAATGCCAATTGTGTTTAATATAGAGGCATTATTTACAATTTCAACTTTAATGTTCCTTTTTCTAGCTCTTAAAAATAAATCCATGTGGGTTGTTGCTGAAAAAACGTCACCTATTACTAAGAAGGCAACTTTTTTATTTTTTGATTTATCCAATATTTCACTGCCTTTTTCAACAAAATTTCTGTCTGCTTTTGTTATTTTTTTACCATAAAGTTTTTCTAATTTTTCTATATTACACTGTAATTTAGAAGTATAATATTCAAGGTAAACTAAATCCGCCTTTCTGACTATTTCTAATCCTTTTACGCTGATGTCTTTTTCATCATTTAATCCTATGCCTATTAAGTATAACATGCTTAAAATTAAAATAATTTGTTTTATAAATCTATTTCCTAATTATATAAAATATTTCATTAAAGAACCTAATTATTTCATATTTATATTTTAACTTATTAAGGATGTTATCAAACCATTTTCGTTTTGGATAATTCATCCTTTTTCCATAAACTGTCTTTGTTGGGAAACTGACTACAACAAACTTGGTTTTTAGATTTTTGATAATTCCAAGGGTTGTTAGTTTGTCTTTTTTTAGTAGATCTAATACTTTAAAAATAAAAACAACATCTACTTTGTTTAATTTTTTAATTTCATTAAAATCTTTAATATCTAAATAAAAAACCTCTCCTTTTATGTTACTCTTTTTAAAATGTTTTTTAACCTTTTTTAAAATGTTCTTATTAATGTCTGTTGCAATATAATAGATATCTTTATATGGAAAATATAACGGATTTAAACCACAACCAAAGTCTAATATCTTTTTTGGTTTTTTTGTTATATTAAATATTTTTGTATATAACTCTTTATTATATTCTTTTCTCTCTATAATAGAACGATCTTCAAATACCATAATAGGACTCTTCAGTTTTTAGATTTTAAAGCTTTTTATATGTCGTTGGATGGATTCGCACTCTCAAATATTGCCGAAAAAAAAGGTTGTTCTCTAAAATACACATTAAATAATAATGTTACACGACAAGTACGCGTAGGCTATATAAATACACGTGCTTTTTTTAAACAAATGATATTAAACAGAGATTTGGCTTTACTTTATGATTTCTCCGAGCAAGAACACTTCAGGGTTTAGAACCCTGAGATGAATTGCGAGTTCTTGCATTTTAAGAAGCAGTTTCAATTTGGAAGGTGAAAACTGCTAAAAAGAGCTAGTTCTTCTTACTTAAAAAATTATT